>JBAUVZ010000192.1:0-11090 GCA_049583505.1 Candidatus Sulfotelmatobacter sp.
GGCTGTCTCGGCTCAGGTCGACGCTTCCGAAAAAACCGATGCTTTCGCGCAATCAACTCAGATGATTGTGGTCACCACGTCGGATTGGAACGCAGTCGAAGGACAGCTGCAGCGATACGAGCGCGCCACTCCACGTGAGACGTGGTCGCAGGTAGGCGAACCTACCTCCATTGTGGTCGGCAAGAATGGCCTGGGCTGGGGCATAGGCGTCATTGCGACCGATGACCCTGAAGTTCGCAGCGCTTCCGACCCAGTCAAAAAGGAAGGAGATGGCAAAGCGCCAGCCGGCGTCTTTGCCCTCGGCACCGCGTTCGGCTATGCGTCCCAGCCCCCGCGTGGATTAAAGATGCCCTATCTAAGCCTGACCGCGTCGATCGAATGCGTGGACGACGCTGGCTCGAAGTACTATAACCGCGTGGTTGATCGCTCCGCCGTCGTTCCCGACTGGAACAGCTCAGAGCACATGCGGAGCACTGGCGAGTTGTACCGCTGGGGCATCGTCGTGGGTCACAACGGGATTGCCTCGGAGGGCAACGGTAATCCGTCTACGCCAGGAGGTGGCTCGTGCATCTTTCTTCACATTTGGCGGGGCCCCGGCCAGGGCACGGTCGGATGCACTGCCATGCCGCAAGTCGAACTGGAAACTCTGCTCACCTGGCTCGATCCAACGCGCAAGCCGCTGCTGGTACAACTGCCAGCGCCGGAATATGGGCGGCTGATCGATCGCTGGAAGTTGCCGGCATCAATCAATGTTCATCCGCGTTGAGAAGCTGCGAAATCTCTAATGTCCGAGATCTTCAAACTTCACATTCAGGATTGCATACTCTTTCCAGTCCTTATAGTCGAAGTGCCACCACTCTGTGGGGTTGACCTTGAAACCCTGCATTTCCATGGCTTGGCGCAGTAGGGCGCGGCGAGCGCGCTCGTCGGCCGTGCCCCCAGCGTAGTCGGCATAAGCGTGATCGGTCATCTCGTCGTATCCGCTGGGCATCTTCACTTCTTTGCCCGTTTTCAAATCGTACAAGGATAGGTCCACGGCGCATCCGCGGTTATGCTTGGAACCCTCGGCTGGATTAGCGACGAAAATCTTTTTGTCGTCGGGCGTAGCCTCCCAGAAAATTTTCGTGACGTACCACGGGCGGTAGCCATCGTGGATGATTAGGCCATATCCGCTAGCCTTGAGCTCGCGATGGGCGCGGAGCAGTGCTTCCGCCGCGGGCCGCTGAAGGAATGCACGCGCTTGGGTGTACACGGGGGGTGCCCAGAAAATTGTTGGTGGTAGCGTAACGGACGTCGAGCTTGATCGCGGAATCGAGTTTGACCAACTCCACCAGGTCAGGTTCGCGGAAGCTTCCCTGCTCGCGTGGCGGCTGTACCTTAAGTGCCTCTGCGCGCAACTCCTGCACCGGATGCAGAGGTGTGATACGGAAGCTGACCTCTTGCGCGAAGCCGAGTTGCAGCAGCAGGGCAAGACAATAAAGGCGAATACAGTAATTTAGCCAAGATTTCATAGGTCTCACTACGCCCTGTCGCAAAAAACGCCACAAGGACGGCACCCCGACCGAAGCCCGGCGCGGAATTTCTTTCCTAGACTGTCCGCCTAAACTGGCTCTGTAGCCGCAAGCGCAACTGAGGACTTGGCAAACGCTAACGTGGGCAGCAGCGGCGCTTCGCGTCCGCGGGCGGTAACTTTCTCTACTGATGCAATCTGGCCGCCCCGCACGAGGAGCGCCGAATCAAAGTTGTTCACCGTGGGGCAGACGTGGCGCGGTAGGAGATAGAGCGCTTCGCCTACCGGCGGACCTGCGGTTTCGCGGTTCAATGCCATCGGAAGATGCTCTTCACTGGGCGCGAGAGGCGTCAGTTCTGGATGTCCGGCGACCAAGCACGTGGGCACGCCAGCATCGGCCGATACAACCTTGTGGCCCGCGTCGCAGGTGATGATTCCATCGTGTGGCCGGCTGACCACACGTGTTAATACCAGCGCCGCTGGGGCGTAGCCGTATTCAGCGGGCAGTTGTGCCAGACTTGTGGCATCGCAATAGACAATTGTTCCAGGCGAGACACGGTGGATGAACCCTGCGCCGTGAAAACCTTTGTACGCGAGAGAGCAGGGGAACGTCGGCGTCCCTGCTGTGATGACTTCCGGCACGCTCATCCCACTGTCCTGGATCGCGATCACAAGTTTCAGCAACCGATCGTAGCCGACATGCGCCGCTGCGGTCCGTTCGGGCTCGTCGAGCCCCCCGTGCTGGCCGTCATAGTAGTGCAGGCCGCTGAATCGCAGCTCCGCATCTTCAACAGCACGCACAAGCTGAACCACTTTGTCGGCCTGGCCCTGTTCGACTCCTGTTCGATCCATACCAGGATTTATGTCGACAAACACTTCGACTGAGCTGCCTCGCCATTGCCGCACCTGTACTTCGTTCTCGACCAGGACAGAAATCTGCACGCGCGGGAACTGATTTGCTATTTCAAGCACGCGGCGTGCATTTGCGCCCACCACCGGGTAAGCAAGAAGGACGTCGGCTACTCCCCTGTAGCAAGCTACCAGCAATTCGAGCGTGGTTGCGCACTTGAAACTCCGGACACCCCGCTCGACAAGCATGCGAAGCGTGTAGGCCAGCTTTGCGGTCTTGATGTGCACACGCCAGCGATCCGGATCGCCTCCGAGCAGATGCAAAGTCCGCGCAATGTTTGACGCCACGATTTCCGGATAGACCACAAGCGCAGGAGTAAGGACGTCTTCAATGCCGGCCACGCGGTGGCGTTCGTCCCAGGGAAACTCGCTCAGCATGAATTTATGCGCTGCCATCGCGGCTTCAATCATATCGCGCAAACCTGAATCAATGCTATGGGCCGGTGTATTTCCCGTCCGCAACGGAACGACCCGAAGGTTGAGAAATCATAGTGTCTGGCGGTAACACGTTTCTCGGCGGTAGCACGTCTCTCCTTCCACCTCTGTAACGTGCAGCATAGCCGAAAGATTCAGAATATCCGCCGCGAACGCGCGATCAATGACCACTCAGTACAAAGGGCGAAGAGGAACACGGCCGACGGTTTCAACCACCGCCGTCAAACCCACTTTCCGGACATTCTTCTTGCTTAACCCTGTGGTAGAATCCCGCATCCAACTTTCGGATTGTTAAAATCTTATGACAAAAACCAGCAGATTCCCTCACTCTGTTCTTCTGGTAGCCGCATCCGTCGCACTCACGCTTGGCATCGCGGCATGCAATAACAACAATCCGGCCCCGGCTCCGGACAACAGCGCCCAAACTCAGCCGGCGCAGCCCGATCAATCGGAACCCGCTCAGCAGCAAGATCCAGCAGCCGCCTCCAACATGGTTCCGGCGAGCGATACTCAGGCCACCGAGCGCAACGATCAATATTCGAACGATAATTACAACGACGACGATACCAGCTACGGCCAACCTGACGTCCAAGCCTCCCAACCTCCGCCGGAGCTGCCCGAATATTCTCAACCGGAATGCCCTGGCGACGGCTACCTCTGGACGCCGGGGTATTGGGGCTATTCTTCGGAAGGCTATTACTGGGTGCCCGGTGCGTGGACACACCCGCCCGAGGTGGGCCTGTTATGGACGCCCGGCTACTGGGGATTCTCCGGTGGCAGATACCGCTACCACTACGGGTCTTGGGGCCGGCACATCGGCTACTACGGCGGCATTAACTACGGATTCGGCTACGTCGGCGCCGGCTACCAAGGGGGCTACTGGAACGGAAATCGTTTCGACTACAACCGCTCCGTCAACAACGTAACCAATGTCACGAACGTTCAAGTCTACAACCGTACCGTGACGAATACGGTCATTATCAACAACACCACCGTCAACGTCACCAATAGCCGCACCAGCTTCAACGGCCCTGGGGGTATCACTCGCCAGCCTTTGCCGGTTGAAGTTGCCGCAACCCGCGAGCAGCGCATTCCGCCCATGACAACGCAGTTGCAGGTGCAAAAGGCAGCGGCACAGAACAAACAGCAGTTCGCCTCCGTCAATCACGGCAAACCGGCCGTGGTTGCTGCGGCAAAGCCCGTCGCCGTAGGCAAACCAATCGCGCCGGTAAGGCCTGCGCGCGCCGCAGCGCCCGCTCGACCCGCAACGCCGGCTGCTCAACCCAACCGCGCGGAGTCTCCTGCGCCGGTGCGTAATGCCGCGCCCGCGGGAAGACCAGGTCAGCCCCCAAGGAATGAAGCTCGCCCCGCCCAACCGGCAGCCAAGCCTGGAGAACCTGCAGCTAGACCAGGACAGCCAGCGGCCAAGCCCGCTCCCGAAACGCCCGAGCGTCGAACTGAACCTTCGAAACCCGCAGGTCGTCCGGAAGCGGCAAAACCAGCCCCGGCTCCGAACAAGCCGGCTGCGAATAAGCCAGCTCCGAAACCCGAGGCCAAACCCGCCTCTCCACCCGCCAAGAAGGAACCTGCAAAAAAAGAACCACCAAAGAAGGAACCGCCGAAAGACCAGGAGAAGCCGCAATAACGAAGAAGTATCGTCACCGCTGAAGGGAAATTCGCCTGCGGATAAGGGTCGAGCCAAGCAACAGCTTGACCCTTCATTCGACCAGCCCTGTGGGTGTTGAAAGTCTCTTTTCCTGTAGAACACCTAACAAAATGCGGTTTCAGGTTCAATGGATTAAGACATTATCCTCTGCACTGCCGACTAATTCTCAATGAGCGCAAGCACCGGTACGGGACCACTATTCGCTTCTAGGCTGCGTGCGATTGGTAGTGCGCGTTCCATTTTTCCTTTTGGTCGATGCGGTAACGACGCATGTACGCCGCTCGCTTCTCCTTTTGCCTGGGGCTGGAAGCAAAATACTTCAGCTGACAGGCCGAGTTACAGAACTTCTTGTGAGAGGGATGAGCGTAGAGCCATCTCTGACATGTGAGGCACTCCCTGATTCTGTCCAAGAACCCTTAGGATGCGAGTCGGAGAACTCCAAAAACCGCATCAGCTTCGTAGACACGGCGCCCGTTAGGCCGAGTGAATTTGTAATCGCTCCGTACCGATTCACCGGAGCTGGAAGTGCCGCTTGCGCCAATGTTCCGGCAAGAGCGCTAGCGGAGAGCATGCTCAGGGAGCCTCGAAGTCGAGCGCGTATCACAAAAATCTTCCATCCATTCGCCTTTTGACGAGCAGGTCCGGCGGAGATATTTTCGCTTTTCGACTGCGCGGCCCTGGATCGGATAAGCCGTATCATGGCACAACTTCCTCAGCTCCCGCGGTTCGGCTGCGGAGGCAGTTCTACCTTAGTCACTTCCCGGCAATCGATAGCCATGGTTTCGTCGCTGTTTCTTGAAGATTGGCAAACGCCGCAGGCAGCCCGTGCGGACTGGGATGCGGCGCATACGGGCGGGTGTTTTTGGCGTCGCGGGAAAATCGAGAGGACTCAGGACGGTACCCGTTGCGCGTACGGATCTTGTATTTCTTCAGACGGTCGCCCACCAATTTGACCGTGATCGCACGCCAGCCGGAGTTGGGATTAGCCTTGGGGTAGTAGCTTATCGAATAAAGATGGGCCAAGTCGTCACCGATGGAAGAAAAGGCTCTGTTCTCGTCTCTCCAGTTCTTGGCAAAGTAGGCCTTGCCGCCCGTATCCGCCGTCATGCGATCAAACACGGCGGTGGACACGGGCTCCAACTTTGCTTCTTGAGTACTGATCATGTATATGGAAACACCAGCGGACTGAGCGAACTCGGCGACATCCTCGGGTGGTACTACGCTGGAGTTGTCCGGGCCGTTGGAAAACACCACCACGACTTTCCTGCCCGTGCACTGAGCCGCATCTTTCAGCGTCAGCAAGAGAGTGTTGTAAAGTGCTGCTTCGTCTCCGGCCACCGTCGAGCGGACGGCACGCAAGACTTGCGTCCGGTCGGAGGTAAGAGTGGCAGCTCGTGAGAGGTCTCGGCTGTAGGAATAGAACGCGATCTCGTCCGCGCTCCCCAGCGAACGGACAAACTCGGCGATCGCATCTTGCGCGAAGACAAAGCCGCGATACATGTAGTTGCTGGTATCGAACAGAATGAACACCTTGGCGCCGGCTACCAGTGAGGCGAGGGTGGGAGGCGAGTCCCCCGCAGAAGAGTCTTTGGTCAAGTCCCCGGCCGGACCTGCAGATCCTTTAGCCTCCGCTGAATCAACTATGCTAAGGGCTGGTCCATTGCCTTCCGCAAAGGTGGCAACCTTCTCCACTATCCCATCCTCTGCGATGGCAAAATCCTTGGGGCGCAGTCCCGTAATATAGTTTCCACTCTTGTCCGTTACCGCGACGTTGAGCTGCACCAAGTTGACAACAACGTGAAGATCGGGGCTTTCCTGAGCTCCGACTCCAGTTCCATCGACGATGCAGAAACCAAGAAACACGTAAAGGGACAGAAAGGATTTCCTTAACATAATTCCTAAGTTCCTACTCTGCGAGCCCGTCTACTTGGCTCGCTGCATTACCGTCGACCAGTCAACTACAACTAGCTCACGGCCGAGGAGTGCCAGCATTCCTGAGCGAAGCTATCTTGCCCGTCCGAAAGTCTTCACCCGTTTCGTGCATCGCGCGGAGGAGCGCTGGCCAGTCTTCGAAGTCGGTCGCGAAGATCCTCTCGACCATGTGCCGGGTTAGCTGCGGCACCAGATGGTTTAGCGTCACAGCCGAAAGTCCGGCTTCATCGGCCAAGCGAGCCCAGTATAGATTGGTCGAATCCCAGGACTCGGCCAGAATACGGCTGGAGTATCCCGAGAACGAGGGCAAAGGTCCGACATTCAGCAGCTCGCGACCGTACGTTTGAGCCAAGATGGGATGCGGCACACCAAAATCGCGCGACAAGCGCTTCCAGTTAACCTGTTCGGGATGCTGACGAGAGAGAGCTTGCAGTTCCTGGGTGGCCGTCCCCCAGGAACCGGTTTCCCCTGGGTACCTGCGCTGAAACTCTGCCGTCAGGTAGAACGTGTCCGCGGGCGTCATTCGAGGGAGTATCTCCGAGACGTGGCCGGCGCGCAGAGCTTGCTCGACTTGCTCTGACCGCAGGGGATTCACACGATCCGATAAGACGGTCATCACTCTGTTCCGCAGTTCCTCGTCCTTTGCGGACGCGGTCAGGAGTTCCTCCCCGGTGCGCTGATAGAGCGCAACCGCGTGAAGCTCATTCTGGCTAACATCCCACCAGCGCGGCAAGATCGCGCTAGTCAATAGACCCGGCGTCAATTCCTTCCAGATGAGCGCTTGGACACTTTCCGGCGAAATAAAGTCCTGTTCGAGATCGGCAAGAACATATGGCAGATCGGCAAGCGAGCCAACGAAATAAGCGCCTCCGCCGGCGGGGGATCCTTGGCCAACGAGTTCCGGAGCTTGCCAGACAGTCTTTATGCCAGTGACCGTTTCGGCAGCAAAGTCGTGGGAGCGAACAAGGAGGGGATTATTGTGCAGAGCCTGGGCACCCGGTGGCTCGTAATAGGCGTAGTTCAAACCGACAAGTGTATCCCTCAAGAAGGAAGCGAGCTGACCGCGAGCCTCTTCAAGTTGTGAGTGCGAAGGCGCAGGAGACCTGAGCACTTTTGCTAAGTCGCTTCGCATCTGCACTTCGGTGTGACGGTTGTGATATATTCCTGTTGCCCATTCCGTTCGCTCGCTACTCGTGAAAATCGGCCGTGGCATTTCGAATTCCCGTATTTCGCTAGCGCGATGGATCACGAACTCGTCGATGAATTTCCCTTGACCTTTTTCTCCCAAGGCATCGCCCATCGCAAGCAGCGTGTCAAGGGAAACTAATCGCTGACCGTCCAACACAGAACGGATTCTCACCGCAAGCTCCCGGTGGATCCTGATTCCTTCCGCGGTGGTCTGCCGAGGTCCCGCCAGCAAATCGATCATTTCATCCTGAGAGACTTTCGCCTCACCGGTGGCAAATCGAAACAGTTCTCCAAGGGACGCCCGCCCCGCGTCATATATCTGGGCGGCCGACCTGATTCGAGCGAATGGCTCAATCACCCGTTGCCACGAATCATTCAGGTGCACGTTCGAGATCTGTCCCTGCCGGGCTAAGATCTGCCAGATTCCGATATTCGCCTGAAAGGTACCGAGAGCGTTGCCACGTACAGAATTAGGTACGTTGTTCAGTGCTTCAGCCGTTTCCATGAACAGAACAATGGATGCGTCACTCAACTCTTGAAACTCCGAGAAGATCCGATACTGGTCACCAAACTCCTCAAATTTACGCGCCAGCAACAGTACCGTCACGGGAGCCAAGCGATGTTCGGGAGATCGTCCGCTCTCGAGTTCGATCATCGCCAGGTAGATCTGCAGAGGCCCGTTGGTTTCCGACCGGGAAAGAGCGAACATAGTTTGAACCAGCTGATCTGGGCTGGCCAGGCGGGTGCTGCGCTTGCGCCACTCGCGCACTGTGTTCCGTTGCCGAAGAACGTCTTTCCATACATCGAGATTTCCAGGAACACGCGGTTCACCGGTGGACTCCCACTGAAGCCGTGTAGCCAAAAGCAGCAGCGCGGGGGCCGGTCTGAACGCACCCGCTGTGGCGCTGACCGAAGGGTCTGGAGGCCGCAGGGCATCGTAAAAAAGCCGTAGCCGATGCCGTTCGACGAAATGGGCCTGTTGACTCCTACTCACCCGTGAAAGCACGTCAAAATAGGCAGCCAGCCAGCCATTGTCCTTGGCCAGCAAATTCTGGACGAAGGCCACAGGTGATGCCGGACTTGCCCCGACCAAATCCTTCCACGCAGATTCTGCAGCCGGCCCCCCGGGCACGATGACGCGGTTGGCGCGGATGCAGAGGCGGCTCCCATAAAAATCAAGAACGGCGGCATATGGCAACAGTCTGCTGATCCCAATCGATCGCTGCAAGAATTTGTTGGTCTCCGAATCCATCTTGAAAACTGCCCAGTAGAGCCGTGCGACCGTCGGATCGTTCAGGATGGTGTCAAGCAGATCCCTGCTGCTCTCCTTGTAATTCTTGCCGCTCGCCATCGTCCAGTCGCCTGGGGTGAACGTTACCGGGACGGGGGATGCGGCATATGGATACACGAAAGGTTTGCCGCCTTGCAGCGTCTGCTCCAGTTCTGGTAGAGGAAACCCGGAGTCGATCGTCAGGAAAGCTCTTTCCGGATCCGTCGTCTGCAAGGATGTGTCAGGGCCACCACAGTTTGGCTGAGTCCGATAACCGAGGATGTGCAGAAGCGGATTTGCGTCATCACAATTCACAACGCGAACCATGCCATCGGTCGCGGCCAGGGCTGACAGCTCCTTGGCCTGCGCGACATATCGTCTCAGCAAGATGAGAAATTCAGTCTGTCTTTCGGAGCCCTCATAGCCCTCCATGAACACGTTCCGGCTCAGCAAGGGCAGCACTTCTTGAGGCGTAATCTTTTTACTGATGCCCGCCATGCGTAGAAAGGAGCGTAGCGGACCTGGGATCATGAACTCCGACGAGTCCGTGATCGATTCGTCTCCTGGAGACGGGGTTGCATCTAACTCGGATTGGTTCGAAACAGCTGAGTTAGCAAAGTCCCGGGCGTTGGCAGACAAGCAACAGCAAGAGAGCGCTGAAGCCGCGACAAGAATGGAGAAGAGAGGGAACTTCACGGCTGGATTCCTCTAAGAGCCGGCAGCAGCTAATGCAGCCAAGGATACGTCGCGCAGAGGAAGGATAGTCACTCATTCGCGAAACCGTGCCCTGTCTCGAATTGGTGCTCCCGGTTCCCGATTCCAAGTACCAATGCCGGATAAAATAGCTCATTTCTCTCGATTATCCAAGCGATTTCGTCACTTTCTTGGATGGTTTCAAAAGTGGCGCATTTGCCGCAGTCGGCCCTTTGGGACGATTAGCGGACCGCTCGTCGGGTGGCAGCCTTTCACCTTATGCTTTGTGGTCGTATCCCATCCGAAATAGCCTCCGGTTGTTCGCCATACTGAAATAATCGACATGAGACTCCACCGATAGTAATGGAAAGTCGGGCCGACGACCCACCAAGAATCGCCGCGTCCGATCGCTTCGAAGGTTCGACAAGTCAGATCACGAGGATGGCGAGACCCGTGGCCACGATTGCGGCCGCCCATACCAAGTCAAAGTTGACCCACGCCTTATTGGTGTGACACGTTCCGTTCTTTCCGCATGGGAATGGCCACCATCCCCAAATTCCAACCCTCCGTCAGCACCGCTGGGAAGTGGCGGAAACACCAGACGCCAAGCAGAAGGCCAGGGTGAAGGACTCATGACACTGGAACAGCGGCGCTATCGTATCGGATTGTCTGCAGTTTGCCCACGATCCACTCGCAATCGCTAGCAAATCTTCCGACAGGCCGACTTCTCGGTTCAAATCACTTCCTCGAAGCCCGTTGCTGGCCAGTCAATCGAAATCGAAAGATTGGCCTCCACAAGCCCGTTTCTGGATAGTTTCCGGTTGGCCGACCAACCGCCAAGTGGCCTGCTCCGTCGTGAACCGATGCATTCTCTAGGGTCAGGTGTATCCTGATACCGATTCTTGCCATCAGCAATGCCGTTGAGGTATGCCGTGAGCCCCGTCACGAGATAACGAAGATTGCCGTTGCGGTAGCTTCATGCGATAGCGCTTAGGAGGACAATATGCGACACAGAGGTACAACTCCCGCGCCGTTAGCATACCAAGCCCGGAAACCACGAATGAAAAGCTATTCTCTTGCGATTCTATTAGCGGCGATGTTCTATGTACCGCTGAGCGCGCAGGAGCTTAGCCCCTCCGATCAGGCCGCCGCGGATGCGGCAATAAAGGTGATTCGGCCGGAAGCCATCGCCGCGTATATGCGCTTCCTTTCCGATGCTCTGCTCGAAGGCCGTGGAACAGGGGAGCGCGGGCACGAGATTGCGGCGCGTTACGTCGCCGCTGAACTCGAAGCCATGGGTGTTCAGCCCGCGGGCGTGAACGGCACCTGGTTCCAGCCCCTGCCGTTGCGGGGAACCGAGGGCGCGCTCGTATCGCTGCAGCTGTCCTTCGACTGCGTTCCAATCCGACGTGGTGACCACAATCATCTGAGTTGATTGCGCGAAAGCATCGGTTTTTTCGGAAGCGTCGACCTGAGCCGAGACAGCC
>JBAUVZ010000193.1:0-25624 GCA_049583505.1 Candidatus Sulfotelmatobacter sp.
GTCGCTTTCTGCGTCTTCGGACGCGGGGAGAGGAAAGTCCGAACTCCGCAGAGCAGTGTGCCGGATAACGTCCGGGAGGCCGGGTTCAAGCCCGTCCGACGGAAAGTGCCACAGAAAACATACCGCCACGTCCTTCGGGACGGGGTAAGGGTGAAAAGGTGCGGTAAGAGCGCACCGCCGCGGCAGTAATGCCGCGGGCAGGGTAAACCACACACGGAGCAAGACCAAATAGGAAGGGAGCCGGGACTTGGTTCTTACCAATCGAGTTTCGGCACGTGCCGGCTCGGTGCGTAAAACCTTCGGGTAGGTCGCTAGAGCCGCGCAGCAATGCGTGGCCCAGAGGAATGACCGTCCCGCGGGAGCAATCCAGCGGACAGAATTCGGCTTACAGGTCCAGCTGCCGCAATTTCATTTTTTTCTAATCCACTTTCAGGAGCACAGCACATGTCAGCACCCAGCCGCCGGCCGGAGATTCGCCGGCGCCGCGCCCGTCAGCACAAGATCACTACCCTGCGCAAACGTCTGGCTTCGGCCCAGACCGATGCCGACCGCAACCGGGTCACCGCCAAGCTGCACAAGCTCGCCATCGCTTCGCCGGGTCAACCCCTGCTGAAATAGACCTTAGTGGAGTTTGATGCAAGCGGCTGGCGTGGGCCCGCCGAAATCAGGCCACGCCTGCCGTTGGCTTGCGGCTCGTGGAGGCATGCTGGCCGTGGGATTCCGCATTGCCTCGCGTGCCCGCTACCTCCTGATAGACGTCCATGATCCGGCGCACCGACTTTTCCCAGGAAAACTTTGTCACCTGGCGGTAGCTGCGTTCCTTCATTTTCTCGCGCAGCGGCTGATCCAGAAGCACCCGGTGCAGCGCTCTCATGATTTCGAAGACATTCTCTGGGTGAACGAGCACCGCGGCATTTCCCACGACCTCGGGCAGCGACGAGACATTTGACGTCACAACCGGAGTGCCGTGTGCCATCGCCTCCAACGGCGGCAGGCCGAACCCCTCGTACAACGATGGGAAGACAAAGATCTTGGCCGCATCATAAAAAGTGCGCAACACCTCGATCGGCACAAACCCCAGGAAGCGGACATCGTTCTGCACGCCGCTTCGAATCACCGTCCGCCGCAAGTCGGGATTGCCAGAAACGTCATCTCCAATAATGATGAGCTTCAGGTCAGGAAATGCCTGGTCTTTTTCCAGTTCCGTCTTCAGCGCGGAGAAAGCTTCTATCATACGCACGACGTTCTTGTGCGGACTGATTCTGCCAGCGTAGAGCAGGAAGGGATAGGTGACCTGGTAGCGCTCGGCAATCAACTGTCGGTCGGCCGCGCTGGCGTGTCCGTGAAGGAACCGCTCATCGATCGCGTTGTAAACCACCTCGATACGTCCCGCGGGAATACCAAACAGCTTCTCCATTTCGAGCTTGGTAAAGTTTGAGACCGCGAAAATCCGCGCGGCTCCCCGCAACACCTGCTTGGTCAACTGGAAGTGCAGCGACCCCCAAAATCCGGTCTGCTGGCGCGCTCGTGACAGATGCTCCAACATGTCGTGCACGGTCATCACATAGGGGCAAGGCAGCGCGCGCGGGACGGAGAACAGATTCGGGATGTGCACAAGATCGCATTCCAGCCGCTTCACAATCGTGCGGAACTCCCGGAAGCTCTTCCATGACCGCTCGGGCTCCGCCAGAGGAATGGTATGAAAGTTGGGGGGCAGTGGACCGATTTCCTTGACCTTCGCAGGAGAGCCGATGAGGAAGTACGTGGTCTCGCGATCAAGCCGACCTAGAGTGCGCACGACATTGCGGATGTAAGTCCCGACGCCGAACTCGGTCATCCGCCGGATGTCGATGGCGATCTTCACCGAAGGCATTTAACCACAGAGGGCGCGCGACTTCACAGCAGAATTGCGGAAGGCGCGCTACACGCGCGCCTCGGCCTGGGCCCTGGCCCTGCGCTCGACATACAGCGGGAACGCTTCGCACAGATCGAACACCTGCTTGCGGACCCTGGCCAGTACTCCCGCATCGGCGCGTTGAAGAAGGGCTTCTGCGATCCAGCGCCCGACCTGCCGCATCTCTGCCTCTTTCATTCCGCGCGTGGTCAGGGCCGGCGTACCGATGCGGATGCCGCTCGGCTTCATCGGTGGGTTGACATCAAACGGGATCGCGTTCTTGTTGACGGTGATTCCGGCTTCGCCCAGCGCCTTCTCGGCCTCGCTGCCCAGCATGCCCTTGGAGAAAACATCGACCAGCATCAGGTGCGTATCGGTCCCGCCGGAAATGATGCGGAAGCCTTCGGCGGCCAGCGTTGCAGCAAGCACCTTTGCATTGGCCACGACTTGCTTGGCATAGTCCCGAAACTCGGGCTGCATCGCCTCCTGAAAGCAGATCGCCTTGGCCGCAATGATGTGCATCAGCGGCCCGCCCTGCATCCCTGGAAAAACTACTTTATCGATCGCCGCTGCGAACTCCGCCTTGGAGAGAATCATGCCCGCGCGCGGTCCGCGCAAGGTTTTGTGCGTGGTGGAGGTCACGATGTGTGCATGCGGCACCGGCGAAGGATGAACCCCGCCCGCGACTAGTCCGGCAAAATGCGCCATATCGACCAGAAAGAGCGCGCCCACTTTGTCCGCGATCTGGCGCATGCGTGCGAAATCAATGATGCGCGGGTAAGCACTGCCACCGCCGATGATCAGCTTCGGGCGTTCCTGCTCCGCCAGCTTTTCCAACGAGTCGTAGTCGATGGTCTCAGTTTCCTTGGTCACGCCGTAAGGAACGATCTTGTACGTTTTCCCTGAGAAATTCAGGTGATGCCCGTGCGTGAGGTGACCGCCATGGGCCAGGTTTAGTCCAAGAATGGTGTCTCCCGGCTGCAGCACTGCCGCATAGGCTTCCATGTTCGCCTGCGAGCCGGCGTGGGGCTGAACGTTGGCGTGCTCGGCACCGAACAATTGCTTGGCACGCTCGCGCGCCAGGTTCTCGACCACATCCGCGTACTCGCAGCCGCCGTAGTAACGCTTGCCGGGATATCCCTCGGCATACTTGTTGGTAAATACCGAGCCTGCGGCTTCGAGGACCGCTTCGCTGACGAAGTTCTCCGAGGCAATCAGCTCCAGACCCTCGTGCTGGCGGCGGGTTTCATTGTCGATGGCGGCGGCAATCTGCGGATCAGACTCATACATCGGTCGGTTCATTGTCGTAACAGCGGAGTTGTTCATATCATTTTCCTAGGACGCCTCGTATACATTAGGCTGGTGCAGTTCCATGTATCGCTCCGGCGCCTTCACCGGAGTAAAGCCGAACTGTGAATACAGTCCGTGTGCGTCGCGGGTCAACAGAATCCAACGACGCAAATTCTTGAGTGCGGGATGCTGAACGACGCACTGCATCAGCCACTTGCTCAATCCGCGCCCGCGATAAGACTCCAGCACGAATACGTCGCCCAGATAAGCCACGGTGGCAAAGTCGCTGACCACACGGGCAAAGCCAACTTGTGTGCCGCTGCCCTCATAAATGCCAAAGCACAGCGAGTGCTCAATCGACCTTGCCACGACTTCCCGCGGAATGCCCTCGGCCCAGTAGCAATTGGTCAGGAAGGCGTGAACCACATCCAGACTCAGGCGCTCACGGCTGGTGCTGATCAGAAACTCACCGCGCCGATATTCCACTACTTCAGAATCAACCTTACGACCGGTTGCCATGCTCACATTCTATCGCGTCAACCGCGACCGTAGCCCCACGGTCCGCGGCAGCCGTCCTGCTATCCTTCAAACGCGGTTCGCAGGAACGAAGCCAGTTGCCACCCATCCCTATATTTGTACGGCGTCTCGCCCATCGTGTAGTGACCGCAGGGAAGAACCA
This sequence comes from Candidatus Sulfotelmatobacter sp., assembly GCA_049583505.1. Taxonomy (GTDB): domain Bacteria; phylum Acidobacteriota; class Terriglobia; order Terriglobales; family Acidobacteriaceae; genus Sulfotelmatobacter. The sequence goes on from JBAUVZ010000193.1 coordinate 3,864, forward strand.
CAACTTTGTGATCAAGTCCATGACGCTCGAATTCTTCCACGACATTGCGCGAAAGTTCAGGCAAGAAAGTCAGATCGTACTTGGCATAAATGATGAGCGACTTCCGCCGCCAGCGCGAGAATTGATTGAAATACGCCATGGGACTAACGGCGAGCCAGGAGCGCCGCAGCGTTTCCAGCGTGATCTGCGATTCCATCCCCTGCCGGATGTGCCGGGTGGACTGTCCATGCCAAACCACATCGGCAACATAGGTGGAAGCATGATTGAACGCCGCCACTCGAATGCGCGGATCATGCGCTGCCGCGATGAACGCATAGCAGGAACCCAGACTCGTCCCCAAGATGCCGAGCTTGCTGTAACCCTGCTGCTCCAGCCAATCGAGACAGCAGCGGACATCCACCACGCCCTGCCGCACGGCATCGAGTGTGCGGCCGACGTTGGCAGAGACAGCATAATCCGCGCGACTGATCTCGGCGGGCATGCGGATATCGTGATAAGGCATGCTCAGCCGCAACACTGCGATCCCCAGCATGTTCAGCACTCGGCAAAGGCTGACGTAGGCAATCGCGTCCGCATTCCAGTGCGGCAGAAGAACAATAGCGCGGCGCCCGCGCGCCGGAAACCAGCGCGCATTCACCAGATTGTTTTCGGGATATGGCGTCTTCACCGGAGCAGTAAAGCGCAAGAACTCCGCGAAGGTTCCTTTCACCTTCGCTTCAAGCTTGGGATCAGGAACTTCGCGCGTGGAGAAAACTTGCACTTCGCGCTTCTCCAGTCTGAAGTCGCTGGGCTGCGTGTAGGAATAAAACTCATCGCTCGAGGCAACGATACGCCGATTGAAATCCGCGAAGAACTTCTCGGGATTATCCACAGCCTGCCCCGGGCGCGTGCCATTCCGGCAAGGCCAGTCCCTCGCGTATTCCACCCCCCAATCCAGCGGACGGACCACGCGGTTGTTGTCCACCGAAGTGAGCCGGTGTTCCCAGTCGTACATCCATTGTGCGTAGCGCGAGGGCATGGTCAATGTTCTAGTGTAACAAGCGCAAACGTGGCATTTCCCACGTGATTCATTCAACGGTCGCAATCAGCGGTTGGTGAAGGGCATTTGATGCCTGAGCGGAACGGTAGAAGTGAGTTGGGACCTGATACAGAGGCGGCGCTAACTTCCGTACCTTCGCGGCACGCGCTTAGAAATGTTGCAGAGAATCTCGTAAGGCGAACTGTTAGCCAGCCTGGCATGTTCCAGAGCATCGACGCTCAAACCGTCGCGTGTGCCGAGCAGGATCACTTCATCTCCCACTGCAATCCCGGGAATGCCGGTTACATCTACCAGCGTAAGGTCCATCGAAATGCTGCCTACGATCGGGGCGTAGTGGTCGCGAACGATCACGCGGCCTCGATTGGAAAGCTGTCGGTTGTATCCGTCGGCGTATCCCACGGGCAGAACTGCAACATGCGCCGGCGCCTTGGTCACGTAAGTTCCGCCATAGCCGAGCGCCTGGTTGGCGGCAAAGTTTCGCATGGAGAGAATGCGGGTCTTCCAGGTCAACACCGGCTTCACCGGAAGCCGCAGCGTGCCCCCGCTCACTTCCCTGCCCGCACGCTGGAACGGCAGATAATATCCATAGAGCGCGACGCCGGGACGCACCATGTTGTGCCACGTCTCGCGCCGCGAGATCAGCGCACTGGTGTTGGCCATGTGCACCACCTCCGGACCAAAGCCGGCGGCACGCACCATGCGCTGCGCTTCCTCGAAACGGCGCTCCTGCTCGGCCACCGAAGGCGCGTCCATAATCTCGGACGACGCCAGGTGCGTCGAAAGCCCTTCGAGAACAAGATGCGGAGCCGCGCCGAGAGCTTTCAGAACATCAGGAAGATCATTCAGCGCCACACCCAGCCGGCCCATCCCCGAGTCCACCTTCAGATGCACCGCTTGCCGCACCGCTCCGGACGCCGCGGCATTCTCCAGAGACTCTATGTGCCAGGGTTCCCAGACCGTTGGAGTAAGCCGCTGGCGAACGATCTCGCTCTCTTCGCCTCGCCAGAAACCCGTCATCAACAGGATTCGTGATTCAATGCCAGCCTCACGCAGCGGAATCGCTTCATCGAGTGACGTAACTCCCAGCCAGTGAGCGCCTTCCGCCTGCAGAGCGCGCGAACATTCCACAGCGCCGTGGCCGTAAGCGTCGGCCTTCACCACCGCGCACACGGTCACACCCGCGCCCGCATGCTTCACAACCGTGCGGAAGTTTTGCCGGAGAGTGGTCAGAGAAACTTCCGCCCAGGTGGGGCGTGTAGCCACGCGGCTCAGAATTTCTGCAGTTGTCGCCACGGGCTCGATTATAGCGGGAGGGGCGCGCGTGCTCAGGTTACGCTTGGGCTACTCCTACGGCAGTTTCCGGTTTCTGGTTTCCAGAGCTGATGTGAAGACACTTGAAACTGGAAACTAGAAACTAGAAACTTGCTTCCTGCCCTCAGTTTCCAACCAACGAGAAGTTCACTATGATCTGCGTTTCCACCTCGACGGGCTCACTGTTCAGCACATAGGGCCGATAACGCCACTGCCTCACAGCTTCAATCGCCGCAGGCACCAGCATGGGATGGCCGGACAGCACTCTGAGGTTCTCAATTGCGCCTTGCTTGCTGATCACCGCTTGCAGCACCACCTGGCCCTCAATGCGCGCAGTTCGCGCCAGCGGGGGATATGCCGGCAGAATCTTGCGAACCAGGTCTCCCTCGCTCATGTGCGAACGACGGACCAGAGCAACCGCCGGCTGCGGCGCCATCGGCAAAACTGGGCGCGAACCGCCGTCAAACCAATTCGGTAGGCCACGCGGATCGCCTCTTTCTGTCCCGCCTGGGGGACCAGAGGGTCCCAATTCCGGTGGACCATCATCTCTGGCAACCGGCATTCCAATCGAAAATCGTGGTGACGGTCTCAAAATGATGGCGGCAGGGTTGCTCGGGGGAGCGTTGTTTGAACCCGCACGCGTTCTGACCGCGGGAGCCTCAGCTAGAGATTGTCCTATACTGACCGGCGTCGAGAGCTGGCGAAACAAAGGCAAGCCCGTCGGCCGGAGCAATGGCAAAACCAGCAACAGGCCGACAGCCAGCGCCTGCAAGCCGAACGACGTCAAGGTTGTCAATCCGCGGCGCGAACGCTCGTCCCATGACGAATTGAGCGTGTCGTCAAACATGGTGCCCTCCTGAGTGGGAATGCAGTTACTGCTAAGGACACCAGACCCGGCTGCGCGGAACCAGACGGGGCAAGAAAAAAGGCCGCGCTGGAACGCGGCCTCTGGGAACTTTTCCGACACACGCGGTGTCGCGAAAAACTACTTGGGTGGTGCGGTTGATGCTGGAGCCGCGGGCTTGGGCGCTGCCGGCTTCGGAGCCGCGGGCTTGGCTGCCGCTCCTCCAGAAGAGGCTGGGGCGGGCACGCCAGACTGCGTGTTATAGAGGTCCACCACCGCCTTGGTAATGTCCCCCTGTTCGCCATACCACAGCAGCGGACTTTGCGGCCACGGGTTCGAGGTGTCCATAACCATAGCGAAGCCGCTTTCCTGCGCGTGCTTCACGATTACCGGCGCCATCTTTTGCAGAATGCGCTGAAAAATCTCCTTCTGCTGATTTTGCGCATCTTCCTGAGCGTCCTGCACCGAGCGATCAAAGGACTTCTTTTTGGTCTCGATCTGCTTCTGAAGGCTGGCGCGGGCGTCCTCATTCAGCTTGTCACCCTGGGTTTGATATTGCTTCTGCAATGCTTCGAGTTCGTCGTTCTGCGACTTCAGTTCATTCTGCTTCGGCTCGAGCTTCTTGCGCAAAGCTTCGAAGTCACGCTGACCTTCGTTGGTGCCGAGCACAGCTTGCTCAATGTTGATGGTCCCGAGCTTGCTGCCGGTACCCGTGGCAATGGTGGTGGCTGCCGGGCTTACAGGCGAGGCGGCCGGGCCGGTTGGAGCCGCGCTACTGGTTTGGGCCCATGCGGAAATCATCGAAAAAACCGCTATGGCCAGGACAGACCGCAAGAACTTGCTTGTCATTGGATCGCTTAAACTCCTTGGAATGTGGTCTCCGTAAAATGGTTCCGGGAATGAACTCAGATCACCCTTTTCAGGCAACGCTGGGCCGTACTCACGAGGTCTTCGCCTTGCGTCTCCTCGAACGGATGCCCTCAGCACCACTTGGAGACAAGGCGCACGGGATTGCCAGCATCACACGCCGGGGTTGCGGACGTGTCGTCCACCCCTGATCACTTTCTGCAATGGTGTGGATCAGTAGGATTATAGAGAGCCTCCTCCGTCGCCGTCAAACCCCGCTCCGCTCGTCTTGCCCCTAGAACGTCGTAGCCACCGTGAACCGGAACGTCTTACGCGGCTCCCGCAGCAGGAAACTCGGAGAGTAGGTGTTCCTGGCCTGGTTATAGGTATAGTCGCCAGCCCCCTGGCTCTGCCCGGAAGGAAACATACTGCGCGTAATGGGAATCGGTGGGTTCGCCGGGCTATCCAATCGTAGTGGATTGTACGCCCAATAGATGCGGAAGGGCGCGTTGATGACCGGCAGGAACATCTGGAGTTCAAGTCCTGTAGACATTCTCGGTCGCCAGTTAGTTGAGCCCAGAACCTGCAGATATTGCGATGGCTGCGGGTTCAATACAGAGCCGGGGGAGCAGGTATTGGCGGTGGCAGTCTGCGACAGGATCGGACATCCGACAGGCGTCCCGATCACAGTCTGGAATTGCTCCGATGCTATCTGCAATTGCGACTTCCGGACAATGGGATCAATGCCCAGGTCCATAAAGGGGGCCAGCGCCACCGGGCCATAGATCGTGATGCGGTACTCCACGTTGGTCACCACGCTCAAATCACCGCCCGGGAATGTGATCTGATCGATCGGAATCGGTATGGTCACGTTCCCCGCTCGGGGATTCTGCGGGTCTCTGGGTACGGGCACTCCAGTAGGATCGGTCAGCGTGATCGCTCCCACGTTCGGCAGGAACGCCACCGGGGACACGGAGCGTATGTCAAACCCGCGGAGATCGTTCTCACCACCCATGTAAGCACGCTGGAACGGCGGCGCAACCAAACCATCAAAGCCCGTGATGAACGACCCCTGCACGTTGAAGCCCAACGCATTGCGCCTGTTCTGGACAGGAATGAACTTCTTGTACTGCACGATCGGCCGGACTGATCGAATCGTCCCACCCAGCCCCGCGATCTCTGCACCCACCGTAAACTGGTGCCCACTGTGCGGCGAGATCGGACTGTTGATGGTGTTGAAAGAGAAGTTGGGAAAGATCTTGCTGGTGATGATTCCTTCCAGCGCATTGGGCCCCGAAATACCGCGGAAGGCCAGGAACTCGAACAAATTCTTGGATGCCGAACTCAACGCCAGCAGCGAGGATCGGTCGAACGAGTACGTAATTCCCACGCGCTTGAAAGAGCGGCGTAGCGGATAGCTCAACGATGTCGTGAACCCGGCGCTCTGTTGCGTGTAATTCTGCAGGTTCTGCAGCACGGTGTTGGGCAGGTTCAGGTTCTGGCCGCTGAAGATCGAGAGTTGCCGGGCCTGATCGTATCGGGTCTTCTGGTAGTACACGTTGAAACCAAATTGCAATGGCCGGTCAAACATGTACGGCTGGGTGAAGCCGAAGCGGATGCTTTTTGCCAGGTTTCCCACGTTGGCCTGGATCTGAAGCGTCTCACCCAGACCCAGGAAGTTGTTGGTCGCATAATTGATTCCCACAAAAGCGCCTTCCAGCCCGCTCACACCACCGTTGAGGCCGATGCTGTTCTTGCCCCTTTCGTGGATCTTCAACGTCAGGTCGACAAGGCCGTCTTTCTCGTCCAGTTGGCGAATTGTGGTGTTCGGATCATCCGGCTTTATCTGGTCGAAGTACCCCAGCTGATTCAAGCGCAGCAGGCTCAACTCCCAGAGGCGCGAGTTGTAAACGTTGCCTTCTTCGAGCGCGATCTCACGCCGGATCACTTTGTCGCGCGTGGTGGTGTTGCCCTGGAACTCGATGCGGCGTACATAAAACGCCTTGCCTTCGTCGACGTCGATCTCGAGAAAGATGAGCTTCTTGTCGTCGTCAAACCTGGTGTCGGGAATGGAAGTGAAGTTGATGTAGCCTAATTCGCCATAGGCCTTGCGCAGGTTCTCCAGCCCCTTGGCGACTTTCTCCTTGCTGAAAACGTCTCCGTCCTTGATCGGAAAGATGGCGCGCAGCGCCTTCACGTTCTGTACCGCCTTGTTGTTCTTGAACGTGATCCCACCCAGCGTGTAGCGGTCTCCCTCCTCGATGGGCATGGTAATGTCGACAGCCTTGCCAGCCCCGCCCTGCAACAGTGGGATATGAGCCCCCGCGTGTCCGGTATCGTGAATCTGCGTCTTGGGCTCGCCCGCAGTATTCATCTTGAAATAGCCTCGATTCTGGTATTCATTTCGGACCCGTTCTGTATCTTCGTCCAGCTTGGTGGCGTCATAGGTTCTGGCAAAGATGTTTTCCAGGAAGATGGAGTGCGGGATCCCGATGGGCCGCAAGTTCTTCATGGCATAACGCAGGACTCGGGTTTTGACGTTCTTATTGCCTTCGAACGTGATCTTGCCCACCTTGACCTTGGGACCTTCTTTGATCACGAACGTGATTCCCACGGCGGCCGGCGGAATCTGCCGCACTTCCGTGCGGATCGTGGAAAACTGCCGCCCGTGTTCCGCCAACAGGCCTTTGATCGTAACTTCCGCTTTCTTGACTTTGGTGGGGTCGTACTGGCTCTCCACCGACAAGCCCACCTTCGCCTCTTTAAAGCGGTCGAGGATGTCACTGTTGGAAACTGAACTGTTACCAACGTAGTTGATCTCACGGATGGTCGGTTTTTCCTTGACCTGGATAATCAGCCGCCACCCTTTCGGAGTCTCTTCCCGGCTAAAGCGGATGTCTTCGAAATAACCTGTGTTCCACAGCGAGTTGAAATCGCGCTCCAGAGCGGCGGTGTCGTAAATGTCGCCGGGGCGGGTGAAAATGCGTGCCTTGACCGTTTCGGCAGGAATTCTCCGGTTCCCCTGAACATTGATTTCAGAAATTACGTCGGTTTGCGCCCAGCTAGCTGAGGCAGAAAGAAGCGCCAGCGCGATCCCCAGCGTCCACCCCAATCCCTTCATCCTCCAGCAAAGCCCTGCAAATGAAGAAGATGGAGTATCAGCAGAGGCGGAAGAACCGTGGCCGCGTCCGGGCACAGCAAGGTCTGCATGAGAGCAAAGATGAATCGCTACTACCTCAGCCTCTGGGATATAGGAAAACGATCATTATACGGTAGAGAAACAGAAAGCGTCCAAGCGGCCACTCTTGCCGGTGGCTTCATGGAAAGGGCTTGGCCAACTCCACCTCCACCAAGACGGAATAAAACGTGGCGGAGTTGCCCAGATCGGAAAGTTTTTCTGAAGTCAGCACGTTGATATTCCGGAACCCAGGGCCCAGTTTGGCCCAGTTCAACCTCGCCGAAACCACTCCCGGCTGAACCGCACCATCCACTCGGGCTTTCAAGAAAATTTCTCCGCGACGGTTGTACACCCTCACGGTCTCTCCGTCGGCAATTCCACGCACCCGGGCATCGGCGGAATGCATCTCCAGCAGGTTCGCCTCTTCCATCTCCTGGACCGAAGGCAGGTTCGAAAAAGTGGAGTTGAGGAAGTTGTCCGCTTTGCGCGCCAGAAGTTCCAGCGGGAAAGACGTTCCCCGCTTTCCGTGCCGCGATTCCTCCGGAGGCGTAAACTCGGCGACCGGATCAAGCCCCAAAGCCTTCATCGCTTCACTGTAGAGCTCAGCCTTGCCTGAAGGCGTACGAAAGTCACCGTGAGCGAAAGGCAGGAACGGTTCGTGAGAATCGTTATCCCGCGTGGTCGCACACTGGCCACTGGTTACTGATCTCTGGCCACCGAAGTTCAGCCGCACCTGCCGTTCCCGCTCCAACCGCTCCCGGCTGATGCCCTCTAGCCACGGATTCTTGGAAGCGAGCGCGCCGTCGATCATCTCGTCGACGCTCTCGTCGAAACACGCGTCCTTGAATCCCATCCGCTCCGCCAGCGCTCGAAACACTTCCACATTCTCCCGGCACTCTCCCAAGGGCTCAATCGCCTGGTCCGATACCTGCAGGTAGTAGTGGCCGTATGCCGCCTGCAAATCCTTATGCTCGAAGAACGTCGTAGCCGGCAACACTATGTCGGCATAGTCGGTGGTGTCGGTGAAGAATTGCTCGTGAACAACGGTGAACAAGTCAGTGCGCTTGAGCCCGCGAACCACTTCATTGTGATTCGGACAAACCGCCGCCGGATTTGAGTTGTAGACAAACAATGCCTTCACCGGCGGATCGTTCATCGTGTTCAGCGCCTCACCCAGCCGAACCATGTTCACCACCCGCGCTGGGCGCTGTCTTCCTTCCGGCTTGAGGTCGGGACGCCGCAAAGCGTCCTTGTTCAGGTCAAAGGCGCCGCTGGTCGACAAATGGATTCCGCCGCCCACTTCTTTCAACGACCCGATGATGCAAGGCAGCATCGCAATCGCGCGTGTGGCCGTCCCACCACCCTCCGACCGCTGCACGCCGTAATTAAGCCTGATCACCGAGGGCCGCACCGTGGCATACTCCCGCGCCAGCTTGCGAATGTCTTCGGCCGCAATCCCCGTCCACTGCGCCGCGCGCTCCGGCGGGTAAGCCTTTACTTTCTCCCGCAGTTGGTCGAACCCCAGCGTGTATTTCACCACGTAGTCGGCGTCGTACAGCCCTTCGCCGATGATGACATGCATCATGGCCAGCGCCAGCGCGGCATCGGTGCCCGGATTGATCGGAAGATACCAGTCGGCGCACGCTGCAGTGCGTGTGCGGTAAGGATCGATCACCACCAGCTTCGCGCCCCTGCGCTGCGCTTCCACAATGAACGGCCACAGGTGAACATTATTTCCATGAATGTTCGAGGCCCACGCAATAATGTAGCGGGAGTGGATGAACTGCTCGGGTTCGGTACCGAGCTTCACCCCCATGACAGACTCCAACCCAGCCTCGCCCGCCGAGGAACAAATTGTGCGCTCCAATTCGGAAGCGCCCAGGCGACTGAAGAATCTGCGGTCCATCGACCCGCCATTCAGCGCTCCCAAAGTCCCGCCATACGAATAAGGTAGTATCGCCTCGCTACCGAACTCGGAGATGATGGCGCGAAAGCGCAAGCCGATCTCTTCCAGCGCTTCATCCCAAGTAATCCGCTGCCAGACCTTGGCAAACCTAGCTTGTGCGGGGACAGCCGCCTCCGGCTGTCCAGGAGCGAAGCTCCGCTGCTCCGCCGTCAGCCCTTTCGCTGCAACCCTCCGCATGGGATACAACACTCGATCCGGCGAATACACCCGGTCCAGATACTTCGCCACCTTGGCGCACAGAAACCCGCGGGTCATCGGATGCCCCGGATCGCCCTGAATCCTCGTCGCGCGGCCATCTTCAACCGTGATCAACACTCCGCAAGCATCAGGACAATCGTGCGGACACGCGGCATGTACGACTTTCTTCATATCTTCGATCTCTCCGATTATAAGGGCGCACAGCTCGTGGCAGCACAAAGGGCATCCGCAGCTTTCGGATGCCCTGATTTCGTTTCAATGCAAGGACGAGTATTCCTACTTCAACTCCAGCACTTCTTTCTCTTTCGCTTTGCTCATCTCTTCCATCTTCTTGATTTCGTCATCGGTGAGTTTCTGGATCTCGTCCAGCGACCGCTTCTCGTCGTCCTCATTGATCTTTTTATCCTTCATCGCTTTCTTGATGGCATCGTTGCCATCGCGGCGAATATTCCGCACGGCAGTGCGGTGTTCTTCGAGCACCTTATGCAGGTGCTTCACCATCTCCTGGCGGCGTTCCTGAGTGAGCGCCGGCACCGGGACGCGGATCAGCTTGCCGTCGTTCATAGGATTGAGCCCCAGTTCGGCAGAGCGAATCGCTTTCTCGATCACTGCCACCTGCGACGGATCGAACGGCTGTACCGTGATCATCTGCGGTTCCGGCGCGTGCACCTGCGCGATCTGGTTCAGTGGCATCTGCGAGCCGTAATAGTCGACGTTCACGCTGTCCAGCATGTGCACCGAGGCGCGTCCGGTGCGCGTGGCCGCCATCGCCTTGCGGAAATCCTCCACGGCCTTGTCCATCCGCGTCTTCAGTTGTATGTAAGTTTCTCTGAGGCCCGGAATCGCGGCCATGGTTGCTTGAGCCATATCGTCAGCTCCCCGGGATGTTAAGAATTAAAACGCTGAATTATAAACCCAATACAAAGCGGGCCACGTTTTTACGCGGATCGCCACCAAACAGAAATTCCAAACATCCGTGGTAATCCGTGTAAATCCGTGGCCGAAATCTTAATCGCCAACCCTGGATCCGATGTTCTCCCCGATGACCACCCGGCGAATATTTCCATGCTGATTCAGGTTGAAGACAATAATGGGCAGGTTATTGTCCTTGCACAAGCTGATGGCGGTGGAATCCATCACCTTCAGCCCTAGCTTCAGAACATCCATATAGGAGATGTGGTTGAACTTCTTCGCCCCATCGACCTTGAGCGGATCGGCATCGTAGATGCCGTCCACCTTGGTAGCCTTCAGAATCACATCCGCCTTGATCTCCATGGCGCGCAAGGACGCCGCCGTGTCGGTCGAGAAATAAGGATTCCCCGTCCCACCCGCAAAAATAACCACCCGGCCTTTTTCCAGATGCCGGATAGCGCGCCGCCGGATAAATGGCTCTGCCACCTGGTTCATCTCAATCGCCGTTTGCACGCGCGTGTAGACTTTTTGTTTTTCCAGCGCATCCTGCAGCGCCAGCGCATTGATCACCGTGGCCAGCATTCCCATGTGATCGGCGGAAACCCGGTCCATGTCTCGGGCTTGGTCGGCCACACCGCGAAAAAAGTTGCCGCCGCCTACCACGATCGCAAGCTGTACTCCCAGCTTGTGCACGTCGGCCAATTCCGCCGCTACCTCGTGGATACGTGCCGTATCCACACCAAAGCCTTGATTAGCTGCCAGGGCTTCTCCGGAAAGCTTCAGCAGAACGCGTTTGAAGGCAGGGGTTTGCATGAGTTTCGAGTTTCCGGTTTCCAGTTTCCGGTCCTTGATGCCCACACCATCAGAATCACTGGACACCGGAAACCAGGAACTGGAAACTACTTCACTTCGCCGCTTTCGTCCGGCTTGGGCTTGGTGGTGGCGACCGTCTCGCCCGCATCGCCCACTTTGAAGCGCGCAAAGCGCCGCACGCTGATGTTCTCGCCCAGCTTCCCGATCTTCGCTGCGATGAGCTGCGCAATCGACATCGTCTGGTCCTTGATGAACGGCTGCTCCAGCAGGCAGACCTCCTCGTAGAACTTCTCCATTTTGCCGGCAACCATCTTCTCCGCAATATTCTGCGGCTTGCCAGAGGCCACGGCTTGCGCAAGATAGATCTCCTTCTCGCGCTCAAAATCGGCCTTGGTCACATCTTCCTTGCGCACGAACTTCGGATCGCTGGCCGCGATGTGCATGGCGATATCGTGCACCAGTTCCTTGAAGTCGTCGGTGCGCGCCACGAAATCGCTTTCGCAGTTGACCTCGACCAGAACGCCAATCTTGCCCCCGGCGTGAATATAGCTGGTCACCGCGCCTTCGCTGGTCACGCGCGTCGCCTTCTTGGCCGCAACCGAAACACCCTTCTTGCGCAGGATGACGACCGCCTGCTCCATATCGCCCTTGGCTTCCGTCAAGGCCTGTTTGCAATCCATCATCGGAGCTCCGGTCTTCTCCCGGAGATCTTTCACCTGTGCCGCTGAAATATTCACAGTAGTAGTACTCATAAAAATCAGTTTCCAGCTTCCGGTTTCTAGTTTCGAGTGATTAGGAATGCCTGTCCTCATTTCAGGTTACTCGAAACTGGAAACCTGAAACTGGAAACTGCCTCTACAAACTTTGACCCGCGCCGGACGACCCGCGCGGGTCTAAGATTCACGTGCCCGGTTTTTACTAGGTACTAGGTACTCGGTACTCGCAACTCGGTACTAACTAAACTGTCTGGCTCTCCACCTTGACCGGGACGTCACCATCCTCATTCGCGACTGGCTTCTTGTGCGTACCCGGACCTAGCACTTCTTCCATGCTGATATTTTCGCCAATGTCCGCCAAATCAGACGCAGCAGCAGCCTCCTGGGCACGAACCTCGAGCGCCGCAGCGGCGTCTTCCGCTTGCTGCGCTTCGCGAGCCTGCGCCTGTTCCGTCGCTGCCGTCATATCGGCGATTTGCTTGTCGCTCATCAACTGCGCACCTTCGGCGATCGACTCCGAGATCTTCGAAGTGAACAGCCGGATCGCCCGCAACGCGTCGTCGTTGCCCGGAATCACATAATCCACTTCGCTGGGATCGCAATTGGTATCGACCACCGCGACCACCGGAATGCCCAGCTTGCGCGCCTCGCGCACAGCGATCTGCTCTTTATTCGAGTCAATCACGAATACCGCATCCGGCAACCGGCTCATATTCTTGATGCCCGCCAGGTTGGCCTGCAGGTGCTTGCGCTCGCGTTCCAGCTTGATCACTTCTTTCTTAGGCAGCAACTCGTAGCGGCCATCCGTGGCCATCTCGTCGAGTTCCTTCAGCCGCTTTACCGACTTCTGCACCGTAATCCAGTTAGTCAGCAGTCCGCCCAGCCACCGCTGGTTGATGTAGAAACCGCCGCACTTCGTAGCCTCTTCGGCAATCGCGTCCTGCGCCTGGCGCTTGGTTCCTACAAACAGCACAATCTTGCCGTCGGCGGCCAGCTCCTGTACGAATTTCGACGCCTCTTTGAACATCTTCAGCGTCTTCTGCAAATCGATAATGTAAATCCCGTTGCGCTCTCCGAAGATGTACTCCTTCATCTTAGGATTCCAGCGCTTCGTCTGGTGCCCGAAGTGAACACCTGCTTCGAGCAACTCCTTCATGGTGATGGTAGCCAATGAACCTCCTCAGTTAGTCTGCATCCTTTGCGTAAGTTCCGCTCCGGATTGCCATTCCCGTCCCCGCACCGCGAGGCACGAGAAGAATTGAACACCCCAAAAATCAGTTTCTGGTTTCTAGTTTCCGGTTTCTAGAAACTGGAAACCGGAAACTCGAAACTATCTCTTCGAGACCTGGAACCGCTTTCTCGCGCCCTTCTGGCCGTACTTCTTGCGCTCTTTGCCGCGCGAGTCACGAGTCACCAGGCCCTCGGACTTCAGCTTGCCGCGCAGTTCAGCATTGAATTGCATCAAGGCGCGCGCAATCCCGAGTTTCACCGCATCAGCCTGCCCGCGCACTCCGCCGCCCAGCACGCTGGCGACGATGTTGAACGAAACTGCCGTATCCGTGGACGCCAACGGTGCCTTCGCAGCCGAGCGCTGCGCCGGAGTCACGAAATACTCCTCGAACTCACGCCCGTTCACCTTAAAGTCGCCGCTGCCCGGACGCAAATAAACCCGCGCAATCGCCCGCTTCCGCCGACCAGTTCCGTAATACTGAACCAATTCTGCCATTAGCTTCTAGCTCCCAATCTTGTTGTCATCCTGAGCGCAGGCGGAGCGAAGGATCTCAACCTTCTCCGGCTCTAACGCCGGGAAAGTGCCTACGCCCGTACTTCCAACTGCAAAGCCTGCGGCTTCTGCGCTTCGTGCGGATGCTTGTCGCCCTTGTAAACATTCAGCTTCGAAAGCATATGATCCGCCAGCTTGTTCTTGGGCAGCATGCGCCGCACCGCATCTTCAATAATCTTCTCCGGCTTGCGCGCCAGGCGCTTGCGGTAATCCTCGGTGCGCAGCCCGCCCGGATATCCGGTGTAGTGGTGATACTGCTTCTGCTCCGACTTCATGCCAGTCGTTCGAATCTTCTCGGCATTGACCACAATCACGTGATCGCCGGTATCCAAAAAAGGCGTGTACTGCGGATTTTCCTTGCCCATCAAGATGCGTGCCACCTGCGAGGCCAGACGCCCCAGCGTCTGACCATCCGCATCCACGACGTACCACTTGCGCACAATTTCCCCCGCTTTGGGGAAATAGGTTGACATCGGAACTCTCCCAGAAGGAAAAAAAGTTGCGAAACGCGATTGAAAATAACAAAGAAGACCGCTCGTTGATTCCCCGGCGAGGACGCCAGACCATCAGGCGGGCAACCGCGAGACTTCCCAAAGTCTTTAAGATACCGTAGCCTGCGAGGAATTGTCAACGCAGAGTTAACAAAGGTAGTGTCCAAGCCGGAATCAGAAGAAGAGTTTACCCAACTGCCACTGCCAACCGCTCTACTCGTACGCCAGTGCTTCAATCGGATCTTTCCCCGCCGCCTTAAAGGCAGGATAAAGCGCCCCCGCGATCGCCCCCGGCACTGCCACCAATATCGACCAGACAATCCAGTCTCTGCTCACCACCACCTGTACCAACGGAAAGCGATGCCGAATCGCCCAGCTCGCTGCCAGACTGAACCCAATACCCAGCACGATTCCAGCTACGGCCAGCAATCCAGTCTCCCGCAGAATCGCATTCACGATGTAGAACTTCGACGCACCTATTGCCTTCAAGATCCCGATCTCGCGCGTGCGCTCCATCACCGCCGCATACATGGACTGGAAAATCACTAGAAACCCGATGACCAGGCTCACCCCAATCACCACGCCGATGAATGGCCGGAACCCGGGCAGATGGCTGGGCGTCATCATGCTGAGGTATTCGTCGGTGGACTGCACGGTATATTTCTCCATACCAGGCTGACTCTTCACCGCTTCCACCACTTTATCCGCGTTGGCGGGGTCGTCGAGTTTCAAGTAAAACACTGAGGCTTTGTCTTTCGCCCCAATCAAATCCTGCAACGCCGCGATCGGCAAGAATTTGCGTGCGCCCCGGCCGTTCTCGACAATCCCTGCCACGCGAAAGTTATGGTTCAGAACCTCCATGGTGCTGCCCACCTTCACGTGTCGCTGGCGCGCAATGTAGTCATCCACCAGAATGTCGTTCGGACCCTGGAACGGACCGCCGTGCACATATTGAAACGGTCCACCGAGAGCTTCGAAGCTCGGCAGATCGATTCCATCAATCACTTCCAGAGCTCCCGCTGTCGAGAGCGCCCAGATCACCGGACTCGCCACCTTGACGTGGGGCATGCCACGTAGGATGTCGCCAACCTTAACGGGAACGGGCGCTCCGCTGATGCCGGCCAGGAAAGAAGACCCCGGCGGCTGCACGATCACATCCGCGCCAATGCCCGCAGTCCGGTTCTTCGAGTCATTCAAGATGCCATAGCACAGACCCGCGATCAGCAGGATCAGCGCTACTTCCAGTGCGATGGCCACAATGCTGATCAGCGACCGGATCGGCCGATGCACCAGATTGGCGACAATCATCTTGTTCATCATGGATAGGAAGCCAGCAGGTCGCAATTGGTGGTCAGCAGATGGCAGTTAGCTTTGTCGGACCACAGGTCCATACGGGCTAAGCGCCAATTGCTACGTGCTAATTACTGCCGTTATCGCTCGTTTCTTGTATCCGGCGGCGGAACCGCAGCACGCGACGGCGGCTGCTCCAGATGCACCACCTCCGCCCCGGGCGGCTGTTCCAGCGCGAACTGATCGTCCCTTAGCGGCTTATTGATCTCCAGCTTCAACATATTGAGGGTGATGTCGTACTCCTCCTGAGGCCGGAAAATCTCGATGCGCGAGGCAAAGGTGACGCCATCGTAATCCTTGTAGCTCGCGTAGCGGGCGTCGGTCGCCAGCTGGCCCTGCTCATCATAGATGTACTGGCGATGCGGTTGCAGGTCCGTCCGGCTGAAAACAATCTTGCGCGACAGCGCCCAACCCTGGTCATCCTTCCGAATCACTACCAGCTCGTAGTCCTCCTGCAGAACGCGGTGTCCCTTCGAGTCATGCAGAATCTCGTAGCTATTTTCCATCACCGCAATCTCGTGTTCAGGATCAATGGGCCGGATCAGCAGCGCGTCGTAGATGTCTTGCGGCCGGATGCTTTCCATGGGCTGGTCCGCATTGCGCGTCTGCACTTCATTGCGGCCCACCACAAAGCGGTTCTTCGGAGGAATCCACAGCTTGAACTCCTGCCCGTTGCTCACCATGTCGAAGGCTGTGGTCCGAACGATCGGCAGCAGCCCAATCATGTGCAGCATCGCCGGCTTCCGCGCCAGCACGTAGCCCCGAATCTCTTTGTAGTCGGTGACATGCCCCTTCTTCACGCCCCCAGCCGACGTATCAATATCGACCGTCGCCTGCAGCGACTTGATCCGGTCCGCCTGCTGGTTGAGGCTGTCAATCAATGCGGATTGGGTCGCATCCCGAAGCGGAGCCTTGGAGTATGTTTCCTCCACAGGCCGCGTACGAAATAGACAACCCGTCGTGGGCAACACTGCCACAAGCAACATCAGGGCCCAAAAAAGCGAGGTACGTCTCATGAAGTATCAGATGACTCCTAGAACATTTGAGTATACCCCGCCGGAGAAGTCGCAAAACCTGCCGGAACTCAAAATCGTTGGGCAGCAGGGACCGTGTGGCCCGAAATCAGCCCTCTCAACGCCCTGCTGCAACGTGGTTGCAAACCTTACTAAAGTCAGCTACGAACCCCTTCCACTATCATCTAAACTGTCGCCATCGTGCCTAGAATCGCCCGCAGGATCTTCTGGCTCATCTTCATTGCAGCGCTCGCATCCGCGGGCTGGTTCGCGTGGGCTCTGCTGACTCTGGTTGAACCACCGACGCCAACCTTCGTCCTGCTGCGCCAGGGGTACTCCACCCGCCGTATCGCCTCTGAACTCAAATCCGCCGGCGTCATCCGCAGCGAGAAAGCATTCCTCCTCTGGCATTACTTCCACCGCCACCGCTCGCTCAAGGCCGGAGAATATCTCTTCGAGAAACCGGCAAACATCATCGACCTGCAGAAGCGTCTCCGGCGCGGCGACGTTTATTTCCATACCGTCGTCGTCCCCGAGGGCTTCACCATGTTCGAGATCGCCCGCGCCATCGAAGCTGCCGGGCTCGGCCCCGCGGATGACTTCCTCAAAGCAGCGCAATCCAACGTTCTAGTCGCAGATCTGGATCCCGACGCGCCCTCCCTGGAGGGCTACCTCTTCCCAGACACCTATCAGTTCAGCCGCCTGCAAAGTATGCAAGAGATCGCCGCAGCCATGGTGAAGCAGTTCCGCCAGGTGGCAGCCGAGATCGGCTTGATTTCGAAATCAGACAGCACGACACCCGGCCCGGATCTTCACACAGACGTCATCATGGCATCGATCGTCGAAAAAGAAACGGCTGTAGCGGGGGAACGCCCGCTAGTCGCGAGCGTCTACTACAACCGCCTGGCCAAGAAAATCGCACTCGATGCCGACCCCAGCATCATTTATGCCGAGCTCATGGCTGGCGTCTACCAGGGAGCATTGCACCATGCCGACATGCGCTTCAATTCGCCCTACAACACATACAGATACGCGGGACTCCCGCCCGGCCCCATCGGCAACCCCGGCAAAAGCGCCCTCGAAGCGGCCATGCATCCCGCGCAGAGCGACTACTACTATTTCGTAGCCGACGCCGCCGGCCACCACCGCTTCGCCCGCACCATCGAAGAACACAATAAGAATGTAGACGCCTACCGCCGCGCTATGCGCGGCAAGTAAGGGAACCGCGACGACGTTCGCAGCCAATTCTCGGCCTGCAAAACGTCAGACAAAACCCCACCAGCGCACGGTGTACAATCCTTGCTGTTTTCACTCATGGCAATCTCATCAGCGCCCGACAAACTCCACCAGCGCACTATCCCGCTGGAATCGATTCTGGCGGCGCGCCAGCGCGTCTATCAGGCCGCGGTCCGGACTCCGCTCGTCCGCCTGTACTACGATGACGCGCCCGCCGAGATCTACCTTAAGCTCGAGTCCTTCCAGCCGATTGGTTCCTTCAAGATCCGCGGAGCCTACAACGCCATCTCCCTGCTAACTCCAAAAGACCGGGAGCGAGGTGTGTGGACCATAAGCGCGGGCAACGCCGCACAGGGAGTGGCCTTGGCGGCCAGAATCTTGGGCGTCCGTTGCGAGGTCCTGGTCATGGATACCGCCCCGGCCGCCAAGCTCGACGCCATTAAGCGCTTGGGAGCCAGCATCCGTCAGGCCTCCATGGATGAGTGCTGGACCGCAGTGATTGAGCGCAAGCACCCCGCGTTTCAAGGCGCTTTTGTTCATCCCTTCGATGACGATGACTTCATCGCCGGCAATGCCACGGCTGGCCTGGAAATACTCGAAGACTTGCCGGACGTCACCGCCATCGTCGCCGGTTTCGGAGGAGGCGGCCTCAGTTGCGGAATCGCATCCGCCATGGCCGCCCTCAAGCCGGATGTGAAAGTCTTTGCCGCCGAACCCGAAACCGCTGCGCCGCTTCACCTCTCATTTCTAAAAGGATCGGCTCAGAAGTTTTCCGATTGGAAAACAAGTTTTGTGGATGGCTGTGGCGGCAAGACCGTCTTGCCGACGATGTGGACTCTTGCCAGTCGCCTGCTGGCGGGCTCAATCGTTGTCTCGCTCGAGGAAACTCGCCGAGGCATGTTGCTTGTCGCCGCCCGCAATCACATCATCTGTGAAGGTGCAGCCGCATGCGCAGTCGCCGCCGGACTCACCGGCAAAGCTGGCAGCGGAGGAAGCAGTAAGATCGTCTGCGTCGTCAGCGGCGGGAACATCGATCTCAGCAAATTCGCTGAGCTCGTCTCTTCTCCGGTCATCCCGGCTCGGCAATCGTAGGAGGCTCGATGTCCACGTCGCCACCTGTTACTTCGGTAGAGATATCGCCGGCGCCCATAAGCTCTTCCGGGGGCCGCCCGTCCTCTCGCCTCACCTCTCTCGATCTGTTCCGTGGCGCCACCATTGCCGCCATGATCCTGGTCAATAATCCCGGAAACAACCACCCCTATTGGCCGCTCGAACACGCCGAATGGAACGGCTGGACTCCCACCGATCTCATCTTCCCCTTCTTTCTCTTCATCGTCGGAGTCTCGCTGGTGTTCTCTTTCGAATCCCGGCTCAGTCGCGGTGATTCGAGAATCGTGCTCCTGCGCCACGCTTTCCGCCGCGCTGTCATCATCTTTGCCATCGGCTTAGGGCTGAACTACATTGTGGCTTTGGCCTTGTCGACCGGGCTGCGCATTCCGGGAGTCCTGCAGCGTATCGGCATCTGCTACCTGGCGGCGTCCATCCTTTTCCTTTATGTGCGGGCGCGAAACGGAGCCCTGGTTGCGGCTGCCCTGCTGATTGGTTATTGGATCCTGATGCGCTTCGTCCCTGTGCCGGGCTTCGGAGTTCCCGGTCGAGACATGCCGTTCCTTCACCCTGACGCGAATTTGGGGGCGTATCTGGATCGCAAGTTCTCGCTTCACCTCTGGGTACCGGCACCGGCCTCTATGAGGTCACCCGCGATCCGGAGGGATTGTTGAGTACGCTGCCGGCAATTGCGACCGCGCTGATGGGAGTCTTTACCGGCGAATGGCTCCGATCCAAGAGCAGCCCGCAAAACAAGGCCCTTGGGATGTTGATCGTCGGCGTGGTTGGCCTGATTCTTGGCAAGACCTGGGGGATATGGTTCCCCATTAACAAGAAACTCTGGACCAGTTCCTATGTACTCTTCACCGCCGGATTCGCCCTGGTTTGCCTTGCCCTGTGCTATTGGGCTACTGATATCGAACGCTGGCGCGGAGCCTGGACCAAGCCTTTCCTTAATCTTCGGAAGGAACGCGATTACGGCCTACGTGATTGCCTGGCTCTTCGCAGTGCTGCTGTATGTTTTCAACACACGCCTAAACGGTACGATGGTCAACGGACAGGATTACATCTTTCAGCGTTTCTTTGCGCCGCTAGGAAGTCCGAGCTTCACCTCGCTCTTATTCTCCCTGGCCTTCGTCTTGCTGTGCCTGCTCCCCATCTGGCTCATGGATCGCAAGAAGATATTCCTGAAGATTTGAGGTCGAAAACCTCAGGAAGTTCTCCCTGTCTCCAGGGTGGTTTTGTTTGGCTAGCGAACCACCCGCCCCTCCATCCATCCCTGCAGAATCAAAACCGCGGCCATCCGGTCCACAGCCTTCGCCCGCTTTTCAATCGACAACTCCGTCTCCCGCAGCAGCCGATTCGCCTCCGCCGAACTCAGCCGTTCATCCCACAAGTGCACCGGCAGCCGGAACCGCTTCCGCAGGTCCTCCGCAAACCCTTGCATCTTTTCCGATTGCGTCCCCTCCGCGCCACTCATGCGCAGCGGCAACCCGACCACGATCTCCCGCACCGCATATTCGCGAATCACCTGCTCCAGTGCCCCTAAATCCAGCCGCTTGTTCCTGCGCTGTAACGTCTGCAATCCCTGCGCCGTAATCCCCAGCGGGTCTGACACCGCCATCCCAATCCGTCTCGACCCCACGTCCAGCCCCAGAACTCGTCCCTCCGGCCGCTCGGATTTTTTCCCTTCAACGCTCACGCCGCGATTATAAGCGCCTGGCCGGCGCGTATAAGGTGCTTCCGTGGGGACGGCCGCCCCCCGGCTGTCCGCCGGGCGCAGCCCGGCTTTGCCGTAAATCTTCTCGGTACGTCGCGTCTCCAACCTCTAACCCATCCAGCAACAATAACTTACACTCTCACGACCGGAGCAAAACCTCATTCCCGAACCTTCCCCAACTCCCCCAACCCGCACCGATCCTTGCTTTTCGTCCCGCTTCGGGATAGTCTGTTGCCAGTAGCAACAACGCTTCTCCCCACTAGACCCTTACACCTTCCCGGGTGCCTTTTTATGAGTGGTGCGGACCTGAATTTTCACATCGGCGACAAGGTCGTGTATCCCAACCACGGGGTGGGTGTCATCGAGCAAATCAGCAGCCGCTCCATCGGCGCCACCATAGAAAAGTTCTATCTTCTCAACATCAAAGCCAGCAGCCTCAAGGTGATGGTGCCTTGCAACAATGTGGGGAGCGTGGGCATTCGCCGCGTCGTCCGCAACGGTGAGGTGCAGAAAATCCTAGACTTTCTTGCCGTCGGCGAAGACCTCAGCACCGCCGACTGGAAAGACCGCTTCAAGGAAAATTCCGACCGCATGCGCACCGGCTCCCTCTTCGAAGTCGCCGGAGTCCTCAAGAGCCTGATCGCCCTCCACCAATCCAAGCCTCTATCTTTCCGCGAAAAGAAGATGCTCGAACGTGCCCGCTACCTCCTGGTCAGCGAGCTGGCCATGTCCCGCAACTGCGAAGAGACCAAAGTCGAAGAACTCCTGGCCCTCGCCCTGGCCAAGTGCAAACTCCGCTTCCCCGAAGCCTCCGAATTCCAAGCCTGATTCAAGTTTCTACTAAGCCTGAAAGATTCTGAGCCTGATGCTAGTGTGGGATAGCCGCCTCGGCTGTCCAGCCAAGCGCAGCGAGGCTAGGCGGTTTCAGATGCTATTCAAAGCGATCAACTTCTGCCAGCCGGTCCTATTCATGCGGACTCGCTCCCCAGTTTTTAGCAGGACCCACCCCTCGGTTCGACCATCGCGATGAATCTCGCGGACGTGGTCGATATTGACAATCGCCGACCGATGCAGCCGCACAAACTTGTGGGGGTCTAACTTGGCATCGAGGGCTTTTATGCTTTCCCGCAGCAGGTGTTTTTTGCCTCCCGCGTGCAGGCACACGTAATAGTCTGCCGCTTCGATCCACTCAATGTCGCTTACGGACACAACCGAGTCCTTGTTCCCATTCTTCGCCA
>JBAUVZ010000194.1:0-1567 GCA_049583505.1 Candidatus Sulfotelmatobacter sp.
TGAAGGACCCCCAAGCGTAGCGACCGGCCCCGTATGGGGCGTCTGGATCAGCAGAGAGAGCCAATTGCGGGACCAGTTTTCTTCTGCCACCCGAAGCCCGTATCCGCAATGCTGAATCAAGCGAGCATCGACGGGCAAGGTATCTTTGCAGTGGTCGTGTTCGCGTCAGTGATCCTGCTGATCGCTTTCGACCTGATCAACCTGACCCTCGCGGCGATCCTGGGAGCCGCAGTACTAACCGCCAGCGGCGTGACGACGATCGGCCAGGGGGTGGCCTATGTGGCCGAGGCGCATGCGACCATCGCGATGTTTTTCGGCGGAATGGTGATAGTCCGAGCCTTCGCGCCTACGGGAATCTTCGAGTACCTTGGTGTGCTGGTCTATCGGCTGTCGAAGGGAAGCGGGAAGCGCCTGTTGCTCGGCATCGTTGCGGTGACGTCTCCCATTTGCGCCGTCCTCCCCAACGCTACCGCCGTGATTCTGCTGGCCCCGGTGCTAATAAGGATTGCGGCTCACTTCGAGACCGACTTCGCGCCGCTGCTTCTTCTGCTGGTCTTCGTGGCCAACAGCGCGGGACTGCTGACCTTGGTCGGAGATCCGGCAACGTTCGTGGTCGGCGATGCGATCCACATCGGATTCGTCGGTTTCCTGAAGGCGGCCACGCCGGGGGCAGTGCTCGCAATCGTGGTGGTCGTCGTGCTGACTCCGTTTCTGTTCCGATCGATTTGGCGGATCCAGCTGAAGCAAGGACCGCCAATGGAGTTGCCCCCGATTCGTTCGCCGCTGGTCGCCGCCGCCGGCGGCGTAATTGTCGCGCTTGAAGTAATCTTCTTCGTAATCGGCGAGGATTTGTTCGTGCCGCCGCTGTATCCGGCCGGGGTTGCGCTGCTCGGAGCGGCGCTGGCGCTCGCGGTCGTTCATCAGAGCAGCCTCGACTCGATCGAGAAGATTTTCCGAGACATCGATTGGTCAACGCTGATTTTCTTCATGTGCGTATTCGTGATGGTCGGGGCTATGAAAGATCACGGCGTCATGTCTTACGCCGCTCAAGCTATGACGGCGATGTTCGGCCGGAACCTGGCCTTCGCAAGTATCGCGCTGCTTTTCGGGGTCGGGGTACTGTCATCCGTCATACCTAACATCCCGCTCGTGGTCGCGATGGTCCCGTTCGTGAATGGGTATGTCGTAGGCATCGGCCTGGCTGACGCTTCGCTTCTGAGCGCGAGGTTCAATGGTCAGCTTCCCGCCGCCGTGCTTCCGCTGTTCCTTGCCATGATGTTCGGCGGCACGCTGGGCGGAAACGCGACGATGGTGGGAGCGTCGTCCAACCTGATCGCGGTTGGAATCTCCGCACAGAACGGACGCCGGATCAAGTTTGGCGAGTTCGCCCGGTATGGACTGAAGGTGACGGCGCTGCAGCTCGTGGTCTCAGCTGCCTATATTGCCCTTCGTTTTTTGTTGCCCGCGAGAATCCACGGTTAAGACGCTCGTCGGAGCGACTGCGGCGTTTCCGCCGGCGCGACCCAACGCGTGCTGTCGCGCATAGGCCTCCCTGCTGCTATATGCC
>JBAUVZ010000195.1:0-6259 GCA_049583505.1 Candidatus Sulfotelmatobacter sp.
TTGGGAGATATCAAGAAGCTCGCTCTAAGCGAACTGGCTTGGGGACAACTGCCTTTGGGCACAAAACTAGGGGAGGTCCAGCCGGTATTTCCACGAGCCGACAAGAGCGCGATCGAAAGGATGCAGAAGATGGAAGAGGAGCAGAGGAGTACGCCGGTGGCTGAGGCTCCGGCTGCGGCAACGCCGACGAATATGGCGCAGGCGGCGGCGACTGCGGCGCCGGCAGCAGGTTCGACCAACGAGAAGATTTCGATCGACGACTTCGCCAAGATCGAACTGCGCGTTGGGCTGGTGAAAGTCGCGGAGAAAGTTCCCAAGGCGGACAAGCTTTTGCGGCTGGAGATAGACATTGGAACCGAAGTGCGGCAAGTGCTGGCCGGGATCGCCGAAGCGTATGCGCCAGAAGCGTTGATTGGGCGGAAAGTGGTGATCGTGGCTAATCTTGCGCCGAGGAAGCTGCGCGGGATGGAGTCGAATGGGATGATCGTCGCAGCTTCGCTCGAAGACGGGAAGCCCGTGCTGGCGGGCTTTTTGGAGGATGTGCCGGTGGGGGCGAGATTGAAATAGATGCTTGGGTCAGTTCTCCTGACACGAGCTGTGTCATAGACCATGTTTGTTGATTCTCACGCTCATCTTGACGGCAAGCAGTTCGATTCCGATCGCGAGCAGGTGATCGCTCGCGCTCGTGAGGCTGGAATCGAGACTATCGTGGCCATTGGGAATGGCGATGGTCCTGACCAGGTGGATTGCGGAATCCGATTAGCGGAGAAATACGATTTCATTTATGCGACCCTTGGCATTCATCCCCACGAAGCCAGACTTGCGGATGAAGCTGCTTACCAGAAAATGGAACGATTGGCGAAGCATCCCAAAGTGATCGCCTGGGGCGAGATTGGCTTGGATTACTACTACGATCACTCACCGCGCGACGTGCAAAAAGAAGTCTTCATGCGGCAGATGGAGTTGGCGGCCGCGGCGAAGCTGCCTATCGTGATCCATTGCCGCCCTTCAGAAGCAAGCGACAACGCCTGGGAAGATTGTCTGGGTCTGTTGCGATCACATTGGGCGGCGAAGGGGCTGGGAGGAATTCTGCACTGCTTCACGGGAAAGTGGGCGCAAGCAAAGAGCGCACTCGACATGGGGTTCATGATCTCGTTCGCCGGCAACGTAACCTTTCCCAAAGCACAACAAATTCGTGATGCCGCGCTCGCAGTTCCGCCGGAGCAAATGCTGATTGAAACGGACTCGCCGTATCTGGCGCCAGTGCCCCATCGCGGCAAGCGCAACGAGCCGGCATTCGTGAAGGAAACTGCGCGGAAGCTGGGCGAGTTGCGCGGGCTGACGGGGGAAGAAGTTGGGCAGCAAACAACTCGCAATTTCTACAATTTTTTCAAATTGGCTGAAACCGCTGAAAGCAAAGTTTCAGCGGGTTAACCCTGCTTCCGAAAGAGGTTTTCTGTTAACCTCACATTCATATTCCATTGTTTCAGAAAGAATTGAAATCCGATGCCCGAAAATACTTTTGACATCGTGAGCAAGATTGACCCGCAGGAAGTATCGAACGCGATCCAGCAAGCGTTGAAGGAGGTTCACACGCGCTTCGACCTGAAAGATTCAAAGTCGAATATCGAACTGGAGAAAGACGCGATCGTTTTGCACTCCTCCGATGAGTACAAGCTAAAAGCAGTGAACGACATCCTCCAGCAGAAGCTGGTCAAACGCGGAGTCTCGTTGAAAGGATTGACCTATGGCGCGGTGGAACCAGGGGCGGGCGGTACTGCCAAGCGCCGCGTCACAATGCAGCAGGGTATTGCCATCGAAAAGGCGCGGGAGATCGTGAAGCTGGTTAAGGATTCTAAAAAAAAGGCGCAGGCTTCGATCCAGGGAGACCTGGTGCGGATCAGCAGCAAGGATCGCGACACGCTGCAGGAAGTGATCGCCATGCTGCGCGGACATGACTTCGGCATTGATTTGCAGTTTACGAATTACAGAACGAATTAAGCACAGACCTTCAACGCAGAGAACGCAGACAACTGCCGCGGAGGACGCAGGAGAAAGCAGACGAAGGCCCATCATTGAGCGCGCCAGCTGTGATTAACGGGAAGGAAGTCTTCGACCTGCTGCGGGATGATCTCGCGGCTTTGGAGGGCGAATTCGGGCAGGATACCGTCTCGGGTGTGCAGGCCATCACAGAGATTGGCGCGTATCTGCGGAACGGTGGCGGCAAGCGGATCCGCCCGGCGCTGCTTTTTCTTTCTTCGAAACTTTTTAACTACGAAGGACGGGGCGCAGTGAAACTGGGCGCGGTGGTCGAGATCATTCACACCGCCACGCTGGTGCACGATGACATCATCGACGAAGCCAAGACACGCCGCGGCCGGCCCGCCGCCAATACGCAGTGGGGCAACTCGAAGTGCGTTTTGGCGGGCGACTGGCTTTACATGCAGGCCTTCAAGGTGGCGGTGCAGGAGCGCAACTTCCGCGTTCTCGACACGCTGATCGAACTGACGCAGCAGATGGTCGAGGGCGAACTGCTGCAGATGGAAAAGCTGGGCCAGTTGATCACGCTCGACGAACACTTCGATCTGATTTACCGCAAGACAGCTTGCCTGTTTTCGGTTTGCATGCGGCTGGGAGCGATTCTGGGTGGAGCAACGGCCGCGCAGGAAGAGGCCGTGGGCCGGTACGGGCATGACCTGGGCATGGCCTTTCAGATCGTTGACGATGTGCTCGACTTGACGGCGTCCGAAGACGTTCTGGGGAAGCCGGTGGCCAGCGATCTGCGCGAAGGCAAGGTCACCATGGCGGTGATCCACGCGCTGGAGCGCTGCACGCCCGAGGAGCGCGCCCAGATTGAAACCATTCTGCGTGATCGCGCTTTCAACGGCGTGACCCATGCGCGGATCATTGAGATTCTGCAGCGCTATGGATCGCTGGAAGCAGCAAACGCTCGCGCAAGTCGCTACGCAGAATCTGCGCGGAAAGCCATTTGCACCTTTCCCGATTCCGAGATCAAGCGAGCGCTGCTGTGGGCGCCGGAGTTTGTGGTGGCAAGAGAAAAGTAAGGACATCAGGTTGCTTATCCTGAAACCTTTCCCGATTTTCCTTATCCAACACTGTCTATGAATCTGTTTTTGCTGATGGCGCGGCACGGGTACGCCTTGACCTTCGGTCTGTTACTGGCGGAAGCGATCGGGCTTCCCTTCCCGGCGGCGATCGCGCTGGTGGCGGCGGGAGCCGCAGTGGCGGCTCACGCATTGTGGGGTCCGTATGTCCTGCTGGCGGCTATCGTGGCTTTGCTCCTGGGCGACACGGTGCAGTTCTGGCTGGGACGATACATGGGTTGGCTGCTGCTGGGATTCCTGTGCCGGGTGTCGATCAATCCGGAAACCTGCATTCTGCGATCGGCCGAGTCGTTCTACAAGCGCGGCAAAATCACGCTGGTGATTGCGAAGTTTATTCCTGGGGTCAACACCATGGCAGCGCCGCTGGCCGGCAGCATGAAGATGCGCTTCTGGCAGTTTCTGCAATTGGACTTTGCCGGCGCCTTGGTATATTCCGTCACCTATCTCTCGGTAGGATATCTTTCACGCGATTTTCTGGCAGCCTTCTTGCGCGGGTTTCACACGGCCGGCCTGGCGTTCGAAGTAGTGGTAGTCGCCGCGCTGGGAGTGTACGCGATCTATCGTATTGTGCAGTTCCGCAAGCACAAGATGTATCGCGTAGTGCCGCGGGTTCAAGTTCAGGAACTCGCGGCGCGTCTGGCGTCGGAAGATGCGGGCAAGGTGCTAATCGTCGACGTCCGCAGCCACGGCTATTACGACTCGGGGACGGCGCGCATCAAAGGCTCGATCCGCATCGAACCTAACAACCTTGAGGAAGAAATCAAAAACCTTCCCAAGGACAAGGATATTTATCTTTACTGCACTTGAGCGCGCGAAGCGACCAGCGCCCGGGTGGCGCACCTGCTGCGGGAAAAAGGATTCAACACGTTCGTGATCGTCGGCGGATTAACTGCCTGGCGTAAGGCCGGCGAGCCCCTGGAGTCGGTTCCGCAGAACGATCTGGTGAAGCTGCCGACGTTTAGCTAGTCTTGCCCTCCACGGAAGATAAAACCCCGAAGAACCGACCAGCAATGATGTAGCATTGTCGGGCTTTGCCACGATGAGCGACACGATGACCCACGATGCGTCGCGTGCCGAGGGGATGAACCGGGTAGTGTTCCTGCTCGCCCTCTCGGTTTTCATCAATTACATCGACCGGAGCAATCTCTCGATTGCGGCGCCGCTCCTGCAAAACGAGCTTGGTCTTTCGAATTGGCAACTTGGCAAGTTGCTCTCGGTGTTCTTCTGGACCTACGGCTGCATGCAGATTCCTGCCGGCTGGCTGGTGGACCGTTTCGAGGTGAAATGGGTGTTTGCCGCCGGCTTCTTCGTGTGGTCCGCGGCGACGGCAACGACGGGAATATTGCATGGATTTGGCGCCTGGATCATCATTCGCGTGATTCTTGGGATAGGCGAATCGATCGCTTTTCCGGCGTACTCCAAGATTTTGGGTAGCGGCTACTTCACTGAGAGTCGTCGCGGCTTCGGCAATGCGGCCATTATGGCTGGGCTTGCGTTGGGGCCGGCGGTCGGCATGCTAGTGGGGGGCACAGTGGTTGGCCGCTTTGGCTGGCGGCCATTTTTCCTGGTGCTGGGCCTGGGTAGCCTGCTGTGGCTCGTTCCATGGCTGGCGTGGATGCCGAGCGGCACAACTTCCGCTGCGCCGGTCTCGGAGTCCAAGGTACGAATTCTCGATATTTTCCGCGAGCGCTCGGCATGGGGCACCTGCCTGGGACAGATCTGCATCAATTACGGCTTGTACTTTCTGGTGGCATGGCTGCCCACTTATCTGGTGCGAGGCCGACATCTCTCAATGAACCAGATGGCGAGGGTTGGGGGATTGATCTTTTTCCTTGCAGCAGTTTCGGCGATCGTGGCGGGGAAGCTTTCAGACCGGTGGATCGTCGCGGGCTCCTCTGCGACGCAGGTCCGTAAGACATCGCTGGGCCTGGGCATGACGGGTTTGGGACTTTCTCTGGCCGCGGCTTCGGTCGCTCCCGACATTGTTTTCATCTGGGCGCTGGCATCAGCGGGTATCTGCCTGGGAGTTAACGGAGCGCATTGCTGGGCCGTCACTCAAACTCTGGCGGGACCGCGGGTTTCAGGACGCTGGACCGGAGTGCAGAATTTTACAGGGAACTTTGCTGGCGCTTTTGCCCCCGCGCTGACGGGGCACCTGCTGGGCCGGACTGGCGAGTTCTATTGGCCTTTTCTAATCGCGGCGATCATCTCCTGGGTCGGTGCCCTGAGCTGGGTTTTTGCCGTGGGTCCGATAGAGCCTGTGGAATGGGAAAAGAAAATCGGCAAATCGTACTCTGCCGATCCTTCTCGGGCGACGGGTACGCCATAGCCGTAATACACTTCCTTTAGGTGAGACGGGAAATCGAAATCAAGTTTCGAGTTGCCGACTTGCGTGCGTTGGCACGGAAGATGCGAGCCGCTGGATTTCGTCTGGCGACCCCACGGACACACGAATTAAACACTTTGTACGACCTTCCCGGCGAAGTGCTGCGCGCCCGCAAGGAACTGCTGCGGCTGCGGAAATATGGCTCGCAATGGACTCTGACTCATAAAGCCAAGGGGAAGATTGGGCGGCACAGCAGCCGAGCGGAGCTGGAAACTTCCGTGGGTGATGGGCGGAATATGGATTCAATCCTGCGCGCTCTGGGATACTCGCCGTCGTTCCGCTACGAGAAGTTTCGCGCCGAGTGGACCGATGGAAAGGGCCAAGTTGTCGTGGACGAGACGCCGATCGGGAATTTCTGTGAGATCGAAGGCGCACCACGTTGGATTGATGCAACGGCGAAGAAGTTGGGTGCGACCGCGGCGGATTACATCACGAAGAATTATGCGGGATTGTTTCTGGAGTGGAAGGCTCGCACGAAAAGCGGAGCTTCCGAAATGACGTTCAGAACCGTGGCAAGTCTGAGCCCCTCCGGCCGGGATTCGTGGTAGCGCTGCGCCTCGCTGCGCTCGGCTGAACGGCCGAGGCGGCCGTCCCCACATGTTTCGTGGCAGCCTGGGTCACGCCCCGTGGCACTTCTTGAATTTCTTGCCGGAGCCGCAGGGGCAAGGATCGTTGCGGCCCACCTTTTCCTGCCCGCGAACCACTTGTTGAACCGGCTGCACGTCGCCGGCTCCGGCCATGCGTGCTT
>JBAUVZ010000196.1:0-3092 GCA_049583505.1 Candidatus Sulfotelmatobacter sp.
TCTGAATGGCGATCTGCCAAGCTCACAAGCTGCCGAAAACTCACCTTGAAAGTGTTACAGGAAAAGGGGACCGATCATAAATGGAGAAGTCACATTTCCGCTGGGCTAATTTCTGGGGGGCAGGTCAGCGGCATTATCCCTTGAGTAGTACAGGTAAAACCCTATTGTGAGTTTCTCAAAGCTGGTAGATGATTGTTGCGCCGTTCGACCGTGTTCAATTGACTCGCCGCTCAAATTGGTGCCCGTGAGCTTCTCGCCGTAACGGGCCGTAAGAATAATTAAGAATGAGCAGGCAAAAGGAACAAAATGCGTACCGCGACTGCCATGCGCTTGTTGCTGTTTTCGTTTATCGTGCTGATCTTCTCGCACGGTGCATTTGCTCAAATCGGTGTCGGCATTTCCGTAAGTTTCGGCCCGCCAGCGCTTCCGGTTTACGAGCAGCCAATGTGTCCCGGTGATGGCTACCTGTGGACACCCGGATACTGGGCCTATGACGACGAGGATGGATACTATTGGGTGCCCGGCACGTGGGTGGAGGCACCCCAGGTCGGCTTCCTATGGACCCCAGGTTATTGGGGCTGGGGCGGCAGCGCGTTTCTTTTCCATGAGGGATATTGGGGCCCGCAGGTGGGCTTCTATGGCGGCATCAATTACGGCTTCGGCTACGGCGGTTTTGGTTATGAGGGCGGTCGTTGGGAAGGTGGTCACTTCTCCTACAACACTTACGTGAATCACGTAAACACTACCATCATTCACAACACCTACAACACTACGGTGACCAACGTCTCCGAAACTCATGTCAGCTACAACGGTGGTACCGGTGGGGTTGAAGCGCATCCCACACCGCAGGAAGAGTCTTACGCTAACGAGCACCACGTCGGTCCAGTAGCCGCGCAAACGCAGCACGTTCAGGAAGCCCGCAATAATCCCGAACTGCGCGCTACCACCAACCACGGCAAACCTCCCATCGCGGCTACTGCTAAACCCGGCGATTTCAAAACTGGCATTGTAGCCTCCAGACAAGCAGGAGGCGAATACAAGGCTCCTCCGGCGAATGCAGTACGGGGCAACGAAGCTCGCCCCGACACGGAAAATCGTCCGGAAAACACCAACGAAGCTCGACCCACTACCAATAACCACGCTAGCGAATTGCAGCCTCACAAGTTCACGTCGCCAAACACCGGCAACGCCGCAACCGACAAGAAATACCAGCAGCAACAGGACAAACTAGCTGCCAAGCAAGCGCAGGACCATCAAAAGCTCCAGCAGCAGCAGGAAAAGGAACATCAGCAAGCCGCTGCGAAAAACTACAGCGAGGCGCAAAAACAGCAGATGGAGCAGCGTCACACTCAGCAAACGCAACAGCTCGAGCAAAAGCATGCCACTCAGCAGAAGCAGATGGAGCAGCGCCAAGCGCCGCGGCCACCTGCATCGAAACCGGAGAGCCGTCCTCCTGCAGAAAAGCCGCATTGATTGCGCGCTAACCGTTCCCAACGACAGCTGTGCGATCTCGGCAACTTGGGCTGCCGATGTGCAACCAATTCTTTTGACCAGGAGCTACCGGACGCATGGAGTTCTCCGCCAGGTTAGTACTTAGCTCTAATTGGGGATACTCCAAGAAGCGGGTGTTCCTTCCGTCTACCAGCCTTTCGCGCCGCACGGAATCTCACCGTGGATAATAGAAGCGATGAAGATAGCTTCCCGCCAGTAGCCTATCGAGTCGCAATACCGGGTCGCCATGCTTCCCCAGAGGTGGTTTGTACTTGGCCCAAAAGGTCACCAATGGTGGTTGAGACGTTCAGAGCGTCCCGAACCCCATCCATCCAGCCCGATGCCCGCAGAATCGGCTCCTTAAGCAGCAGCTTGATACAATTCCGGCGAGGGAATCCACGTCCATTCTTGGGTCGCAATGGGAAGATTCTCGCCCACAAAGCAAAACGGCGACTGCGAGGAGATCGCCAACCCGTCCACCGCCTACGGTCGGCGGCGGCGGAACTGGATTGACGCCCACGGTGCTGTCCCGGCCCACCAAGTTGTCGATGCCTCATGCGACAAAAAACACTGCATCGCGCTGCAACACTCCTATCTCCGTCCCCGAGTTGAGCAACCGGGCAAGTATCCGATGGTTGCTAAGCGTGTGCACAGGCTGAAAATCGGTCAACACTTCGATGTTAGGGGCGTCGGGACAGACGAGAGGAGCCGCAACCGATTTCGCTCGGGATTGTATGCCGCTGGGCGGTTAGACAAGGTCTCGGTACGTGGGCGGTCGGACGGGAGTGTGCGCGTTACGAAGGTCGGGGAGTGGTCTAGCCTGCGAGCCTGAAGGGGAACGATCCGGGTTGGTGGTGCGGCTCCGAGAAGAAGTTACAAGCGGTGCTGCGGCGGGGCGACGGGGAACTGAACGTTCTGCCTGACCAGAATCGTCACAATACCCATTCTCTTGATTGTTGACGACGCATGGCCAACCCTTGAGTCAAGATCAGAAGGACTTCTACACGCTGGTAAAGATAAGGATGCCTGATCCCAATGAGTGACGGTCTGCCGCGGCGCGACCAAGGCCCTGAAATGCCACGCCGAGCGGATCAGCCTCGGCTTTGACGGTCGAAGTATTCCTGCAAGTGTTGGGGGTGGAACTTCAGATTGCGCCCGGTGCGGATGCAGCCGATTTTGCCGAGCTTTACCCAAACGTAAAGCGTTTCCGGATGGCATTTGAGTAGGGTTGCGACTTGATTTGCGTCGAGGAGTTGCGTTACTTCTAGAATTCTAGTTTTCATCCTTCCTAATACTGAGTTGTGAACAATTTGTGAACAATTCAGGTATAGTAACGTTGGTTTTGGCGGGATTGGACCGGAACCAACTGGAACTCCGATCCGCCCGCAACCAGCGCCAAATCGAGGGATTCCCAGTTTTATTGGGTATTTTAAGAGCCATTGGGTTGAGTCCTGCACTGCCCACCAGTCCCGCACGGTCCGGCCCGGAGACATGGGTTACAGAATGTACCGGTCACATGGGTGACACTTTTGGGCCGAACGGGTTTTCGAGCGGTTCGAGCACGCGCGTCTCCAGATCGAAGTATCCCAAATCATAATCCA
>JBAUVZ010000197.1:0-8645 GCA_049583505.1 Candidatus Sulfotelmatobacter sp.
TCTGAATGGCGATCTGCCAAGCTCACAAGCTGCCGAAAACTCACCTTGAAAGTGTTACAGGAAAAGGGGACCGATCATAAATGGAGAAGTCACATTTCCGCTGGGCTAATTTCTGGGGGGCAGGTCACTGGGGCTTCCGTTTTTCTTAAGCTATAGTTTAATTCCATGTTTCCGTATCTGTTGGCGAAACTCTCCTACGACGTACCCTACGGTGAGTTCCTGGTTTTAGCACGGGATCAGAATTGCGATCTTTGGCTTCATGATTTTCGCCTATTGATGTTTATCGATTTCATTGCAGTAAAGGTCGAACATAAATAAGACCGATATTAGAAACATTTCAATATTCGCATAAAGTAAATGTATTCTCTGCGCGGCGGTTCTTATTATTGTTGTCACTGAAAACAAAGTACTTCTTGGCTTTGTTTGGTAAAAAAGACCTACCTGCCCCCTCCCAAATTGACGTTGAGAGGCGGCGGCACCGTTTCGCCTCTGCGCTGTCGTTGCAGACGCTCCAGTTGGTCCATCGCGCGATAGAGTTGCCTGTCCAGGTGAGCTTCGTAGCGCAGGAGTTTGTCGGTTGCCTCCGTGGGCGGCAAGCTGAAGCTTCGGGCCTCCGCGTCCATTGCGAGGTCCTCGCGCTCTGTCGCGTATCGCTCAAACTCGCCGATCTTTTCCAACTGATGGTCAATTAAACCGACGAGTGAGGCGGGTTCGACAAAGTATTGTTTGTGTGCAACGTCTGCAGACTCTCCATCTTCTTCTTCAGTCCGTCCGTTTTTTTCTTCCCGTCCGTCCTCCTTAACTCGCATACCCGCTATGAAACAGGGCATCGCGAACGGGTAGTCCAAAAAGAAAAACAGATCAAAAATTTCATGCCGAACGGTTTGGGATATGCGACCTTCGCTAGCAATCTCAGAAATGATGTTCCCGCAAATGGCTCCGTGAGAGTTGCATGGCAGACCATCGGTCCGTTGACGATACCTTTTGGTCAGCTTGCTTCTCGCGGAGAATACTCAACCTCTCAACGTGCCAAAGCGCCAGGGCAAGGTTACCCTCGTCTGAATTTCTTAGTTTCTGATCCGTTGCTCCCGTGTCCAGCCGCTTACGTATTTCTCCATTCTCGGCACGAAGGACACGTGCTTTCCTCCACCAACTGGTGGCAATGGTTTGTACCAGCGATTCCTCGAGTACCCCAACGGCCTCGTACTGTTGAGAGAGTTTTTCGACGAGGTCGTGAAACTCTTTCAAATTCTCCTCGCCTTCCCCGGCCGTAATGACGACCTCCCGGGCAAGGATTCCATGCTTAATCGCGTTGCGGGACACGTTGCGCTTTCCACGAGCCGTCGTTGGACCCGTCGACCGGAGGGCGTTTCGCCGGTTAGCCTGGAGTTTTCGTTCCGAGACAGGCCGCTTGCGAGCAGTCTGTTCGGGTGACGGTGAGTCTGACGAATCTTGTGGGAGTTCCCTTAGCGACATGCAAGCTTCTCCGTGATGGATTGATTTACTCTCAGCCTGTCGGATTCCTCGATGCGTGCGGCTTTGTCTAAGATCGCCGCCTCCACATCGCTGTGATCATCTGCCACAGCCTCCGCGAATTTCTGAAGATGAGCTGCGAGCGGAGCCTTATTGGCGGGAGACTTCTTTGCAGAACAATCTATCGCATGAGGCTTCTTCGCGTTCGTGCTAGTCGCGTGGTTGCCCTGGGTCGGCTTCATGCGCTGGCCGCTGGATTTCCTGGTGCGTTTTCTATTTTGACCCATGGGCTCTAGCCTCATCCGAGCCGCGGCGTCGCAGCCACAATAGTGCACATCAAAAAGTGGCCACTCTCACCTTCTCGAGTGTGGGCAAACCCACGTCTGCCCAAAATCACTTTTTCGGGAGGCTCTCACTGAGCCGACTACACCTGCGTCCAGGTCATGTTCTACCTGTGAGGCTAGCACCGTAACGATCGTTCAGTTCTCGTCGTTATCTAGCCGACATCGGCTAAACAGGGCTGTCTTTCCGGAAGGATCCCCAAGACTTCCCTAAGCACGTTTTCATATTTTCACATCCGGCCCCGGTAATCCACGAAGAAAGGCAGCCAGTATTGCAAGACTTGATTCTTCCGACTCGCAACTCCTTCGGCATTTAGCCCCCACGGCGGCGTTGTGGCCGCATTCTGCCTCCATATTCCTGCAAAAACGAGATCATGCTCAGGGCTCTTCAAAGTCCAGAGCGTAGACTTCCTGGGAACCAACGTCAATTTCTTAGAGAATCTCAGCGGATTAGCTTTGTCTTCCCCCCAGTTTCTATAGGGGTGAGTGACAATACGCGAAGTTACACGCAGCTAAGTCTTCTTATTTTTGCCTTCGACCAACGCACGAATGGTTTTCTGGGCAATCGTTCGCCGCTGTTCCGGGGTCAGTTTCTTGATCTTGGTTTTTGGGGTCGCGTTTGCCCTGTTGCAACCGTCGGAACCCACTGGGGTCGTTGCACTACTTGCTCCTCTCCTTTGGCCGTTCTACAAAACGATGGAGGTATCTGGACCCTTCCCTCTCGTATTCGTGAATCCCGCCCTTGAGAATCAGTTCGCAAACTTGGGCCAAGCTTCGGCCTTCCTTCTTGGCAATCTGCAAAAGGGCAGCTTTAATCTCGCTGGAGACTCTGAATCCGATCTGTTCGTCTTTGACAGTCATAACCTGCGGGGATTCTAAAACTTTCGTTCCAACGTCGCAATCACTTTCTACTTGACACTATATTAGCAATGCATTACATTGCTAAGCATTGTTAAGCACCGAAAGGATTTGCAATGAAACTCCGATGCTCCAGGAATCAGCAAATTCTAATTGCCGAAAACTTGCGTTTCGCGAAGCGATTCGTATCGCAGAAGTTACCTCCTGCTCTGCTCGAACAACTGCGAGAGCTGACCCGCAATTTTTCGCTCTCATTAAAGTGCGGCGACCTTCTTCTCCTTTGGTGGTGGTTGGTACGTGACCCACACTGGTTTGATCCGTCTGGCCAAGCGTTGCCACTGCTCTGGAATGCAGGTCCAGCCAGTTCGCCAACTGTGCGATCAGGCAAATAGACGCTATGTGTTCAAAGCTACTGTCTACAGATCTGCTCGCTGTCGCGGGTTCGTTGGTTACGGTGATGCCGATCCCTCCAACGTTTCGTTCCTCGTCCACGGCGCCGAAATGCGGGTGGCAGAAACTAGAGCTGTCAACCGCGCGCTTCGCAAGGCCTACGGCATCGGCATCTGCTCGGTTGAGGAAGTCGGTTCCTTCGCCGAGCGGCCGCAGATCTCCCGAGAGTCGAAGAAGCTCCCGCCGCAACCGTCCAATGGCGACGGCAACAACGGTAGTCCGAAGGTTCGTGACCGCCTGTGCCAATTGATTCGCCAACATCAACTGGATCCCACCCTGGTCAAGGCTTACGCCACCGATTTCTGCGGTGTCAAGGCGCTCCGCGATGCCACCCGCGAGCAGGTGGAAACCTTCGTCACGCAGCTGGCCGATTGGGCCGAGAGGGACCGTAATGCCCTGCTCTGCCAACTCAACAGCTATCTCGGCCAGAAAGCAGGTGCCGCGTGAGACGCCAGATCAGCGGCTTGCACGACGCCGATCGCTGTGCCGCCGACCAGATCCCCGACGGAGTCTTCCTCGTTCGGGTGCAACGAGTCCAGTTTCGACGGCAGGCACAAAAACCCTATTACACCCTGGCTCTGGTCATTCTTGAGCCCAGCCGGTTTGCTGGCCACATCCTTTCCAGCCGCCTCTATTGCAGCCCGAAAGCCCTATGGAAGATGAACTGGTTCCTGCGTGACTTCGGCTACGACACCGAGCTGCTTGGACGCGATGAGGTCGACGAAACCCAGCTCGTCGGTCTGAAGGGCGTGGTCAAGATCAGCCACATCGTTTGCAACGGCGCATCCTTGCTCCGGCTCGACGGGTTTGCACCTGCAGGCCGTTGGGAAGAACTCTCACCGGCAAATCTGGACAGCCCGCAGGTGGCCTGAAAATGACATACAGCTACACTCAGATTAGCCAGTACCTCATCTGCCCGCGGCGTTACCGGCATCGCTACCTTGATGGCTGGAAGGAAAAAGATACCCGTGCGGCGATGCTCTTCGGCAGTGCCTTCGAACGGGCGCTGGGAGCCCTTTTTCGCGGTGAAGATCCCGGAGCAGCCCTGTTTGCCGAGTGGTCTGCCTGCCAAAGCCAAGGCTTGCACTACTCCAACGGAGACTCCTGGGATCGCATGCTGCGGCAAGGAATCATGCTGTTGACGCGTTTCTGCCAGGACGATCGTATCCAGGTGCGCCTGCCTCAACGGAATCTGCAAATCAAGTTTAACCGGCCGCTCGTCGGGAAGAACGACTTTGTCGCGTACATCGATGCTATCGGCAAACTCGACGGGACGCGCTGCTTGATCGAGTGGAAGACCTCCTCGAGCCGATATCCGGAAGAGCCTGCAGGGTTGCCGGCGTTGGATCCGCAGCTTGTCTGCTATTCCTGGATGACTGGCATTTCTGAAGTCGCTCAGGTGGTTTTCGTCCGCAAGAGCTTGGTCGAGGTCCAGTACCTGCGAACCACTATCACCGAGGAACAGCGCGAGGAGTTTGGCCGCTTGGTGGAAGGTACAATCCGTCGAATCGAGGCGGCAGACTTTCTGCCACACAGTGGCATCCGCTTTCCGCAGAACCCATGCAGCAGCTGTCCCTACGTGGGGCTTTGTCTTGGAAAGCAGGAGATAGCTGACGCCTGTTTGGTGCGGCGTCCAGGAGCAGAGAGTCTTGATTGGCTTGACGAGCTTGCATACTGAGAATCCGCCCATGCCCCCGAAGCTCAATCGCCGCCGCGCCCTGTTCGTACTGGGCAAAATCGACGAGATTCTGGCCTGGGAGCAAAGCAAGGAGACAGAAAGGGACACCAAGTTTGTCGAACTGGGGCGCTATCTGTGCGAGGTGCGGGCGGGACAGTACTGGCGGCTGGAGGACCTGAAGTGTTTCGATGAGTTCCTGGAGAGGCGGTTTCCAGGGTCCCGGCGGAAGGCTTACTACCTGATGTCGATCCACGAACACCTGCCGCCGCAGGCGAGAAAGCAACTGAAGGAAGTGGGATGGGCGAAGGGGTTGGAGTTAGCCAAATTGGCCCGGAGGGACCGGCAGCACTTCGATTGTGCAACCTGGTTGCACAAAGCTCGTGTGATGCCGAAAGAAGAATTCAAGCAGGAAGTCGAGAAGGAACTGACGGGGCGGGAAACGGAACCGTGGGAGATTATCTACTTCAAACTGTACCAGAGCCAGACGCCGGTCATTGAACGGGCCATCGACACGGCGGCTCTGATGTTGGGCAGCGACCGATCTCGAGGCTACTGTCTGGAGATGATCTGTGCGGACTTTCTGGCTGGGGCCAACCTGGACCACGGAGATCCGGAGATGTTGCTGTTTTCAATGACGAGGTTTTTCAAGTTTCTTCCCAAAGAGCAGAAGCAGGCCTTCCTTGGATGCCTGGGCGAGAAAGCATCATGAGTTCGATTGGCTCAAAGCTTCCACGCCTCCGGCTGGATCCTCTATCCTACGAGACGTTGCGGCACCAGGTCTTGCGTCGCGATGGCTGGCGGTGTCAATCCTGCGGCACGATGTCGAACCTAGAGGTACATCACAGACAGTTCCGCAGCCACTCGGGCGACGACTCCGAAGAGAACCTGATCACGCTCTGCACGCACTGCCACGCCCAAAGCCACCACTGAAGAACTAAAGCTCACACTCGGCGACTGCGCACAGGGACCCTCACCCTTTGGCTCACGACCGATTAGTACCATAAGCCTGGGAGGTGTCGCGGGCGAAACCTGCTCTTGAACGAGGAGTGTGGAGTTTTCAATGAGTGTAATCGCCTGGTAACAACACTTGAGCGGTGCGAGCACTCCACAAAGGCGCAGTGTGACTACGCTCATGCAGAGATGTGTCTGACGATACAGACTTACTAGTCTCCGAGGCTTTAAGGTCAAACCGCGGGAGGAACTAGGGCCAAGTGACTTTCCTCGGGGACGGGCATTTGCCCCTTTTTACTCCGCGTCCCCGGAGGGTTGGATCATGCGCCGATATGAATGGAGAGCCAAGTGCCATACAGCGATTCTGGAAACAGAAATGTTAGCGATTGAAAAGGAACTTTCTGACGCCGAAGATGCTGTCGTTACGCGCACCCGCGAACTGTTTCGCGAGACCGGAGCAGATGTCGAACTGGAGAGGGACGCTTTGGATGACGCTCTGTACAGCCTGCGCGCCCTCAGACACGCATTAGAGAAAAAGACGCGGGCAGCTTGAGCAACGCCTGTGGGAAACTGTGAGCATGGCAAGGAAGCGAACCAAACTTGAGAGGTCCCAGCGCCAATCCAACCGATTGGAGAAGAGGCTAAATGGCACCCGGCGTGAAGCCGCTAAAAGGCAAGCCCGTGAGGACGTAAACCAAGCTGTTGAGCGGATAGCGGGAAAACAGTCGCAATCGGATGCTGCTTCTGTTTCAGGGGTCACCGCAGCCTTGGAGTGACACCATGATAAAGAACGAACAGGCGATCCGGGCATTCAGAGAGATATTGACGCTCATCGAATCGGCGAATGCCCGAGCAGACGCAATTTTCGAGCTAATGCTGGAACGCGGCCTGATAAACAAGCAAGAGCTCGAAGGTGTGATGGAAACGGCAAGAGCCAGCCAAGAGGCTAAATGGGCTCACGTCCGGGCTAAGGTGGATTCTCTTCTGCAAGAAGAAGCCGACAAGGCGAATGCAAGAGTCGCGTGACTTTGGTACCAGTTCTCGGTAAACTGATAGCTGGCGTAATAACGCGATTACACTCATTGACCCCTGCCAGGGCTGCCCCAACCCTCAATGAGTGAAATCGCCTGATTACAACATCAGTTGAGCGCCTGTATCAGTGGTGCGCCATCCGGACGGCTACGTCCCTGCTGATCCTGCGGCTCTTTAGCTCTGTCTTGGGCAAAAGATAGGCCTTGGGTGCTATCGTTGCAGGGGAGGACAGAGAATGGCATTTCCTAATGATGATCCCACGGTCCAACAGGGTGACCGTTCAATACAACTGATTGACTGGTTGGTGGGACGATTGGAAGAGTGTCTCGGTGAGGTTCTACCGCTCCAGACGGATGATCTTTTGAAAGACTATGCGAAGGATGCTCGTAACAGCATGGCATCAGCAATCGAGCAGCTGAGCCTTGCACGCGCCAAAAAAAGAACAGCAACTCGGGGGCCGCACCAGCTAGAGACGCGCACACTACACGGACAGTGCTTTCACTGCCAATTGCGGTTTTGATGTAATCGCCTGGTTTCGTAAACCAACGTGAACTTAAGTTCACTACCGTACATTTTGCTGTGCGCCAAAACAGCGAACCTTTACGCGATGCGTACTTTGCACTGATAGGCTGTTCCCTCGTAGGAACTCTCAAGTTCGGAATCGCTCTTCCATCGAGTGTTCTGATAGTAAGGCCAAGCAGGTACAATTTGGGGCAAGGGTATAAATCGGGTGAACGTAGAAAAAGCCAGCCGCTGGCCCAAGGCCGACCGCATATTGCCATTGTTTATTTTCTTGATTTGCAGCCTGCTTCTTTTCGAGCCTCCATTCTTCGCTTTCAACAGCACCAGCAAGTCGTTTCAGGTCGTGACTTTCATCGGCCTTCCGTTGCTTTTTTCCGCGCTGGCAGCCCTGGCCCGAAAGAATCGGCGCTTCAAAGCATATTGGCCCGCATTCTGCTCATTTATCGTCGTCTCCGTCTCGCTCCTGCTGATGTGGCTGCTGGACGATTTTCCAAGGCGCTGGTTGGGCTTTGATCCGAAAGCGCCTTCTGGGAGAGCGATCATCAAAGTCTCCGATGCTGTACTTCTGCTCTTTACAGTCGTCGTTCTTGGCAAACTGCTCCGAATTGATTTTGATTCCATCTACCTCCGAAAAGGGACAAGGCCATACTTAGGACTCGCGATCGGGTTCGCAGGCTTTGCGGTGATGGCGGTTTTTGCGGTCGTTGAGGCCCACAGCATGGGCATCACGGATCGGCGCATTCTTGGCTGGCTGCCCTGGATTCTCAGTTTCGTTCTCGCCAATGGATTCTTTGAGGAGCTGATGTATCGAGGACTTTTCCTCAGGAAATTTGAACCGCTCCTGGGTGCGCGTTTGGCGAACCTTCTTATCGCGTTCGTATTCGCCGTTGGCCATGCTGGCGTAACGTATTCGGAGGATGTGCTCGTGTTTGTGGCGATCACCTTCGTTTTTGCGCTGATCTGGGGCTATCTCATGCAAAAGACCGGTGCGCTGTGGGGTTCGGCGCTGTTTCACGCAGGTGCGGACACGTTGATCATGATCGGCATCTTTGCTGGAGTGAAGACGTAAGACAGTTGTTGCGCGGGAGAACTTTCGCGTCGCTTTGCGCATTTTTTTGCGAGTTGGCGAACAATCCCCTTTCACTCATTGACCCAGCCTGGGCGGGACCGGGCGGATTCTCAATGAGTGTAAACGCCTGGTTACAACATTTATCTGTCGCGGTAGGGACGACCATCGCTGATCGCCCCCCGCACAGATCCGTACGTGCGCGTTTACGCATACGGCTCTTACCAGGGATGCGTAACGGCGAAGCGAGCCATAGGATAAGGATGCAGAACAT
>JBAUVZ010000198.1:0-1602 GCA_049583505.1 Candidatus Sulfotelmatobacter sp.
CTCGAAAGAACAAGACCGGTCCGCAAAGGCCATAAACCGAACGGCGGACATGCACGTACAGGAGAAGTCGGACTGTGCCGTAGTACCTGTGAACCTGTCGAACAAAGAAGCGCAAGCTTCCGCGGAGGCGGGGGAGGGAAGGGCACAGACTAAGGAGAACATCGTTCAATCACACAAGCCCCCGACACAGAGCGGGAAAGGCTTGTCCCAGGGATTGCGCGGTGTGCGGCAAGCAGCAAGAGAAAGGAAGCAGGAACGATTCACCGCTTTACTCCACCATCTGAACATCGGACTTCTCCGTGACAGCTTCTACGCACTCAAGCGTCAGGCGTCACCGGGAATCGATGGTGTGACATGGCAGGAGTATGAAACCGGACTGGAAGATCGACTCACCGATCTGCTCAGTCGGGTGCACCGTGGGGTGTATCGGGCACAACCCTCAAGACGAGTCTATATACCGAAGGCCGACGGGCGGCAACGTCCGCTGGGCGTCGCAGCACTGGAGGACAAAATCGTCCAACAGGCTGTGGTGACGATTCTCAACCAGATCTACGAGGTCGACTTCAAAGGCTTTTCTTACGGGTTCCGACCCGGGCGCAGCCCGCATCAAGCGCTGGACGCGCTGGCAGTGGACATCCAATGGAAGCGAGTGAACTGGGTGCTCGATGCGGACATTCGTGGCTTCTTTGACAACATGAATCACGAATGGACCATGAAGTTCATCGAGCATCGTGTGGCCGATCGCCGGGTACTCCGCCTGATCCAGAAATGGCTGAAGGCGGGAGTATCGGTAGACGGTCAGTGGTCGGAGACGAAGCTAGGAACGCCGCAGGGAGCAGTGGTTTCGCCGTTGCTCGCTAATGTGTACCTGCATCACGTTTTCGATCTATGGGTCGAAGCCTGGCGCAAGAAAGTGGCGAAGGGCGACGTGATTGTCGTCCGCTACGCCGACGATCTTGTGCTCGGGTTTCAATATCGCACGGAGGCTGAGCGGTTCCTGCGGGAGTTTCGGGAGCGGCTGGCCAAGTTCGGGTTGGAATTA
The DNA here is from genome assembly GCA_049583505.1 of Candidatus Sulfotelmatobacter sp. Taxonomy (GTDB): domain Bacteria; phylum Acidobacteriota; class Terriglobia; order Terriglobales; family Acidobacteriaceae; genus Sulfotelmatobacter. The sequence goes on from JBAUVZ010000198.1 coordinate 1,043, forward strand.
CATGCGGACAAGACACGACTGATCGAGTACGGGCGGTTCGCCGCCCGGGACCGGAAACAGCGCGGTGAGGGAAAACCGGAGACCTTCACGTTCTTGGGTTTCACTCACTACTGCGGGCAGCGCAACAGTAACGGAGCTTTCATCGTCTGGCGGATTACGGCGAAGAAGCGGATGGCCGCGAAGCTCAAAGCCATCAAGGCTGAGCTTCAACGTCGGAAGCATCATCGCACGACCGAGGTTGGTGCATGGCTCCGCAAGGTTGTGCTGGGCTACTACCAATACCATGCTGTTCCGGGCAACTCGACACAGTTGCGCATCTTTGCTCGTCGCGTTTGCTGGCTGTGGCGAACTGTACTCGTACGTCGCAGTCAACGTGCACAGGTGGGGTGGGATCGACTCTATCCACTCCTGAGCCGATGGATTCCAAGACCCCATGTTCTGCATCCTTATCCTATGGCTCGCTTCGCCGTTACGCATCCCTGGTAAGAGCCGTATGCGTAAACGCGCACGTACGGATCTGTGCGGGGGGCGATCAGCGATGGTCGTCCCTACCGCGACAG
>JBAUVZ010000199.1:0-55081 GCA_049583505.1 Candidatus Sulfotelmatobacter sp.
GGATTCAAACGCCATCCCTTGCCCCTCGCGCACCCCCATCCCGGCTTAGAAAGCGGAACTTTCTACTTTGCAGAGCAGCGGAACTTTCTATTTTGCGTTGACACATGCTTGCATTCACCCCGGGGGACTGGTTCCCGGACCTCGCCTTTGCTGCGGGTCAGCTATAAGTCCTTTGCTGTGAGTCTCCTTGGTGGAACATTCTGATTTAGCCGAAAGAAATTACTTGGATCATAGTGTGACTTGACCGCGACCATGCGGTCCCATCGTTCCTGATAAGCCTCGGGCACACGATCCTGCTCATCGCCGCTCATGAAATTGATGTAAACACCCGGCTTCATAGCTGGCCGAAGTTTGTTGAAGAGTCCGCGAATCCAGGAAATATTATCGGCATCGGCGGACGCTTCCGACCAGTTGGCCAGCAAATTCATAATGAAAGGAGCGCCGCGATCGCCGAATGCGGTCTCGTTCGCGGCGATCTGCGCCGCCGCACCACCAAGATAGGCAAGTTCAATCTGAGTTTCTAGGGAAGGAATAGTAGCGACTGCCGCCACCATGCGATCAATCGTGTTGTCGTCGAGATAAGTGAAATAACCCGATTTGGTGTAATAACGCCGGCCATGCGCGAAATCTAAATCCGCCATGGTTTGTAGATTCATGAACGAGATAATCTTGCAGCTCACGGAATCTGGACTGCACATGGAAAGCGCGCGCTCCAAGTATTGACGTCCGGCTTCGGGGTCGCCAGTCCAAATCAAAGAATTACTGGCGACTGGGCGTCCGCGGAGCTTAACGGGTACTTTCTTGGCATGCGGAGCAAGGCGCAGATCAATGTTCCACTTCAAGTCGAGGGGCGCTTCGGCCATGAAGTCTCTCCAGCATTCAAGGAGCCGGCGAATATCAGCCTCGGGAGACAACCCTTCAGCCAGCACCACAGAGGTAAGCGGATGCAGGTTCACTTCGAATTCCGTCACCACTCCGAAGTTACCGCCGCCTCCGCGCAAGGCCCAAAATAAATCCGGGTTCTCCTGTGAGTTGGCGCGTACGACCGAACTGTCCGCCGTTACGAGAGTAAATCCCTCGACGTTATCGCATGACAATCCGAATCGCCGGGTGAGCCATCCCGTTCCTCCACCTAGGATCAGTCCTGAAGCGCCGGTGTGGGAGACGACGCCGGACGGAAAGACCAGTCCTGCTTTTTGAGTTGCGCTATCAATCGATCCCAATAGACAGCCCCCTGTAATCCACGCCCGGCGGGCCTCGGGATCAACAGTGACGTGGCGCATTCTCGATAGGTCAATCACCATGCCACCATCGCATGTGCTAAAACCTGCAAGGCTATGTCCTCCACAACGGACGGCGGTCAGAATTCTGGTCTCAGAGGCGGCTCGGACGGCGTTTTGCACATCGCTTACATCTGCGCAGCGCGCTATAAGGCCTGGTGTGCGAGCTACCATGCCATTCCAAATGCCCCGCGCGTCTTCGAAACCGCCTTCACCGGGGCGCAGCAGATCGCCTTTGAATCGCCGGTGGAGCGAAGAGTAAACCTCCTCGCAGGCTTCGACCATTTCGGGCTCTCCTTGCAGAATGTTCTCGTTAACACTAACGCGGCAGTCTGCTAAAAGCGTTGTGCCGCCGGGTTCGCAGGTAGAAAAGAGAAATCAAGCCTAAGAAAACAGAGAATGCGGGAACCGACCATTGCAATCCGTCGACGAAGAAGGTTGTAACTGAAATCGCAAGAAGCAACAGAATACCGACCACGGTGAAAAACGGGTGACACCGCAGACGCATAGGCAAACTGAACAGCCGCCCGCTCGTGATGGCTTTGCGAAAACGAAGGTGCGTATTGAGAATCACCAGCCATACGAAAAGCATTCCGGCAACCGCGGTCCCATAAAGCATGAGGAAAGCATTCTTAGGGGCAAAGATGGCCAGCAGAATGGCGGCGGCAATTCCCGCGGTTGAAGCCAGCAGCGCCCGATGCGGCACCCCGTTGCGGCTCACCTTGCCCATCCATTCGGGAGCATAGCCTCCCCGTCCCAGAGAGAAAAGCATTCGAGTCGAAAGGTAAAGATTAGTATTCACGCTCGATAATGCGGCAGTGAGGACGACGAAGTTCATGATTGCCGCTGCGAAGGGTATATGTGCCGCTGCGAATGCGGTCACAAAGGGACTGCCAGAAAGCGTGGACGAACTGCTGGTCTGGTTCCAGGGAACCATCGTCACCATAATCGCAATTGCCAGCACGTAGAACAAAATGAGCCGCCAAACAATGCTCCGCATAGCGTGGGGAATGGTAACCTCCGGATGCTCGGCCTCTCCCGCGGTGACGGCGATAATTTCCACTCCCATGTAGCTGGTCACAGTTATGGTGAGCGAAAGCCATACTCCTTTCCACCCCGCCGGCAAGAATCCTCCATGCTGAGTTAGATTGGCCAAGCCAATCGCATGCCGGGAACCAATGCCAAGAATCAAAGATAGCCCCACAAGGATGAAGGCGACGATGGCTGCAACTTTGATCATTGCGAACCAATATTCAAACTCACCCAGGCGGTTGACCTGCATGGAATTGAGCGCGACCAGCGCTGCTGAAACCAACACCACCCAAATCCATTGCGGAACATTCGGTAGCCAAAAAGAAATGTAGATACCAGCGGCTGTGACTTCAGCACCGATGGCAATGATCTGCGCGACTCCGTAAGTGGCTCGAACCGAAAAACCTGCCCAGGGATTGAGGTACTTCTCAGCGTAAACTCCGAATGCGCCCGCATCGGGATGAACGACTGCCATCTCCGCCAGCGCATAGGACATGATCAGAGCAATGCCTGCTCCCAAGAGGTAGGAAAGAATAACGGCCGGTCCAGCCAAGCGAATGGTTACACTGCTTCCCAAAAAAAGACCGACACCGATGGCGCCGCCAATAGCCATCATAGTGAGCTGCCTTTGGCCCAAGCGGCGGTGAAGACCTTCCACGTCCGGCGCCGGAGGCTTTTCACCGGCAGCCGCGGCCCTAACCACTGAAGGTTGTTGATCAGTCATGACTGCCAACGCTGGCAGGGTCAGGGACCATAAGATCGATATTCTTCTTCAGAACTTCCACGACTGCCTCCACATCGTCCATTGTGATGTACACATGGAACGATATCCGCAAGCCGTCGTGCCGATTCGATGCGATGATGCGCTTTCAGCGAGCGTATGTGCCAATAAGACTGAATCTCTGCACTGAATCAGTCACGTGATCTCGGCCAGCACGCTTCCGAACCTGCGCACCTCTTCCACCGTGTTGTAGTGCACGAGCGACGCCCTGACTACGCCGGTCTCTATGCTGAGCCCCAATCGCTTCATCAACCGCGGTGTGTACATGTGGCCATCGCGCACGCTGATATTGTGTTTCGACAGCTCCTCTGTGACTTTTGCCGGCGAAACAGTCGGCAAGTTGAAACACAGCGTTGGCACTCTTTCACCGAGCCTCTCTTTGTCCGCCACGCCGTACACCACGGCGCCGCAATCGGTCAGCACCCGCAGCATTTCGAGCGAAAGTGCTCCTTCGTAGGCCCGGATGGCTTTGAGCGCACGTTGCAGAGCGGATCGCCTCGATTCCGATTTTTCGGTTTCATCGCTCCGGCTCACGCTCCTGCCCAGGTTTTCCAAGTAACGCACCGCTGCATCCATCCCGGCCACGTTTTCGTAGACAAAAGTGCCAGCTTCGATTTTTCCGGGTGGCTCGTCGGGGATGAAATCCTCACGGAAAGTCGGGAGCTTTTCAAGCAGTTCGCGGCGTCCCCAAAGGAATCCCATGTGGGGAGCAAAGATCTTGTAACCGGAACACACCAGGTAATCACAATCAAAGGCTTGCACATCGATCAGTCCGTGAGGTCCGTAATGCACGGCATCGAGAAAGATCTCCGCCCCGGCCGCGTGCACCACTTTTGCTGCCGCAGCGACATCCACAATCGAGCCGATGGCGTTCGAAGTAAGCGTGCAAGCCACGAGGCGCGTCGCCGAGGACACCAGAGGAGTGAGGTCGTCAACGTGCAGATTCCCGTCGTCCCTCACCTTCCACCAAAGGATTCTTGCTCCGTTCCTTTCCAACGCCAGCCAGGTGGCCACGTTAGCTTCATGGTCCATATCGGTTAAGACAATCGCATTCCGCTTATCAAGCGTTTGGCCGATTGCCAAACTCACCAAACGAATGAACGAAGTGGCGTTCATGCCAAACGCGATTTCGTTCGCATCGCGTGCGTTCACGAGATCAGCGACACTCTGCCGTGCACGTAAAATCATCTCGTCCACTTCACGGCTTTTCGCGTAGCGCCCGCCGCGCTGTACATTGCACTCGAGGAGGTGATGATTCACCGCGTCCAGCACCATCTGCGGAACCTGCGCACCAGCAGCGTTGTCGAAGAAGATGAATCCCGGAGGGCGAGTCAGTGCAGGAAAGGCAGCGCGAACGGTTTCAATGGGAAAGTTTGCATTCGATCCGGATGCGGTTTCGGGTTTGAGAACACTTTGAGAATCGGCCTGCAAGCTTGCTCCGGCTACATCTGAAAAGTCAGCGCTGAAGTCCTGGTGAACGCAGCGCCCCAACCTATACCCCGCTACAGCGCTCGTCAAGAGCGCACTTTGCACCTTTGAGGATAGAATATGTTCTCTTCGTTTGCAGCGGTAAAAAGAGAGGTTATCGTGTCCGCAGCCGGTCGCGCCACCGGGATAACATCAACCCTGAAAGCGAACATATGCCGGTTTCTCTGACCAACTCCAAGCTGATCTACGAGGCTTTGAAGGAATGCGACATCCGTCTGCTCTCAGCGCTTCCGGAAACCTGGTTGGTGCATCTCATCCGGTTGGCGGATGACGATCCGCAAATGATTCTCGTGCGACTGGCAAAAGAGGAGGAGGGGGTCGGCGTCTCGGCCGGAGCACACTTTGCCGGGGTCAAGTCGGCCATGCTGATGCAGAACCACGGCTTTCTGGCATCGATTAACGGCATCGTCTCTTTCGCACATTTATATAAGATTCCTCTGTTGATGCTGATCAGCTACCGCGGCTCCTTTGGCGAGCGCGACCCGTGGCAAACGCAAGGCGGCAACGTCACCGAGCCGCTCTTGCGGGCCTTGGGCATCCCCTACTCTTTCCTTGACGCGCTGGGGACCGTTAAGAAGCGCATCCGGCAGGCGCAAACGCTAGCAGAAAGCAGCTTGCAGCCGGTCGCTCTTCTCTTGACGCGCGACCTGATGTGGGAGGAGTGATGCTGCGCCTCGATTGTCTGCGCTCGGTTTATTCGAAACTGGAAAACTGTCTGGTCATCACTATCATGGGAGCAGTCGCGGCCGAGCTGCACTCCCTGGGTCACCGTCCCAATTTCTTCTATCTGCAACACGCTATGGGTCTCGCCTCTTCGACGGGGCTCGGTCTGGCTCTATGTCTCCCGGACCAAAAAGTGATCGTATTCGATGGCGATGGCTCGCTTTTGATGAACCTTGGCAGTCTTAGCACAATGGCGCGCTACCGCCCGGCAAACTTGGTCCACGTTGTTTTCGACAACGAAAGCCTGCTCTCGGTCGGCGGTTTCCCAACCGCCACCAGCACGGGTACGGACCTGGAAGGAATCGCCCGTGCCGCCGGTATTCCGCGAGTGACGACTGTACGCAGTGTGGAGAGTTTCAAATCCGCCGTGAGTGACGCGATGCAGGGCAGCGAGCTGACAACCATCATCACCAAGGTCGAAGCCGCCGGCCCGGCCGGTTATGTCACGGACCTGTCATTGCTGGAGAATCGGTTTCAATTCCGCCGGCATATTCAGTCGCTCAAGAAGCGCTAACGATCGGGCGGCGTCATTCGGACCCTGATCGAGCGGAAGTAAAGAGCCGAACGCAACACTTGTGAGGTACACCAATGTCTAACGTCCTAGCTAAACTGCTCGAAGAACTAGCGACTGGCCGGCTTCGAGTCGTGGATCTCACGCAGCCCTTGAGCCCGCAGACGCCTTTGCTGCCGCTGCCGCCGCAGTGGAACAACACGCCAGCGTTCAGAATCTTGGAGCTGTCGCATTATGATGAGCGCGGTCCTGCCTGGTACTGGAATGCGTTCGAGACCGGCGAACACACGGGCACCCATTTTGATGCTCCAGTCCACTGGGTCTCTGGGAAAGACCTTCCGGATAACACCGTGGACCGAATTCCACCGAAGAAGTTTGTTGGTCCCGCTTGCGTGATCGACGTCAGTGTGGAGGTGACAGAAAACCCAAACTATCTGCTGACGCCAGCGCGGATCCGACAGTGGGAAGAACAGTACGGCCGTATCCCGCCGGGTGCATGGGTTCTCTTGCGTACGGACTGGTCGAAGCGGCAGGATCCCAAGGACTACATCAATCTAAAGGACGGTGGACCCCACACCCCCGGATTGGCCATGGAGAGTTCTGCCTTCCTCGCCAAGGAGCGAGATGTGCTAGGAGTGGGTGTAGAGACCGTTGGGACCGATGCCGGTAAGGCCGGCACCTTTGATCCACCTTTCCCGAACCACTGCCTCATGCACGGCAGCGGCAAGTTTGGGCTGGCAAGTCTGTCGAACCTTGATCAGCTTCCGCCGACTGGTGCTATCGTTATTGCCGCGCCACTGAAAATCGTTGGCGGTTCTGGCAGTCCTCTGCGGGTCATTGCCATCACACCCTGAGGCACTGCCAACCGGGTGAGGAGCAACCCGACTTGACAGAAGCACTCCTCCGCCGCACAAGAAGGGAAATGAACTAAAACGACGATGTTACCGGTGGGGGCAGTCTTTTCGGATAGCGATGAGTGAAACCTGCTCCAAGTCAGGGTAGTGCTCATCTTTGTCAGGGTTGCGCTCGGTTGACGCGATCTGCTGGATGGTTGTGCGCGCAGGCAGCGCGGTGCGGAAATATTTCACATACACTTCGTCGAATGTCGGCATGTCCGCCAGATTATCGAGGTAAACATTCGTGGACACAACTTGGCAAAACTCCATGTCGGCTTCTTCAAGGTTATCCAGAAGATTGCGCATCGTCTGATGAAGCTGGACGGGAGTACTCGCACCATAGACCCCGCCGTTCGGTCCGGGGATAAAGCCACTCTTCGCGGAACAATACAACGTGTCGCCGGCAAAAACGCAGGGACTCGCCGTTGGGCTGGGCGGCATGTTCTTGGGACGCACGGCGCGCCGCTCTTTCAAGTCGCGAACCGCAACTCCGGTGTACTCGATTTGAGCGCCGTTAGGCAAACTCGTGACCTCGATCGTCGCCCGTGCCGGAGTATTGCCGAACTCGAACCGGCTCGCATAGTGTTGATTCATGACCCGCGTCGGTAAGTTCGCAGTCAAGTAGGGATTGACGAAAACCATGTGGCCGAGGTCCAGCCCGGCTGCCTCCAAGACTGCTTTCATGCGGTCGAGAGCCAAATCTACCTGGGCCGCCAGCGGGTCCGAAAGCTTGTCGCCAGGGGGAACGGTACCAGGCATGGCAGAAACGAACAAGCGATCATGAGTGAGAATGCCCGGTGAAAACGGCTCGTCTGACTTGTAGCCCGGCGGAGCAACGGCGCGTCTCTCCGAGAGATTGCGGACCGCGACTGCATTGATTTCAATGGCGGGATCAGGGAGCGCGGCAACGCCGAGTACAGCGCGAGCCGGCGAAGTCTTCCCAAAGAACTCTCCATACACACGGTTCATTTCTTCATATTGGCTGATGTCGGTGAGATAGACCGTGGTGTAGACCACATGGTCCATCGTCAAACCCGCGCTCTCGACCACCGATTTCAAGTTGTTGAGGGCCTGTCGGACTTGTCCCGCGAAGGTCGCCGGCACTGTGCCATCCGCGCCCCGAGACCCTTGGCCGGAAATGTAGATGTAGCCTCCCGCATCCACACTAGATGGTGCGGTCTGTGCCTGTAGCCCGAAAGCGGACCACAGCAACAACCCAACCAGGATTGATTTCATCGAGCCTTCCGAAAATATCCGAAACATGAGTTCTAGTCGGTCCCGACCCTACGCCGCTTTGCTTGCTTTTTGTGCTGCTCCCAGAATGCTGCGTAATCGTTGTCCTACGATGACCTCTTCGCCGGGCTGGATGGTCATCGAAATCAGTTCGATGTGGTCGGCATGCGGCCGCTCTTTGCGGGTGGGATTAGGTTTGCCCTCACGAACCGCCTTGACCAGGCTCGGATTATCCGCACCGAGCACTTCGATGATTGGGTCGCCCTCACGCAACGCCTTCACGCATTCCGCGATGGTGAATCCCCAGGCCTTCTGGTCCCAGGAGACTTTCAGCGTGGGATAACGGTTGCCATCATCCGGAACGTAAGTGCTTGTCTCCACCCCCGGCACGGTTTCCACCAGCTTTCTGATGTTATCGATACGATCGTTCCACTCGGCGTACAGTTTCTTCTCATCCATCTTCAGCCAGGTCTCAACGGCAACGAGGCAGCCGATCATTTCTTCTTTCCCCACCTTCATGGGACGGCACACGGCTCCCTCGCGCGGGCTGGAATTCATGAGGGCTGCCTCGATCAGATCTTTTCTTCCCAGGAGCACACCGCTGCACTGCGGCCCGCGCAGGCCCTTCCCGCCGGAGAACGTGTAGAGGTCAATTCCCATTCGAGCGTACAGCTTGAGATTGTCAGCCGGAGGAATGCCGGCGGCATCGTCGAGCAGCATCGGCACCTTATGGTCTTTCGCGATCGCGAGTTCTTTCTGCAACTCGTCGCCCAAATGCGTGGTGTAGATCATTGCAGTGTTCTGGTTGATGGCGTTGGCAAGCTCCTCCGGTGAATAGGTGAGCACCAGCTTCGCGCCCGTCAGCCGGATCGCACTATCGAAAGCGCTCCGTCCGCCGCACATGACCACTTCATTCTTGAGACCGGTCGTATCGGGAAGTTGCCAGATAAGCTTGTCATCCGTGCCTGCCATGCATGCTGCAGTTGCAACCGCCATGGCGCCGGCGGCGCCGGAGGTGATCATTCCAGACTCGGCGCCGGTGAGTTCCGCCAGACGCCGCCCAATGCCACGCTGCAAGTCCAGCACATTCACGAAATACTTCCCTGCTTCGATCTGGGCTTCGTGAACTTCAGGAAACTCCAGAGAGCCGCTGAGGAAGGTCCAGGTCCCGCGACAATTGATGACGGTTTTTACCCCCAGGCGGCTGTAGCAATTTTCCCGAGGGTCTTTGCCGACAGCAGTGGCGGCCTTCGCATAAAGGTCAGCAACGGCAATCTGGCTTAGCAGCGGCGCTGCCGCTGCCCACTTCATGAACGATCGACGGCTAGAATTCAGAACTCGCATGGCGAAACCTCCGGGATTATTTACCTACTCTTCATCTTCATGCAGCGGAACACGTGCTCGAACAGCCAGAATATAGGCCTTGGCGTCCGGTTTGTTTTGGTTGTAGAAGCCGACTGTACAGTTGGGACGAAAGTAATAAGCGTCTCCCGGTTTGGCGGAATAGCGTCCCGCTACGCCATCCATCCCGCTACCAGCAACCATTTCGCCCTCGCCTTCGATTACCAGATAGATTTCTTCCGCGAATTCGTGGTGGTGAGGCCAGTTGGTGCCTCCCGGTGTAAAGTCCATCCAGAAAAAACTGTCCATTACATAAGCTTCGTCGATCAGGTCCCGCTTGCCGGTGCTCAGGCCGATCAGAAGCTTGTACAGAACTGAGTTTGGGTGACCGCTGACCGTCTCCTCTTTGGAATTCTCCAGGTTCGCAACCCTCGGGTGTGGCATCGGGGCGCCAATCGAAATCGATGCCGGGATTTTGAAACCCATCACGAGGACGCGCAGTGGCTGGTCCGTGTTGTTGGAAAGCGAATGCTTCGCGCCTGGAGGCAGGTAGGTGAAGTCATACTTGCGCAGCGCCTGGGTCTGATCTTCGTAATGCAGCGTGCCGCCGCCTTCTACCACAAAATAGATTTCCTCCTGGCGATCATAGGAAACGATCTGGCAATTTCCGTGTGCATCCAGAGCGACTTCACCGAAGCGAGCTACGGTTTGTAGTGATCGATTCTGTTTGTCACCTTCGCCGAACATCGGCAAGTAGTGACAAGTCTTAGAAGTGAGATCAGCCTTGGTCTCCGTCAGGTCGGGTACATAGCGATGCAGCCACGTTGGATCTATGGGGCGGTCCTGGGCCCGGAGGAATGACGCAAAGAGCAGAAAGAGGAGCAGTCTCCTAACCTCAATCCTCAGCATGAGGCTCCTCATCCTTTCCCGGGCGTGCCGCGCGCAAAATGTAGCTGACGAGATCATCAAGCTCGGCGCTGCTGAGGCGCTTCCCGTAATCAGCGGGCATGGGATCTCCGGTTTTCCGCTGGACCGAGACTAGGCTGGACTTCATGAGAAGATAAAACCGGCCGTCTTCTCCCTGTAATTGCAGGGAGGCGTTGTCTTCGTTGCGAATCGTGCCAGAAAATGTCCGGCCATCTCGCGCCACTGCAGTTGCGGCATCTTGCGGCTCTCCGGTCGGCCGGAGAATGGTATCGCGAATCCCGGCAAACTGATGATCTCGCGCAAACCCTGCTAGGTCTCCAGCGGAGAATTGGCCCGTGCTTCCGATCTGATGACACGCGGAACATCCGGCCTTTCCGAAGAAAAGATCCTTGCCGTGATCCGGGTCGCCCGGCGAGATGCTCCGGGCTGACTTGCCTTGCAGGACGTGCAGATAATCGATAACCGCCTGAGCATCTTCTTTCGCAATCTTGGGAAACCCTGGCATTCCCTCTTCTGGAACGCCGTCGTGGATTACGTCGAGCAACGCCTGGTCGGAGAGCGCTTTCACGACGGGACGGCGAGCGATGTCAGGCGCGTGCTCGCCGCCGAGACCATCGAGTCCGTGACAAGTCGCGCATTTCGACTCGAAAATGCTCTTTCCCCTGAGGTCAGACTTGGTGGCTGGGGACGACTGCTCGCTGTCCGGGCTCTGGGAAACAGCACTGCCAGGCGCTCCCAAACACATCAGGAGCAAGCCAAACGCAGGGACGATTCGCCAGGTCACGTCGCGCTTCTCGAATCCGCACTTAAAGGCAGCTTCGCAAGGAATGATGGCATCAACAGGTGAACCTGATATATCACAGAATCTTGTTGACGCAAATCAAATTATTTCGTTTGATTGGGATTCGTTTCGTTCTGTGAAAACGTGAATACACCTTAAAGGAGCTGTCTAGAAACTGTTTCTCCGCGAGTGCGAACTCTGATCATTCACGGGACATGTATCATGGCAGCGCGGATCCAGAAAGAGGAATGATGCGGCGCTACGCAGTGGTTTTGCTTCTTTGGTTGTTGAACCTGAACCTCGCACCTGCTCAAGCTAAGAGTGAACCTAGCCAGCCAAGTGCGTCGTGTCGCGTCGAGGCCATGAATTACAAGGGCTGGAGCGCGGAGGAGATTTCCAACCGCTGGGTCAAACTGGAGGTCGTGCCGCAAAATGGCGGACGACTGATGCAGGTGATTTTTGCCGGACATCCTTACCTCTTCGTGAATCCCAAGTACGAAGGAAAATACCTGCCGCCCGACCCATCCCACTGGTTTAACTATGGAGGCGACAAGCTGTGGCTCTTGCCGGAAGGGAATGACGATGAGCAGCATTGGGTGGGCAATTCCGATTTGCTCGACGACGGCCCTTACACCTTTCGAAAGGTTTCAGAAGGACCGGAGTGCGAAATCGAGCTGACTGGCCCCGCCGATCCGCAGACTGGGATTCAGATCCGGCGCACGATTCACCTGGACGCCGATTCCCCACGAATCCGTTTTCACGCAACCATGCAGAATAAGACGGGACACGTCATCGAGTGGTCCATGCAATCGGTTTCGCAATACGATACCGCGGACCCGTCTGCTCCCACAAAAAGCAGTCGCAATTTCTGGACCTTCACCCCGGCGAATCCCTTCAGTACCTATCTCAATCGCTACCACGTGCGTTTCGGTCCGGCAGAGAATCCAGCTGCCTCGGTCAGGGACGACGGTCTCTTCGCGCTGCACTACATGCACCTCGCCGCCGAACTGTGGCTGGACTCGACGCAAGGCTGGCTAGCAGTGGTTGATGGCGAAAGCCGGTATGCCATGGTGGAACGCTTCCGCTACGAAAAGAACGAAACCTATCCTGGCAAGGCATCGGTTATTTTTTGGACGAATGGCCCCGAGATGAGGATGAATTCCGAGGGGGAACCTTCCCTGCCTTCCGGAGGCGACGGATCCCCACGTTATCTGGAAGCCGAGATCAACAGCCCGCTCGTCCAGCTGCGGCCGGGCGAGACCCGCGATCTTGACACGGAGTGGTTTCCGACTCGCGCCGGCGGCGAATTCCACGGTATGGAGGACGCAGGCATTTTAGTGCGCCCTCTTCAAGCTACGCGTTTGGAAAGCGGCCACATCCGGCTCTCGGGCTCGTTTGGAGTTTTCTTCGCAGGACGTTTGGTCGCGCATCTGTATAGCGAACACGGTGCCAGCTTGGGGACCATGCCTCTGACTCAGGTGGACCCCACGGAGCTTGTTGTGCTCGAGACGGAGTTAACCCCTCCTGCAAAGTGCTCCCGTATCTCGCTTCATCTCGAAGACGGGAACGGGCTGGACCGTGGTGCCCTTCAGGAGGTTCAAGTGGGCGCGCCCGAAAACCACTGAAATGAAATCATTCAAGAAAGAATTCACTGTGGCCGCAGTGGCCGTTTGCAGTCTGGTCTGGTTCTCAGCCGCGGGGCAACAAGGGCAGGGTCCGGTTGTCGCCGACGTGAACGTGAGCGCGGACGACCTGCTTTCGCAGCCTCCCGCGGCAAACTGGACTTCCTATAACGGCGACTACACCGGGCGTCGCTATAGTGCTTTGCACGAAATCACTACTGCGAACATTGCCCGCCTCCGCGCGGCGTGGATCTTCCATCCTGCCAATTCCGAAAGGTTGGAAGTGACGCCGGTGGTCGTCAGGGGCGTAATGTACGTCACCTCGGCTAACGACGCATGGGCGCTTGATGCACGGACGGGACGTGTGATTTGGCATCACCAACGGCCGGTGAGTACAGGACTGCTCGACGATGCTGCGGCTCATCACAACCGCGGCGTCGGCGTCTGGAGAAACTTCGTCTACATGGAGACCGATGACGCCCACTTGCTGTGTCTCGACGCCCGCTCTGGACGCCTGTTGTGGGATGTAACCTATGCAGACAAGGCGAAACAATACGGCGCGACCAGCGCTCCGCTGATCGTAAAAGACGAAGTGATCGTCGGGACGTCCGGTGGCGATTCCGGTGTGCGCGGTTTCGTCGCAGCTTACGATGCTATGACCGGCAATCTGAGATGGCGATTCTGGACCATTCCCGGGCCGGGAGAATTCGGCGCTTCCAGTTGGCCGGGCGATTCCTACCTTCATGGCGGGGCCACCACGTGGATGCCCGGGACTTACGACCCGAAACTTGACACACTCTACTGGACAACCAGCAACGCGGCGCCCGATTTCGCGGGAGACTCCCGCCCCGGTGACGACCTGTACACCGCATGCGTCCTGGCGCTGAACGCCACTACAGGTAAGTTGAAATGGTATTTCCAGTTCACTCCCCACGACCTATACGACTACGATGCCAACGAAACGCCAGTGCTGCTGAGTGCCAAACTGGACGGTCGAATGCGGGACTTAATGGTGCAAGCCAACCGCAACGGGTTTCTTTATGTTCTCGACCGGACCGACGGAAAGTTCCTCAAGGCAACGCCGATTGTTGAGAAGCTGACCTGGGCCAAAGCAGTTGACGCCTCTGGCCGCCCCATATTGTCGGGGCTAATACCGAGTGCGGAGGGCACGCAGATTTGTCCAAGCATCGACGGAGCCACGAATTGGTTTTCGCCTTCCTATAATCCCGATACCGGGTTCTTTTACGTCATGGCGCTGGAGAGCTGCAGCGTCTTTTTCGCCCGCCCACAACCATTTGCCCAGGGCCAGACCTTCTACGATACGGGCACGAAGCTCGCGGCCGATGACCATGCTCAGAAGATTCTGCTCGCGTACTCCGTACCTGAGGGGAAGATTGTCTGGCGCTATCCCCAAATCGGTAAAGGCAATTCGTGGGGCGGGACGCTGACCACGGCGGGTGGGTTGGTGTTTTTCGGCAACGATGCCGGAACGCTGGAAGCGGTTGAAGCGCGAACCGGCCGCGGGCTCTGGCAATTCAACACCGGGCAGAGCATGCGGGCATCACCGATGAGTTATGCGGTCGCTGGGGCGCAGTACCTTGCTATCGCGGCGGGAAGCGATGTTATCAGCTTCGCGCTTTCTCATTAACGACCTGCGGTTGGAGTGTCACGAAAACCTTGGATACTGCACCGAGAGAAGAAGAGCCATGCCTTTAAACAAAGCCAACCGCTGGTTTGCAATTTTGGTCTTTCTGATTATGCTCACAACCACGGTGTCAGCGAAGACTCGCGTTAGCAAGCAAGCGTTTGGGCACACGCCGGAAGGAACGCCGGTCGATGTCTATTTGTTGGCGGATGGCAAGATCGAAGTCCGCATCATGACCTACGGCGGGATCGTCGTTTCCCTGCGCACGCCCGATCGCAACGGAAAACTTGACGATGTGGTGCTGGGCTGCGATTCAGTCGAGAAGTATGTCGCGCAGACTGCCCATTTCGGAGGCATTATCGGCCGCTACGCGAACCGTATCGCGCATGGCAGCTTCCAGCTCGACGGTCAAACGTATTCCATTCCGAAGAATGATGGCGATAACGCTCTCCACGGGGGAATCCGCGGGTTCGACAAGGTAGTCTGGGCGGCCAAACAAATAACGGATGGAGTCGAGCTCAACTATGTGAGCAAAGATGGGGACCAAGGGTTTCCCGGCACGCTCGCCGCAACCGTGCGCTACAGCTTAAGCGGGAGCGCTTTGCGAATTGAGTATTCGGCGACCACCGATAAAGATACCATCCTGAACCTGACCAACCATTCCTATTTCAATCTTGCGGGCCAAGGGAAAGGTGATGTTCTGGGACATGTGCTGAAGATCGATGCATCCCGCATGACTCCGGTCGATGCGAGTCTCATCCCCACGGGGGAACTGCAGCCGGTAGAAGGCACGCCCTTCGATTTTCGAACCCCGCATACCATCGGGGAACGCATTAATGCGGACGATGTCCAGTTGCGTCTCGGAAAAGGGTACGACCACAACTTCGTACTGGATCATCCAGCGAATAAGTTAGCCGAGGCCGCCGAGGTGTATGAACCGACCACCGGCCGGATTCTGCGCGTGCTCACGACCGAACCTGGTGTGCAGCTTTACACGGGAAATTTTCTCGACGGATCGATCACCGGAAAAGAGGGCCGGGTCTACAACCGGCGATTTGCATTTTGCCTGGAAACGCAGCATTTCCCGGACTCTCCCAACCACGCCAGCTTTCCCTCGACAGAATTGAAGCCGCGCCAGACGTTTCAAAGTGTGACAGTATTGGAGTTCAGCGCCGGCTCGCGCTGAGAAGGCGTCGTCTGTCGGGGTCAGGTTTCTAGCGCCAGATTGGCCCTCATTAGTTCCAGCCTTGGTACCCATTGAATCTGCATTAGTACTTCGCCAACAGTTCCCTCCAGCACTCCAGACTTGCTGCCGATGGAATCCTGCGTAGATCGCTTTTGAACCTTGTGCCTGAAGGGTGGGCGACCTATGCTCTGCGCTGGGGATTGCGCTGTGAAACGAGTCCGAGTATTGGTCGCAAATCATCCGCGCCTGATGCGGGAACTGGTGATGGCTACGGTTGCCGACCAGCCCGACATTGAGGTCGTGGGTGAGGTGCGGAACGAGAACGACTTGGCGGACATCGTTGAACAGGTACAACCGGACGTTCTGATCATCTCCATCGACTTTGCGGGCCGTGGTTACCACGAAGGGAAGGCCTGCTCTGCCTTCCGAAAATGGTCCTCAGAAGTGCAATTCCAGGTATGTTCTGGAAACTTTGAGACCTTAGTGTGGATTTCTGGTATGTTTCGGTGAGGTTCGGCCTCTCACTAAACTTAGTTCTTCCGCGGCGTCGGCGCGGTCAGCAGATCGGCGAATATCTTGTAAGACTTGTCGAGATCAAGATCATCCTGCCCTCCGCTGAGCTGCTTCGTCATTCCTCCTGCCGATTTTTCGATTACAAAGTAAAAGGCAGACTAAGTTGACCTCGGTCTGCCCATACTTAGATACGCGGAACGCTCTAGAAATTCAGCCTGAGAGCAAACTGAATATCGCGCGAGTTATTCAACGTCTGATTGATTACTCCGAAACTGGACGGCGAGTTTATGTCCTGCTGGCCAGTGTCGCCGAGACCGCCCAGGAAGTACTGCGGGTGGTTGAACAGGTTGAAGAACTCGGCCCGGAACTGCAGATTCATCCCCTCGCGGAAAGATAACGGGAAGTCTTTGATGATCGAGAAATCCGTATCCACAAAACGAGGGCCGTAAAGGGGCGCACGAGCGGCCGTGCCAAGCTCCCCGGCCGGCGCTCTCTGAAAGGCGCAAGGGTTGAACCAATTCTGCAACGTGTGCACCTGAGCCGGGCAGTTTGTACCGCCACCCTCCGAGCCGCCCTTGTTTGGGTCACCCACCTCGTTGGGTCGGTTGAGACTGAAACCATCATAATTGAAGAACGTTCCCGAGTCCCCTGCGGCGCCGGGGAAGATGTCCGCGTTGTCGCTATCTACAACAAAGAGCGGAAATCCAGATTGGGCTCTCTCAATTAGATCCACTTGCCAATGTCCCAGAAGCGTATTGGTGGCTTGGCTCCAGTTGCCGCCGTAGCGCTTGCCTCTGCCGAATGGCAAATCGTAGAGGATGCTCGCGGTGAAGGTGTTGTTGAGATTCAGTTGCGACAAACTCCAATCCAGTTTCTGGCTTCCCGGCAGGGGCCAATACACCGCGCCGACGGTGGTGCCCAGGCCGTCGGGCATGCCGGAGTCGAAATTACGGGCATACGTATAGCCTATGAGGGCATAGAGCCCGTGCCGCGCGCTCTTGGTCTCGGCTTTGATCTGCAGAGAGTCATAACGCGCTGCGCCGATGCTGTTGTTATTGTTGATGAACTGGAATGGCGTGTATGGAAAGTTTAGAATCCCGCAGCCCAGCGTGTAGCCGGCTACGGTAGAGGCGCCGTTGCCCGGGCACGCGAGAGGCGAAGCTATGTTTTCATCCACTTGGCTTACCAGGATGTGTGCGCTGCGGGAGCCCGCATAACCCGCGGTCAGCACAACATTCCCGACTTGGTGCTCAATGTTGAGGTTGAATTGCTGTACGATGCCCTGCTTGAAGTTCAGGTTCTGGGATTGAATAGTGCCGGTATAAGCGGTGGGGTTGACTGGCGCGTTATAAATGAAACCGCCCGGGACGGCAACGGTGGAAGCGGGCTGAGGGCTGCCTGCCGGGAAAAGGAAGCCATCCGTCAAGGAATTGGCGGCGACATGATAAGCGAAGCCAAAAATGACGTTGGGATCCACTTCCGCATAGTATGGCGGGTTTTGCCACAATCCCTGTCCGCCCTGATTCCACGCGGAGTCGTGGAAGATCGCGTACCCGGCACGGATTGCGGTGTTCTGGCTCCCCATGGGCTTCCAGGCCAGCCCGATGCGCGGCTCCAATGCGGTTTTGTCCAGATGGACCCCCACGCGCCCGTTGGAAGCAATGCAAGTTGTGCAACCGCCTATCGCCGGAGCTCCCTTCGGAACGTACCACATGCCAGTCTGAAAATCGAAGTTGGACTGGCGATTCTCCACTTCAGTTTCGGGCGTCACTAAAGCCCAGGCCAATCCAAGGTTCACAGTCAGGTTGTTGCTCACGCGCCAGTCATCCTGAACGAACGGTCGAACCAGTTTCCAGCGCCGACCGACCGTAGCTCCGTCGAACGTTTGATCGTGGGCGGCAAAATTCCCCATTCCCCCGATAAGGGTATCGGCGATGTCATCGCCCGTTTGATTGCCAATCTCCGAAACGAACCCGTCCTGGAAAGCGTTATTCCTGACATTCATTTGGTTGTCGCGAAATACTCCACCGAACCGGATCTCGTGTTTGCCCCGGATCAAATCTAGGGTATCGGACACCGAGTAGACATTGCTCCCGCCCTGGTACGGCGCATATCCGCGGTCGCCCACGGAGTAGTAGCTGGACATCGAAAACGAAGTCATGCCGCAACCTTCGCAGTCGTTGGTGGCCTGGTTCAGGCTCGCAGGATAGCCGGTCAAACTATCGCACTTGCTCCCTAAATCGGTGCCGGGTATGCCAATGATCGCCGCTTCACAGGTCCCGGTGCCAAAAGAGAGAATGTGGTTGAAAATCCGGCTGAAGCCGGCGTTGAACTGGTTGATCGTGTTCGGCGACACAATGTGGGTCTCGGACACCGCCAAATTGCGCCCGTGGTTCTCGATGTACTGCGTGCTGCCAAAGGCGGTGGCTTCGGCGAAACCCGGAGAGCCGCCCGGAACGAAGTTCGTCGCCTGGTCGTAGCTGAAGCGCGCAAAAACGGAATCCTTGCTGGAAAAATTGTGATCAAGGCGGATGTCCCATGTGCCTTCGTTAAGCTTCCGGTCGGGTACGTCGGTATAGTTGTAGTCCAAAGACGGATTGTTCGCGTTCGGCGTGGGATAGAGGCTAAGCACAGCCAGACCAACCGAGTTCGCCATTGCCGCAGGAATTATGTTGCACGGCGTTCCACCCGTCTGCCCGCCGGTACCGTTCGGCACAACGGCGATGTCTCCGTTGCACTCAAATGGCGCGCCCCCGGCGAAAGGATTGGTGAGGTTGGGGAAAGAGGAGGAGCCACGGGGATTGCCGAAAGGATCCAAGCTGAAGTCGAAGTCGCCGTTAGCGTCCGGTGTCCTCATGGCGGCCGTCGGAACCAGGCCGGTGAACGGAATTCCTCGGCGTTGCATTTTTGCCGCATAGTCGGCGAAGAAGAACGTTTTGTCCTTCTGGATAGGGCCGCCAAAAGAACCACCGAACTGGTTGAGGTTGAACTTCGGTGTTGCGTTGACGAAAGGCGTGCTCGCGTCGAGGACTGAGTTGCGAAAGAATTCAAACAAAGACCCATGGAACTGATTCGACCCAGATTTCGTCGTGACCAACACCGTTGGACCTGCGCGTTCTCCGTATTCCGCTGAATAGGTGTAGGTCAATACCTTAAATTCCTGGATGTCGTCAATCGAGGAGAAAATCGCAATCCCTCCCTCATCGATTTGGTTGTTATCGTTGCCGTCGAGCAGCCAGTCGGTGCTCTGTTCGCGCGAACCACCGACCGAAAGCGAAAACGACCCGCGAGTAGAGGCTTCGCTGCTGGCAGCACCATTGAAGAAGCTCACCGGGCTGGTTGATGCGGTCGTGCCCGGCGTAAGGGTCGCCAGTTGCACGAAGTTGCGCCCGTTCAAAGGCAGGTCGGCGACTTGCTCGGAAGTGATGACCTGTCCCAGCGACGGATTCGCAGTCTCCACGGCTACTTCGGTAGCGCTCACCTGGACTGCAGTAGTGACAGACGCGGGCGCCAGAGTGAAATCCACTTCGCGATGCTCATCGACCTGCAGCCGGATGTCCTTCTGCTCGGTGGCCTGAAAGCCCTGCGACTCCACTCGAATCGTGTAGAACGCGACCGGCAGCAGCGGGATCAGGTAATATCCTGAATCGTTGGTCTTCGCTTCGCGGGAAAGGCCGGTGCTTTGCGAGGTGACCTTCACGGTCGCGCCTGTGACCAGCGCTCCCGCTTTGTCGGAAACAGTGCCCGAAAAACTACCACTCGCCTGGCCGTACAGGAACGGACAAGCCGAAGCTACAAGCGAACAGAAAACTACAACGAGCGGCGCCCTCTTATTCAGCATTACAACCCCTTTCGGCGGCCCCACACCGAATGACGAAGTGACTTTCCGTTACACACTGATACAGGGAGGTCTTGGACCGTAGAACGGCCTTATAAATCGCCACTCATTCCGAAGTCAAGACTATTCGGCTGTAGAGAAACCCCAGCCACTACTTTTTCCTTTTTTGCACAGGCTCGAGTGGGAAACCGTGGGCGCTCTCGCGGATTCTTCTGGATGATTCGGCGAGAGCGAGCTAGCTTCTGCCTCGAACCACCCACTCCTCATCAAAACGGACGCGATTGTAGAAAGATTTCTGCGTTCCGATGCCTGTCGTCGAAAGTCCCGCATACAGATTCGCGCGCAGCACCGCCTCTTTTTCGGGTACTCCTTCCGCGAGGAATACGGCGAAACTCCCGATGAATGCGTCACCCGCGCCCGTGCTGTCGACGCTTTTTACCGCAAACGGGGGCACCTGCTCGCTCACTCCGTGGCCCGCGAGCAGGGAGCCTTTGGCTCCCAGCGTGATGATGACGCGTCGAATACCTTCTGCCACCAGTTTCTCCGCACATTTCTTCGCGTCTTCGACATTCCGTACCACCATTCCCGTAATTGCTTCCGCCTCACTCTCATTCGGAACGAAGTAATCGAGGCCAGCCAGAGCGCGCATTTCAACGGGCTGTCCGGGCGCCGGGTTCAGGATGCAGCGAATCCCATGCTTTCGCGCGAACGCAATCGTGTAGTAGACAGTTTCCAGCGGGATCTCAAACTGAAGGACGATACAATCGGCGGCTTTTAACATCTCTGCCGCGGCATCAACATCCTTCTCTTTCAGCGCGTCGTTGGCCCCTTTCACAACCAAAATACGGTTCTGCCCGTTAGGCTCCACGAAAATCGGCGCCACACCGCTCGACAATCCCTCAATTTGCTTCACCTGGGTTGCATCGATGCCAAGTTTCTTGAAGTTGTCGATTGTCGCCGGACCAAACAGATCGCTTCCAACCCGCGCCACCATGAACACATCCGCGCCACAAAGACGAGCAGCGACCGCCTGGTTCGCGCCCTTACCCCCGAATCCCAGATCGAATTTCTGCCCGAAAATCGTCTCCCCCGGCTTCGGAAACCGATCCGTAAATGTCGTCAGATCGATGTTGGCACTTCCAACCACCGCAATGCGAAGGCGCCGGGGCATAATTTTCTTCAACGAACCTTGAGAACGCCGAGTCTATTTCGCGGCCCCGCGCGTGTCAACGGAGCTGATAGGCGCTAGGCAACTCTTCTTTGAGAGCGATGACAGACGCGCGGGATTTCCGCTTGAAGTTTTCTGCTATAGTTGC
Source organism: Candidatus Sulfotelmatobacter sp. (assembly GCA_049583505.1). Taxonomy (GTDB): domain Bacteria; phylum Acidobacteriota; class Terriglobia; order Terriglobales; family Acidobacteriaceae; genus Sulfotelmatobacter. The sequence goes on from JBAUVZ010000199.1 coordinate 21,114, forward strand.
GTTCCTCGGAGGTTGCATCCCATGCCCCGAATTGTGCGCTGTGCCTTGATTCAAGCCAGCAATGCCCTCAGCACTGAGCGCCCCCTTACCCAGATCCGGAAAGCGATGATCGACAAGCACCTGAAGTTGATTGAAAAGGCGGCGCGAAGAAAAACGCAAATCCTGTGCCTGCAGGAGCTTTTCTACGGCCCGTATTTTTGTGCGGAGCAGAATGCGCGCTGGTACGAGCTCACCGAACGGGTGCCCGACGGTCCGACGGTGCGCTTGATGCAAAAACTGGCCGCTAAACACCGTATGGTGATCGTGGTTCCGGTTTACGAGGAGCAGATGCCCGGGGTGTATTTCAACACCGCAGCGGTCATCGATGCCGACGGCCGATATCTGGGAAAATATCGTAAGCACCACATCCCGCACTGCCATCCCGGCTTCTGGGAAAAGTTCTACTTCACTCCCGGTGATCTGGGATACCCGGTGTTTGAGACCAAGTATGCGCGGGTCGGAGTCTACATCTGCTACGATCGCCATTTTCCCGAAGGCGCGCGCATTCTGGGATTGAACGGGGCGGAGATCGTGTTCAATCCTTCAGCTACAGTTGCAGGTCTCTCGGAATATCTGTGGGAACTGGAGCAGCCCGCGCATGCCGTAGCCAACGGCTACTTCGTCGGCGCGATCAACCGCGTGGGCGTCGAGAAACCCTGGAGTATTGGCGAGTTTTACGGCAAGAGCTATTTCTGCAATCCGCGCGGCAAGATTATTGCCCAGGCCAGCCGCGACAAAGACGAAGTGGTCGTCGCAGACCTCGACCTCGAAATGATCTCCGAAGTCCGGAAAGTGTGGCAGTTCTTCCGCGACCGTCGTCCGGAAAGCTACGGCCCCATCACAGCGCAAACTGGCGAGGCCGCCGCCGCGGACTGAAACGCAAGCGTCGCAGACCGGAACCCATGACCGCGCCCGAACCTTCTCCTCTCCGATCCCGAATCGAATCGAGTCCTCTCTACAATCCTGATCTTGCCCCCGCCCAGGCCGACCGCCGTCATTGGGGCACGTACAACTTCGCGGCACTCTGGATTTCGATGTCAGTCAACATCCTCACCTACATGCTGGCCGCGAGCCTGATCCAGGGTGGGATGAACTGGAAACAGGCGGTGATGACAATCTTTATCGGTAACGTGATCGTGCTAGTACCAATGCTGCTCAACTCTCACCCCGGAGCCAAATATGGGATCCCTTTTCCAGTGCTGGCTCGCGCGTCGTTTGGAGTGCTCGGTGCAAACATAGCCGCAGTCCTGCGCGCGCTGGTGGCATGTGGATGGTTCGGCATTCAGACCTGGATCGGCGGCGAAGCCATCAGCACGCTTCTCGCCACGCTCGCTCCGGGATGGAAGAATTTTCCCTACGCCACAGCCATTTGCTTTCTTCTGTTCTGGCTGATCAACCTCGCCGTCATTCTCATGGGGATCGAATACATCCGGATTCTGCAGGGGATCAGCGCACCGGTGCTGCTGGCCGTCGGGTTGTTGCTCTTGGCCTGGGCCTATCACAGTGCGGGCGGCTTCGGCCCCATGCTCGCCGCGCCTTCGCGCTTCAGCAACTTTGCAGATTTCCTGAAGTTTCTGGTTCCAGCTTTGAACGGCACGGTCGGGTTCTGGGCGACCGTCTCGCTGAACATCCCCGACTTCACGCGTTTCGCACGCAACCAGCGCGAACAAATCATCGGCCAGGCGCTCGCCCTCCCGACCACGATGACTCTCTATGCATTCATCGGCATCGCGGTGACTTCGGCCACCGTAGTGATTTACGGAACGGCCATCTCGGATCCCGTGCAACTGCTCAGCCGGTTTCACTCTCCTGTAGCTGTGGTCATCTCCTTGATCGCGATTCTGCTGGCAACGCTGAACGTCAACATAGGGGCCAACGTCGTTTCGCCGGCCAACGACTTCTCCAATCTGTGGCCTCGGCGAATCAGTTTTCGTACGGGTGGCGTGATTACCTGCTCCATGGGCATCGCACTGATGCCGTGGAAGCTGCTCGCCGATTATAAAACCTTCATCCTCGGCTGGCTCGGTGGCTACGCCGCTTTTCTCGGACCGGTCGCGGGCATCATGATCTGCGACTATTTCCTTGTTCGAAGGTGTGTACTGCAAGTGGACGACCTCTATCTTCGAGGCGGAATCTACGAGTATTCCAAAGGATTTAACTGGCGTGCCGTGATTGCGCTTGCGCTGGGAGCAGGGACGGCCCTGATCGGCCTGGCCGTTCCTCCAGTGCGTGTTCTTTACGACTACTCCTGGTTCGTGGGCTTTTCGGTTTCCTTTGCGGTCTATTACGCAATGATGAACTCTCAGCGCCCGGTTGTGCTTTCGCCGACGGCGGTGTCGTAGCTTTCAGCGTTTCGTCTTCACCGTTTGCTGGAAGGCCGGCAAAACATCGCGCTGGTAGATATCCAGCGTCTGCTCTTCGTCTCCGCACATCAGGTACACATTGAACTGAGTAACCCCTACGCTGGCCAACCTGCGCAGCTTCTCGCGATGAGCTTTGACTGGCCCGACCAGGCAAAAACGATCGACCACCTCGTCAGAAACAAAATTCGCATTGTCACTCTCCACCACGCAGTGGTGCTGATAATCGTAGCTGCCCCTGTCTTGCACGTACGAGGTGAGCGCCGCAGGAAGATCTTCCGGCTTGTACTGTCGGATGAGGTCCATCACGTGGTTGGAAACCAGCGCCGGGAACCAGCGCACGCGTTCGCGCGCCACAGCGAGATCATCAGCAACCCAAACCGGAGCTGCCGCCATCACCTCGATTTGGCTCGGATCGCGGCCCACGGCTCGCGCGCCCTCTTTCACGAAACTCAGACACCAGGAAATCAAATCAGGATCGGCAAACTGAAGAATGATCCCATCGGCGACGCGCCCTGCCATGTGCAGAACCTTTGGCCCGTAGCCCGCGATCCAAACTCGCGGAGAGACCGTGGCCCACGTCAGCCGGGTCGGTTGACCTTCGTATTCAATTTCGTGTCCGGCAGTAAGATCGCGAAAAATCTTTACCGCGGCTTCCAACTGTGACCAACTGACCGGCTTCTTGCCGAGCACACGTCTCGAGCTGTCTCCGCGGCCAATGCCCAGTTCCATCCGGCCGCCAGAAATCAGATTCAGTGTGGCGAACAGGCTGGCCGTCACTGTGAGATCGCGAACCGCGGGGTTGGTCACACAAGTGCCAAAGTGCATTCGCTTCGTATTCGCGGCCATCAGCGCCAGCAGAGGGTACGGTTCCTTCCATAAAACGTGGGAATCGAAGATCCACCCGTACTGGAAACCGGCGGCTTCGGCCTGACGCGTCAAACCAAGAATGCGCTCAATCGAGATGTCTGGCTTTAACGTAATACCAAACTGCATGGCGGGACCTCTCTTAATGACTCCGGAAATATGAGGAACTGAGAGGCGGCAGTTTAGCATAGAATTCCTTCTTGATCTCGATCGTGCGTGGAGGGATTAATGGGTTTTGACACGATCATCGGCAACGGATCCGTGGTGACTGCAACGGATACGTACGTGGCCGATGTTGCCATCACGGACGGCAAGATCGCCGCTATCGGCAAGGACCTTCCTCGCCAAAATGCCACGAAGGTGTTCGAGGCTTCAGGAAAGTATGTTTTCCCTGGCGGCATCGATGTTCACACCCATTTGGACATGCCGTTTGGCGGCACCACCAGCGCCGACGATTTTGAAACCGGAACCAGGGCCGCGGCTTTCGGCGGAACCACCACCCTGATCGACTTCGCCATCCAGTACAAAGGCCAGCCGTTGCGGAAAGCTTTCGACACGTGGATGGACAAGGCTTCAAAGAAGGCAGTCTGCGACTATGCTTTTCACTGCATCGTCACCGATATAAGCGATGGTCAACTCCAGCAGATGAACGCCTTGGTGGGCGAAGGCGTGACCAGCTTCAAGCTGTTCATGGCCTATCCTGGCGTTTTCATGCTGGACGACGCCAGCATCTTCCGGGCGCTCCAGACCACGGCGAAAAACGGCGGACTCATTTGCATGCACGCCGAAAACGGAAGCGCAATCGACGTCATCGTGCAGCAAGCGCTGGCAGAAGGGAAGAAGGCGCCGAAGTATCACGCATTGACCCGCCCCACCACCGCCGAGGCTGAAGCCGTCTCCCGCGCGATTGCCTTAGCGGAAATGGCGGGAGCTCCGATCTACATCGTCCATTTGAGCTGCAATGAGGCTCTCGAGAAAGTGCGGGAGGCCCGCGACCGCGGCCTTCCCGTCTACGCTGAAACCTGCCCGCAGTACTTGTATCTCTCGATCGAAAACTTCGACGTCCCTGATTTTGAAGGCGCAAAGTTTGTCTTTACACCGCCGCTTCGAGAAAAGTGGCATCAAGAAAAGCTTTGGAACGGCCTTAAACAGGATCATCTGCAGGTCGTCTCCACCGATCACTGTCCGTTCTGTTTCAAAGAGCAGAAAGAGCTCGGACGAGACGACTTCACGAAGATTCCGAACGGTGGTCCTGGCATTGAGCATCGCATGAGCCTGATTTATTCCGGTGGCGTCGCTCAGGGCCGTTTCAGCGTGAATCGATTCGTCGAACTGGTTGCCACCACTCCGGCAAAACTCTTTGGCTTGTATCCGCGCAAGGGAACGATCGCGGTTGGCGCCGATGCCGATCTCGTAATCTTCGATCCCAACCGCAAACACACCATCAGCGCCAAGACTCACCACATGCGAGTGGATTACTCGATGTTCGAAGGTATCCCGGTGACGGGCATGCCCGACCTCGTCCTCTCTCGAGGCCGGGTTGTTGTGGAGAGTGACAAGTTCCTGGGCCGGGCAGGGCAGGGGGAGTTTCTCCGACGGTCTACCTACTCGCAAGTAAACAGCTAACACATTCAAGGAGAACGGATGTTCACCCCATCGAGTCTGAGCATTGCGCTGTTGATGATGATCACGAGCGCTGTTTGCTGGGGTTCCTGGGCAAACACGTATAAAGGTGTGAAGGGCTATCGATTCGAGCTTTTCTACTGGGACTATGCGGTCGGCATCTTTTTGGTTTCACTTGTACTCGCCTTCACCATGGGGAGCACCGGGAACGATTCCTCCAGCTTCTTAAACAACGTCCACGGCGCGGACACTTCGAACATTGTCAACGCGCTCATCGGCGGCGCGCTGTTCAACCTCGCCAATCTCTTGCTCGTGGCTGCGATCGACATGGCCGGACTTGCCGTAGCGTTCCCCATTTCAATTGGCATCGCGCTGGTGGTCGGAACTGTCTTGAGTTACGCGCTTCAACCGAAAGGGAACGCCGTTCTCCTCGCTCTGGGCGTCGCGTGTGCGTTTATTGCGGTGCTTTTGGACGGCAAGGCCTATGGAAGTCTCGCGTCTGCGGGACGTTCCGTCTCAAGAAAAAGTCTGACCACATGCGTGGTGTCAGGAATTCTAATGGGCCTCTGGGCTCCCTTCATGACGCACGCCATGACTCGCGGCAACGCTTTGGGACCCTACAGCGCCGCTGTGTTCCTGACCCTTGGAGCGTTGCTCTCCTGTTTCATCTGGAATATTTATTTCATGAAGCATCCACTGGTAGGGGAGCCGGTAAGCTTCTCTGGATTCTTCAGCGGCCCCGCCTCCGGTCATCTGCTGGGGCTTTTCGGTGGATTCATCTGGGGCATTGGCACGGTCTTCAATCTCGTGGCCGCGAGCTTCACCGGCGTTGCCATCTCTTACGCTATCGGCCAATCCGCTCCCATGGTTGCCGCGCTCTGGGGAATTCTCGCGTGGAAGGAATTCGCGAACTCGGGACCTCGGGCCAAAGCGTACCTCGCCCTGATGTTCGTCTTCTATGGTCTGGCAATTTTCCTGGTTGCACGGGCGAATGGCTAAGCCGGTCTATTTCCCTTTGACCCGGCTCACAAACAGCTGCAAGAATCGGTCGGCATCTGAAGCCAGGCACACCCGCGCATTCGGCTTTAGCTCGATGATACCCTCGATCTCGTAGTGGTCTCCATGCAACACATTGTTCTCGTTTGAGCCCATGCGGTTCGCCACGGTTTCCCCGCGAGTGAACTCGCCCTTGGTTTCCACATCGACGTGCATTTCTTTGAGCGTTCCCAGAGTCGAATCCAGAGCAATCCCGACTGCCAGCGGGTCATACATCGCGGCCCCGGCGTATCCGCTCTTCTCGCTGCGGTTCAAATAGAAGTCTGCAATCTTCGCGATGAAGTCGCTCTCCGGCCCGTGCGACGACTGCAGCTCCGCGAGATACTTTCGCGTGATCAGCGTTCGCTCCCCCACATCGGACCCGACCATCGTCACCATCCACCCGGCATTGAAAACAATCTGCGCCGCCTCGGGATCGTTATAGATGTTAGCTTCCGCCGCCCCGTTCACGTTCCCACCAGAAATCGAACCACCCATGATGACGATGTCTTTGACCAGAAAAGCAATCGAAGGATCTTTCGAAACCGCAAGCGCGATGTTCGTCAGCGGTCCCACCGGGATCAGTGTGATCTCGTGTGGATATTTGTGGATCAACTCGATGATGAGATCCGGACCAAACCGGGGATCCGCCTTGCATTTAGAAGGTGGCAATTCAACGTCGGCCAAACCATTCTTACCGTGCCAGAACTGGGCAGTAATCAGCTTCTGATTCAGCGGATGTTGCGCTCCCCCGGCGACCACAACATCGCAGCGGCCAGCCAGCGAAACAATCTTCAGCGCATTCTCCAGTCCCTGTTTTGCCTCCACGTTGCCCGGCACTACAGTCAGCGCTTCCACCTTGAACTCCGGAGAATTTAAGGCGAGGATGATGGCCATGGCATCATCGGTGCCGGGATCCGTGTCGATGATCACGCGCCTTGGCGCGGCTTGCGCAAAGGCGTTCGTCAGTAAAGTAAGCACGAAGAACGAAATCATCAAGAATGTAGCGTAGAGTTGCTTCACAAGAGGAAGTCCTTTCTCGAATGCCGGTGTGGCTCTACAGCAGCATGCCAGCGATGGAAGCCGACATCAGATTTGCCATCGTCCCTGCCAGCATCGCGCGAATACCAAGCCGTGCCAGTTCGCTCTTCTTGTTTGGCGCCAGCGCCCCGATGCCGCCGATCTGGATTCCGATGGAGCTGAGATTCGCAAACCCGCACAGCGCGAACGTGGCAATAGTAAACGAACGCGGATCGAGCGCCGCCTTCATCGGTCCGAGCATGGAAAATGCCACAAGTTCATTCAGCACCATGCGCGTGCCGAGCAGAGTTCCAATCACTCCGCAGTCATGCCAGGGAACACCAATCACCCAGGCAACCGGAGCGAAGACCGCGCCGAAAATCTTTTCCAGACTTTCTGGAAACCAAGCCAGCCAGTGGTGAATCCCACCCATAATGCCGTCCGCCAGCGCGATGAGCGCCAGGAACGCGATCAGCATGGCACCGATGTTCAAAGCCATATGCAGGCCGTCGGTCGTTCCCCGCGCGACCGCGCCCAGCAGATTTTCTTCCTTCTCGGTCTTCTCTTCGTCTTCGGGCATGACGACTCGTCCGGCCGTCTTCGGCTCCTCGGTTTCTGGCACCAGCATCTTCGCCATCAGCAGGGTGCCCGGCGCGGTCATGATGACGGCGCTCAAGAGATGTTTAGGCTCTATGCCGAATGCGATGTAGGCAGCCATGATTCCGCCGGAGACGTGCGCCATGCCGCTGGTCATCACGGTCATCAGTTCCGAGCGAGTCAGATCCGGCAAGAATGGCCGGATGGTCACCGGCGCTTCCGTCTGTCCCATAAAAATGCTCGCTGCAATGTTGAGCGATTCCGCGCCGCTGGCGCCCATGACCCGGGTCATAACCCAGGCGGCAATCTTGATGACGAATTGCATGACGCCGAAGTGATAGAGCACGGCGAAAAACGCGCAGATGAAAATAATGGTTGGCAGTACTTGAAAAGCGAAATAGAAGCCAAGATGAGAGCCTTGCTTCCCCAGGTCACCGAAAACAAACTGCGAGCCGGCATAAGAGTAACTAAGCAAGCGGCTAACGGCATCGCCCGCCTTTTGAAAAACCCGCTGCCCAGCTCCGATTCTCAGCACACACACGGCGAAGGCAAGCTGTAAGCCCAATCCCCAAGCTACGGTTTTCAGGCGAATGGCACGTCGGTTGGTCGAAAAAGCATAGGCCAATCCCAGCATGGTCAAAAGGCCGAGGATTCCTGTATAGCGTCCCATTCAGTTTTTCTCCCCGGGTCGTCCGATCACGCCGTGGATCAAGGGCCTTTTCTCGCGCGCGGGCGAATCGGCAATCTGATAGCTCTCCTCCAGCAGTTGCCGGGCACGAGCCGCACGCGCTTCCGCATTGTAGTAGATTGTCGCCAGCGCCTCGCCCGCAGACACTCGATCCCCGACTTTCTTATGCAGCACGATCCCCACCGCGGGATCGACCGAATCTTCCTTCCGTTCGCGGCCGCCCCCGAGAATCACACACGCCGTTCCAACTTGTTCGCATTGAAGAGATGCAATGTATCCGCTTGTCGGGCTGGAAACCTTCATCGTATGCCGAGCCTGAGGCAGTTTCTTCGGATCGTCGATCGCCCGCGGATCTCCGCCCTGCAGTTCCACCATCTTACGAAACTTGTCGAACGCTTTGCCCGAAACAATCAGCTTCTCGCTTTGCTCTTTTCCCTCTGCAACCGTGTCGGAAACTCCACCCAGATGCAGCATCCAACCTGCAAGCTCAAGGCAGAGTTGCCGCAAATCTTCCGGCCCTTCCCCGCGCAGGATTTCCACGACTTCGACCACCTCAAGTGCATTGCCGATCATGCATCCCAGCGGCTGATCCATGTCCGTGATGAGCGCCACCACTTGTTTTCCCATCCGCTCGCCGGTCTCCACCATGAGCTCGGCGAGAAAGGCGGCATCCTTTTCATTCTTCATGAATGCCCCAGAGCCAGTCTTCACATCGAGCACCAATGCGTCGATGCCTTCGGCAAGTTTCTTGCTCATAATGGACGCGCAGATCAGATAGGGACTTTCTACGGTACCGGTCACATCGCGCAGTGCGTAGAGCTTCCGATCGGCGGGGGCGATCTCAGCCGTCTGCCCGATCATGGCGCAACCGCAGGTCTCGAGTACGCGGCGAAATTGCGCAACGGAAAGATTCACATCGAAGCCGGGAATAGACTCAAGCTTGTCCAGCGTGCCTCCCGTATGCCCCAGGCCGCGGCCGCTGATCATGGGAACCGCCACACCTGCGGCGGCTGCAAGCGGCGCCAGCACAAGGGAAGTCTTGTCACCCACACCTCCGGTCGAGTGCTTGTCGATCTTCCTGGGAGGAAGTGAAGAGAGATCGAGGACTTCGCCCGAGCGCAGCATGGCATCCGTCAGCGCAGCGGTCTCAGCCCGCGTCATGCCCCGCAACACCACCGCCATCAGCCATGCAGAAACCTGATAGTCGGGAATCTCGCCACCCGTGTAAGCGCTTACCAGTGACTCGATTTCGCATCGAGACAATTCCCCGCCATCCCGCTTCTTGCGAATCACATCGATGGCACGGAAAGTCTGCGCTGCAGCTGGCGTGGGATTCACTGGAGGCGGAATCCCTCCGGAAGCAGTTCAGTAATGTGGGCCTGCTTCGGACCGTTAGCCCCTTGGAAGAAGATCGTTGCGTCGGGGCCGAATTCGTAAATAACCTGACGGCATGCGCCGCAGGGCGAGCAGGGTACTCCGTGGTCGTTGACTACAGAAACCGCGCGGATCTCGATCTTGGGTCCAAGCTGTGCGACCGCCGAGAAAATCGCCGTGCGCTCGGCGCAGTTGGTCATTCCGTAGGACGCATTCTCCACATTGCAACCAGAAAAGATCTTCCCGTTCGAAAGCAGGATGGCAGCTCCGACCCGGAACTTCGAGTAAGGTGCATGCGCGTTCTTCATGACTTTCTTCGCCGACCGCAGGAGTCTTGCCCGTACGTCGGCACGCTCCGTCTTCTTGCGCATAGAGGGGAAGGTCTCACTGCGAAACGGCGAAATCGAGGGCCATTGTAAACCCTGGCCAAACAGTTCAAGCGCTTTATTCTTGGCCAGGTCTGAAACAACCTCCGGATAGCCGCACACAGCGAACTCGCGTTGTAAGATTTCCTGCCGTACAATTACAGCGCGAGGAACTCGTTCGTGGCTCCATGCTGCAGCGCGAAGTGAGGCGAAGTCCAGTGCCAGTAGATCACAACGATCCCGGAACAGCTCAGGAAACCACCAGCAAGGCTGGCGGCTACCAGCCTCATGCTGGAACATCCATTGCGATCCTTGGCGGACGTCCGCTCTTGCCAAATTCTGGAATTCCTCTCGACCTGAATTGGCTGCAGGAAGTTCGGGTGAACACAAGCGCAGTGGAACGCCGTGCCCAGAGCCAGGTAGCGCGGAGGACAGTAAAAAAGGAATGGCAGGCAGCATGGCTTCTGCGGGCAATCTCCTGCATGGACCTGACCACGCTTTCCGGCGATGACACCGACGACCGCGTGCGCCGACTGTGCGCCAAGGCGCGGCAGCCGGTCCAACAGGATCTCGTTCACAAGCTGGGAGTTGAAGATCTCGATGTGAAAGTCGCCGCGGTTTGCGTTTATCACGTCTTTGTTGAAACCGCACTGCACGCCCTGGAAGGAAGTGGCATTCACGTCGCAGCCGTGTCCACCGGCTTCCCCGCAGGTCTATCGCCGCTGGCCGAGCGGGTTGCGGAGATTCGCCGTTCCGTCGAGGCAGGTGCGCATGAGATCGACGTGGTGATCACTCGTGCCCTGGTCTTCGGCGGACGCTGGCAGGCGCTCTATGACGAAATTGCGGCCTTCAAACAAGCCTGCGGCGCCGCTCACATGAAAGTCATCCTTGCAAGCGGCGACCTGCTGACCTTGCGAAACGTAGCGCGGGCCAGTGTCGTGGCCATGATGGGGGGCGCCGACTTCATCAAGACTTCAACTGGCAAGGAACCTACCAACGCCACGCTGCCGGTGGGCTTGGTGATGGCTCGCGCCATCCGCGAATATGCCCAGCAAACCGGGATGGCTGTGGGTTTCAAAGCGGCCGGCGGAATTCGGACCGCAAAGCAGTCTACGGACTGGCTCGCCATGATGAAAGAAGAACTCGGAGAGTCGTGGATGCGCGCCGAGCTGTTTCGTTTTGGTGCGAGTGGGTTGTTGGGTGATATTGAGCGGCAACTCGAGCACCACGCAACCGGGCGTTATTCGGCGGAGTATCGTCATCCCATAGCGTAGTTGCCGGAGGTTGATCCCAGAACACAAGAGAATCGAGCCATCTACATGAGCATCGCCGAAAAATTTGTCACGATGGAGTACGGCCCCGCTCCCGAAGATCCGAAAGAAGCACAAGCCTGGCTGCAGCGCCACGGGCATCGTTTCGGACACTTCATCAACGGTGCGTGGCAAGCGCCGGCGGCCGGCGAATATTTCGAAACACAGGACCCTTCCAACGGGGAGAAACTGGCTTCCATCGCTCAGGGCTCATCCGCTGACATCGACCGCGCCGTGCAGGCTGCCCGCTCGGCGTTTCCAAAATGGCGCGCCCTCACTCCGCATGTCCGGGCGCGTTACCTCCATGCCCTGGCGCGGCTGGTGCAGAAACATTCCCGTCTTCTCGCCGTTTTGGAGACGATGGACAACGGCAAGCCCATCCGCGAGAGTCGTGACATCGACATTCCCCTGGTAGCGCGGCACTTTTACTACCACGCGGGCTGGGCGCAACTTCTCGAGCAGGAGTTTCCTGAGTACGAAGCTTGTGGTGTCGTAGGGCAGATTATCCCCTGGAATTTCCCGCTGCTCATGGCGGCGTGGAAGATTGCTCCGGCCCTCGCCACCGGAAACACAGTCGTGTTGAAGCCCGCAGAATTCACTCCCCTGACCGCGCTCGTCTTCGCTGAACTTTGTCAGGAGGCTGAATTGCCCGCCGGAGTCGTCAACATCGTTACCGGAGACGGCTCAACCGGCGAGGCACTGGTGAAACATCCCGACGTGGACAAAATTGCGTTCACCGGTTCCACAGAAGTCGGACGCGCTATTCGCAGCGCCACCGCAGCAACTCCCAAACGTCTGTCGCTTGAGTTGGGAGGAAAGTCTCCGTTCATCATCTTCGACGATGCCGACCTGGATAGCGCAGTCGAGGGACTGGTCGACGGAATCTGGTTCAACCAGGGGCAGGTTTGCTGTGCGGGCTCGCGCCTGTTGATGCAGGAAAGCATTGCCGAGAATTTGATCGCCAAAATCCGTGACCGCATGAGCACTCTGCGCATCGGCCTTCCCCTGGACAAGGCAATCGACATCGGTGCCATAGTGGCGCGCGTGCAACTGGATCGTATCCAGCGCATGGTTGGTCAAGGGATCGCCGAGGGCGCAACCTGCTGGCAGCCGCAGGTCGCACTGCCGGCGCGCGGTTTTTATTATCCCCCCACACTTCTAAGCAATGTGCATCCCACCTCCATCGTTGCGCAGCAGGAGATCTTCGGACCTGTGCTGGCTGCGATGACGTTCCGCACTCCGAGGGAAGCTGTCGAGTTGGCCAACAATACGGTCTACGGTTTGGCGGCCTGCATTTGGAGCGAGAACATCAACGTCGCGTTGCATGTTGCAGCGCAACTGAAAGCCGGCGTGGTCTGGGTGAACTGCACGAACCTGTTCGACGCTTCCTGCGGCTTCGGTGGCTATCGCGAGAGCGGGTACGGGCGCGAAGGTGGCCGGGAAGGCCTGCTGGAATATCTGCAACCGACGTGGTTCAAGAACGCCCCAAACTTGCCCGCTTCCCGCCCGCCCGCAGTTCCGCCAACAGAAACAGAAGAAGAGCCGCAGGCTGGCGCCCCGGCCATCGATCGTACCGTCAAGCTCTACATTGGCGGCAAGCAAGTGCGGCCGGACTCGGGGTACAGCATGGAAGTGCGTTCAGCCGATGGACGCTTGCTCGGCGAAGCCTCGCTCGGCAACCGGAAAGACATTCGCAACGCCGTCGAGGCTGCCCGCAAAGCGGAGGCATGGACAAAAGCAACCGTGCACAATCGTGCGCAGGTTCTTTACTACTGCGCAGAGAACCTCTCCCACCGCCGTGACGAAATTATCCGTGGACTCACCGCGATCGTCGGTGCAAAGCAAGCTGCGGCAGAGCTGGATCTCGGCATCGAGCGCATCTTTTCCTACGCGGCCTGGGCCGACAAGTTTGACGGAGCCGTGCACAATCCACCATTCCGCAATATCGCGATTGCTATGAACGAGCCGCTCGGAACCATGGGCATCATCTGTCCGACGGAAGCGCCGCTGCTGGGCTTCCTCTCACTCGTGCTCCCAGGCCTCGCTATGGGCAACACCGTGGTCGCCGTTCCTTCGGAGACGTACCCGCTCATCGCCGCCGATCTCTATCAGCTCTTTGACACCAGCGATCTGCCCGGCGGCGCGGTGAACATCGTCACTGGTTATGCATCGCAGCTTCTGAAAACCTTAGCCGAACACGACGATGTGGATGCCGTCTGGTCCTTCGGTGACGAAGCCAACGCGGCTGCCGCGAAAGCCATGTCGGTGGGCAATCTAAAACGAGTCTGGACCAACGAGGGCAGAGCCATCGACTGGTTCAATCCAAAGCTTGCCGAAGGGCGCTGGTTTCTCGAGCATGCCACTCAGGTAAAAAATATCTGGGTTCCCTACGGAGAATAAGCTCGAATCGGAATTGCTTTTGTTCTGACTCGGAGCTAGCATACCTGCGGTATTGTTATCCGCCCCGGCACCGTTTGCCAGGCAGCTTCTGACTCGATGTTTCGTGCTTGATCTCGTGTTTGATCTAAGGAGGACATATGGGTATCGCAGTGTCACCACAGATTCATCCCAAGGTCGCGGAGTTTGTCGAAAAACCGCGCAAAATGTTGATCAACGGCCAGTGGGTAAGCTCCATCTCTGGCAAGACTTTCCCTACCTACAATCCTTCCACCGGTGAAGTTCTGGCCCAAGTGGCGGAAGGCGATCGTGACGATATTGAACAAGCTGTGAGAGCCGCTCGAAAAGCCTTCGACCAAGGCCCTTGGCGGCGATTGACCGCATCCGAACGCGGACGCCTTATCTGGAAGCTGGCCGATCTGCTCGAGGCCCACACTGAAGAATTCGCCTATCTGGAGAGCCTCGACAACGGCAAGCCTCTTACCATCGCGAGAGCCGCCGATGTGCCGCTGGCCGTCGACTTGTTCCGCTACATGGCGGGCTGGAGCACCAAGATCGAAGGCAACACCATTCCGATCTCCGTTCCGTACACACCGGGAGCGAAGTATCTCGCCTACACTCTGCGTGAGCCGGTCGGAGTTGCAGGACAAATCATTCCCTGGAACTTCCCCCTGCTGATGGCGGCGTGGAAGCTGGGTCCGGCGCTGGCCGCCGGTTGCACCGTGGTGCTGAAGCCGGCGGAACAGACCCCACTTTCGGCGCTGCGTCTCGGCGAACTGATCATGGAAGCGGGCTTCCCCGAAGGCGTGGTGAACATAGTCCCGGGCTATGGCGAGACCGCGGGCGCCGCTTTGGCCGCTCATCCCGACGTGGACAAAATAGCTTTCACCGGTTCCACCGAAGTTGGCAAGCTGATCGTCCACGCTGCGACGGGCAACTTGAAGAAAGTGTCGCTCGAACTTGGCGGCAAGTCTCCCAATGTGGTCTTCAAGGACGCTGATCTCGACGCTGCCATCCCTGGAGCTGCAAGCGCAATCTTCTTCAATCACGGCCAGTGTTGCTGCGCCGGATCGCGCCTCTACATCGAGAAGCCGATTTTCGACCGCGTCGTGGAAGGGGTTGCCAACGAGGCCAAGAAAATCAACGTCGGCTCCGGTCTCGATCCTGCGACCAGCATGGGGCCGCTCGTCTCCGAAGAACAGTTAAACAAGGTCTGTGGTTATCTCGAGGCGGGCTTCTCTGAAGGTGCCACCGCGGTCACCGGCGGCCATAAGAAAGGTGACAAAGGCTATTTCGTCGAGCCTACTGTTCTTGTGAACACTCGCGAAGACATGAAGGTGGTGCGGGAGGAGATCTTCGGGCCGGTGGTGACGGCGATGCCGTTCGACAATCCCGAGGAAATTCTGCCGCGCGCCAACAACAGCGAATACGGCCTGGCTGCTGCCGTCTGGACGAGGGACATCAGCAAGGCCCACCGCACCGCGGAGCTTCTGCGCTCCGGTACGGTGTGGATCAATTGCTACAACATTTTCGACGCGGCTCTGCCCTTCGGCGGATACAAACAATCCGGATGGGGCCGCGAAATGGGACACGATGTTCTAAACAATTACACCCAGACCAAGGCGATCTGCAGCAAGTTGGCCTAGCCGATCGCTTCAATAAGTAAAGGACGGCGGGTTTCCGCCGTCCTTTTTAATTTCCCAGCGCGCGCCCAATCTCCGGCTGGTTCTACCGCTCCATCAGAAGAACCTTCTCCGCATCGTCAACCTCGGTCAACTTCACCTCGATCACCTCGTTCATGGTAGTCTGAACATTGCGGCCAACAAAACTGGCCTCGACCGGCAATTCCCGATGTCCGCGGTCGATCAGCACGCACAACTGCACTCGTCGCGGTCTGCCGTGCGAAAACAGTGCATCCAGCGCGGCCCGCGTCGTGCGTCCCGTAAAAAGAACGTCGTCGACCAGAACAATATTTCTGTCCTCAATCGAAAACCCGATCTCTTTTTCCTGCACCACCGGCTTCGGTCCAAGCGTTGAAAGGTCGTCCCGATAGAAAGTGATGTCCAACGTCCCCACCGGAACTTTAGCATTCTCTATGCGGGTGATAATCCTGCCCAGGCGCTCGGCGATCGGTACGCCGCGGCGGCGAATCCCGACCAATCCCAAACCGTCGACACCGCCGTTTTTCTCGACGATCTCATACGCCAGGCGGACCAGCGTGCGCTCGATTTCCGATGCCGACATGAGCTGTGCCTTCTGCCGCAGGCCAGTCTTGCGAGAAGGAGCTTTCGCATTCATCTTTGAGTAAACCTCACAACTTCCTATTCCAGACTTGCCGCCCTGCTTCACCTCGTCCAACCCAATCATGCTTGCGAGGCGGCTTCCCACTGTATTCAACGCCACGTCAGAGGTCAAGCGGCATGGAAGTATTCTTCACCGATTTCACAGGCAGGCGGCAGCCGTAGCTTTCAGATGAGACGCAAATTCGTCGGATTAAGAATCGGCCTGCCGGAAAAACTTAGGAGTTGCGTTGTTCGCCGGACATCACATCTTCAGTGACAGCCTGGGTTCTACCGCCGGAATTCAGCACTCTCACAGTACGCGTCAGAACACCGGTGTCGTTTTGCAGACTCTGCAGCGTGATCGCTTGGGGAGTCCCAGCCGCGCCCTCGCCCGGCAGAATCCCTACGCCTTGATTTCGCCCTCCAGCCTTCGCCCGGTAGAGCGCGGTGTCCGCGAGTTCGATGATCTCTTCCGCACAAACCGCCTCGTATGCACCGCGACTCCAAGGGAAGGGAGCCCATCCCACGGAACAGGTCTTGCGCACTCGAACGCCGTGCCCGAGATCGAAGGCTTCTGACGACATGATCTCCAAAACTCGCTCGCAGAAAGCAGGCGTACCGGAGGGATCCGCCGAACGCGACATGATCAGGAATTCTTCTCCTCCCCAGCGGACCAGCACATCCGATTTGCGTACCACGCCGCTCAAACGCTCGGCTACCCGCTGCAGCAAGCGATCGCCTGCCGGATGACCGTGAAGATCGTTCACTTCCTTGAAGAAGTCCATGTCTACCATGATGAAAACCAGGTCCCGGTGATCCAGCTTGCGAATATCGGTGCCGCGTGCCCTCTCATAATTTCGCAGGACCTGCCCGGCTTCTGCCGTAAGAATCTCTTCGAGATAGCGCCGGTTCCACACTCCGGTCAACGGGTCGGTGAAAGAGATTTCCTGAAGTTCAAGATTCTTGCGTTGCAGTTCCAGACTGTGCCACCGCAGCGACTGTTCCTTGCTTTCCAATTCGTCTTTCAGCTTGCACGTCTCATCCAGATTTTCCCGCGACAAACGCAGCAGGTGGAGCAGTTCGCGGTCCATCCAGTGCTGCTTAACGAACACCAGCGCGCCCATGAAGACCATTGCTGCCACCGTCAGGAACAGTCTGTAGGAGCGCACCCGTGGTGGAGCTCCTCCTCCATATTCCGCCCATGCCACCATGAGCGGCGTGGAGAATACCGCGATCATCGCCAGCCGCGCTGTCCACATGCTATGGCTGTGGCGGGGTTCCTGTCCTGTGGGCTGGTCGGTCGAAGATCCACCTGCGATGAAACCCACGGATGCGAACCACGCCATGGCCGCTACCAGCGGCACATCGTAAAGACTGCCCGTGTAGTACTGATGATAGTCGATCGCAACACCAGCGAGAATGGAACCCACGCCGTAGAAGAAAGCTGCAATGAAAAGTTGCCTGTAAGTCAGGCGCCAGGACCCCTGGCTGCGCTTCCAAACCAGGCCCACCCCCACAATCAGAACGATTTGTTCGCATGCGTAGAGCAGGTCGAAGCTGCGGCCATACGCCGCCTCGTTCGGCGAGACGTACTGCCACGGGATCACGATAAACAGATAAAGGTAAAGCCACCATGTGAGCAGCAGAAAAAAGTCGAGCGACGCCAGCCGCAGGGAATGATCATTCCGTTGAACGTGCGGTTGCACCACCAGGGCCGCCATCATTGGAACCACGTGCAGAAACAGGACTACGTCTCCGACAAACGGGTTCGGTGTGTCCTGGCGCAGAAAGACCTCGAAGTAGGTCCACAAAACCTGCGTGCAGAGCCACATCCCGCAACCAAATGCCATCAGCGCCCAGAAAAGCCGGGCTTTCTTGTAACTGGTTCTGAGGTTCGACAGGATGGACAGGGTTGCGCAAAGAAGCAGAGCGGACTGCGTCAGATCACCGAAAGCGGTAAGTCCAATATTGCGTGGGGCCAGCAGAGACACGAACACGTGAACGCACACCAGCGCGCACACGATTCCCGTCCACCTGCCGGGTTGTCGCACAGAAATAAGACCCACAGTAAGAGTGTATGGTGGGGCTGGGATGGTGTGCGTGTTACTGAAGTAATCACGCTAGTGGTCCGAACGTGCTACCCAGTCTTCTAGCTAATCGTGGTTGCAAATCGCCGGAAAAAGCGAAAAACATCGTGATAGGAGTTGTAGAGCGGCACAGGGGCAACTCGGAAAATATCCGGCTCCCGCCAGTCCCCCACGACGCCTTCCCGGGCCAGATGTTCACACAACGCCCGCCCGTTCTGAGCAATTCGGATAGAGATCTGTGCGCCGCGCCGGTCCCGTTCAGCCGGCGTGATGATTGAGAATTTCTGCGAGACCTTCTGGTTCACCCAAGGCTGGTTTAGCAGGAACTGGTTCAGCAGGAACTCCAAATAACCGGTGAGCGACACGCTCTTGGCCCGCAAATGCTCCATGCCCGCTTCTTGGAACACATCCATCGACGCTCGCAGGACGGCTAGGCTGACAATCGACGGATTGCTCAATTGCCAGCCGTCGGCTCCTGACATCGCTCGAAAGTTAGGTCCCATCTCGAACCGCGATTGTTCGTCATGGCCCCACCAGCCCGCAAAGCGTGGCAGATCCCACGCGCGCGCATGCCGTTCATGAACAAAACAACCGGCAACACACCCCGGACCGCCATTCAGATATTTGTAGCTGCACCAAACCCCAAAGTCCGGGCCCCACTCATGAAGTTTCAACTGCAAATTGCCGGCCGCATGTGCCAGATCAAGACCCACCACGCAGCCCCGCGCCCGGCCCAACTGCGTAATCCGTCCCATGTTAAATGCTTGCCCGGTCGAGTAATGTACCCCTCCCAGCATAATCAGCGCGATCTCATCCCCCGTGCGCTCGATCAACGACTCAATGTCGTCATCCCGAAGGCAGGCTTCGTCTGGCCGCGGGGTCAACTCGATCAGCGAAGTCGCGGGGTCAAAGCCATGGAAACGAATCTGCGACTGCACCGCGTACAGATCAGAAGGGAAAGCTCCGCGCTCCACCACAATTTTGTGTCTCCCCTTCGTCGGATGGTAAAAAGAAACCATCATCAGATGCAGGTTCACCGTGAGCGAGTTCATCACCACAACCTCAACGGGCTTCGCTCCAACCAGTTCTGCAGTCTGCTCTGTAAGCAGCCTGTGGTAAGGGATCCACGGGTTCTTCGCACGGGAATGACCTTCCACGCCAAGCCGCGCCCACTCTTTCAGTTCCTGCTCAACATACGCCGCAGCCGTCTTAGGCTGCAGCCCGAGCGAGTGGCCAGAGAGGTAAACGCACTCACGGCTTTCTATCTTGGGGAATAAGAAGCGCTCGCGGAATTCCTTAAGCGGATCGCGTTCATCCATCGCAAACGCAAAATCCTCACCCGGCTGGAATTCTGATTGAAACTCGGGTTGAACCTGGAAGTCGGTCACTGTCGCAGCTCCAGCGGAGTGAGATCGCGCCGGATCAAACGGTCCGCTTTGTCCCAGTCGAGATCCTCAACGCGATCAATGGACTCAGACAGTTCTGCCAGCATTCGGTCCTGTACCGCGCCGCGAGCCAGGGCAACGGAGTAAGGAATGCGATGAAAGGTCACCATGGCGTACTTCGGCACGAAGAGTTGCGGATACTTTGCTTCCAGCGCCAGTTCCACCTTCTTTCGAAACAGGAACCGCGAGTCCGCAACCCGGTCTCTCATCTCAGCAAAATTCTCAATCGCCATGTCCGCGATGGCATCGGTATTCACCTTGCGCTCTTTCTCGAACTCCGCAAAGACACGCGGCCACTCCGCGCCGTCGCGGTCAAGCAACTCGACCAGAGTAGTACAGTCTTCGAATCCGCAGTTTATTCCCTGGCCGAAGAAGGGAACGATGGCATGAACCGCATCCCCCAGAAGCAGCGCTCTTCCTTCCACATACCATGGGGAGCATTTAATCGTAACCATCGCCCCAGTCGGATTTCCGAAATAGTTGTCAGCCAGTTGTGGCATCAGCGGAACTGCGTCCGGGAAGCGAGATTCGAAAAACCGGATCACCTGCGCCAGCGTGTTTAGGCTGGCAAAGCCGTCCGCGCCTTCAAACGGCAGAAACAGAATGCACGCAAACGTGCCATCGATGTTGGGCAATGCAATCAGCATGTGGTTGCCCCGCGGCCAGATGTGCAGAGCGTGAGTCTCCAGCACATGCTCACCTTTGGGGCCAGCGGGAATCGTCAGCTCTTTGTAGCCATAGTCGAGGTACTGTTGCGAAAAGTTGAACCGGCTCAGCTTGAGCATCTCCGCTCGAATCGCCGATGCTGAACCATCGCAGCCGATCACAACGTTGGTCTCGTGGATCTTCTCATCTCCCGTCTCCTCATCGCGCACTCGTATCGCGCCAGTCTTCAGGTCGTACCCCGTGCAGCGCCGGTTGAAGTGAATCGTGGCACCGTGTTCCTCCGCCGCGTTGATGAGTGCGACGTTCAACTCAGCCCGGGAAATCGAATTGATGACCTCCGCTTCATTCTTCCCATAGGGTTGGAAGGTAAGTTCTCCGGCAGTCGAATGCATCATCCGTCCCTTCATCGGAATGATGATGCTCCGCATCCCCTCCCACAGCCCTGCTTGCTGCAACGCGTGGATGCCACGGGTCGAGAGCGCGAGGTTAATCGACCGTCCCCCACTCACGCGCACCCGCCGCATGTCCGGGCGCCGCTCGTAGATCTCAACCGCAAATCCCCTCCGTGCAAGGAGAATAGCCAGAAGCGGACCGTTCAGTCCGGCTCCGATCAGTGTGATTGTGCCAGGTGCGGACTTCATCTCGGAAAGTCGACGACCACTCCTGTCGACGAACAACGTTGAAGAGAAAAATGTCTCACTCGGTCAGCAACGTCCTCGCCTCCCACAATTCGGGAAAGAATTTCTTGTCAAGTGTGAGCTTCAGGTAGGACGCTCCCGTGCTTCCCCCAGTTCCCATGCGGATCCCAATAATGCGCTCGACCAGTTGAATGTGCCGCAACCGCCAGCTCACTACCAGTTCGTCAAACTCCGTCAACCGCTCGCACACATCGATCCAGTCGCGATGATGATCCTCATCCTTATAGAGTTCGTGGACTGCGCGGGCACGCGCCTCAAATCGCTCCCGCTCGGTCGCGCCCTCGCCCGCCGGCGGCAGTTTGCCCATCGCCTGCAAAGCCCCGAAGAATACATCGCGCAGTGAGGGCTCCTCCAACCGGCGCTTCAAGCTTGTGTAAGCCTCCGGCGTAGGCCGGTGGTAGCGAAGCATTTTCTCGTCCTTCAAGCCGCATAGAAATTCAATCTCCCGAAACTGCTCCGACTGAAACCCGCTGGCCGGTTCCAGCAGACCGCGAAACGCCATAAAATGTGTGGGCAGCATCGTTTCCAGAATCGTGAACTGCTCAACCAACACACGCGTGATCTCGGTACAGCGGCGCAGCAGCCGCGCCGCCTCATAGACTTCATCATGCGATTGCGGCGCCGCGCCCGCCTTTTGCAAATTCGCGACCACCGCATCCAGGTCATGCAGCAGTTCCTTAAACCACAGCTCGTAGGTCTGGTGCACCAGAATGAAGAGCAACTCATCGTGATGCTGCGGCACAGATTGCGGCTGCTGCAATTCCAGCAATTCCGGAACTTTCAAATATGAGCTATACGTGAGCCGCCCAGGCTCGGGCGCGAGCGGAGCCGACCCAGCTGCCGCTCCAGACTTCGCATCCGAGGCTCCTTTCGATTTCTCCTTAATTCGCAGGAACCGCACCGCATTCCCGCCCAAAAGCTTAGCCTTGGCATCCTGCGATAAATTACTTTGGCGGATGAGCGACCCAGCACGTTCCTCCCCCAGCGGAAAAGGATAGTCCGATCCCAGCATCACCTGATCCGCTCCCATCGTTCCTACCAGAAACTGTAATGAGCGTTGATCGAACACCGCCGAGTCTGCATAGAATCGGTTGAGATAGCAGCTCGGTGGATGTTCACTCTCACCTCGCGCGACCGGATGATGATGCCAGGCATTTTCCAGCCGCCCCAGCAAAAACGCGAAACTCCCGCCGCCATGCGCAAAACAAATTCGAAGCGTGCTTGGCAGCCGGTCAAACGCTCCACTCAAAATCATCGCGACCACCGCCAACTGCGTTTCCGCGGGCATGCCCACCGTCCACGGCATCATGTATTTCGGCATCCGCTCGCGCCCAAACATTTCCCAGGGATGCACGAGCACAGCCGCGCCTTCATCTGCGCAGTGCCGAAGAAAAGTCACAACCCCGGGATCGTCCAGATTCTTGCTCCCAACGTGGTTGCCAATTTGCACGCCCAGGTGTCCAGCCCGCATGCATCGGCTAAGCTCCTTGCAAGCGGCATCAATATCTTGTAGCGGCACCTGGCATAGCGATTTCAACCTGCCTTTTCCCCGGCTGCAAAGCTCAAGCGCCGCATCGTTGAACAGTCGCGCGCAATCCAGCGCGTGTTCCACCGGACGCTCATACGCGAACAGCACCGGCGTAGCCGACATAACCTGCACGTCAATGCCGTCACGATCCATCTCCCGCAGCCGCACCTCCGGATCCCAGCACGCCGAATAAATATGCCGGAAAAATCGATCTCCAACCATGATGTCGGCTTGCCCCGGCTCGGTGTGTTTGATCCAGGGCCAGTCTGGTGTGCCGTAGCGCGCCGCCAGGTCGGGCCACGAGCTGGGGAAAAAGTGGTTATGAATGTCGATGACTGGCATGCTTCATTTGCCCGGATGAATCGTGCCGCAATGCTTGCATTTGCGCCGGCCCTCATTCGAATAGAACTGCTCAAACAGCGGCGGCAGATCTTTGACAATGCTCTTCAGCTTCACTTCCGCTCGATAAATCAATTGGTGGCAGTTCGGGCAGTACCACTCGAATGCGTCCAGAGAGCCCTCTGGGCGCGGCACTTCAACCACCACTCCGATGGTGTTAGCCGGCCGCTGCGGTGAGTGACGCAGGTGCTTGGGCAACAGAAAGATCTCACCTTCTTTGATCGGCACTTCCAACGGTGGCTTGCCCGGCGTCTCCATGAGCCGAAGGGTAATGTTGCCCTTCAACTGATAGAAGAACTCTTCCGTCGGATCGTCATGATAGTCGCGCCGCTGGTTTGGCCCACCCACCACGGTCACCATCATCTCGCCGTCTTCCCACACCTGCGCGTTTCCCACCGGAGGCTTGAGCTTCTCTTTGTTTTCTTCGATCCAGGCTTGAAAATTGAAAGCCTTCAGATTCTTTATGGACGCCATCGCGCCTCCTATTTCAGCGGTTTGTAAGCCCTGGCCGCGATCTCGATCAGCAAGTGCGGATGCGGTAACTGATGCACAGCCACGGTCGTTCTCGCCGGACCATCGTATCCGAAAAAGTCGCCGTACACCTCGTTGTATCCGGCGAAATCATTCATGTTCACGAGATATGTAGAAACTTCAACCACATCCCGCAGTTCCGCTCCTGCACTCTGCAAAATGTCGCGAATATTCTCGATCACAGCGCGCGTTTGCACCCGGATGTCCAGCCGAGTCGTGCCCAATGGATCAACTTCCGCGCCGGCAATCGTATTGTCCGCACGGCGGGAACTCGTTCCCGACACAAACAGAAAGTCCCCAGCCCGCTTCACGTGCGGATACTTGCCGCGCGGCGTCGCCTTCCCCTCAACGACTTTGCTCTCCATTCCGCTCGTTTTCATCATTAACGCGCAACTCCAAAAGTTACAGCCGAACGCAAATGTTGTTCAGTTCAGAATAGAAATTCAATGAATGCATGCCGCCTTCGCGGCCGATGCCGGAGAGTCCTGCTCCACCAAACGGTGTTCGCAAGTCACGCAAGAACCAGCAATTTACCCACGTGATACCCACATTCATCTGTTGCGCCACACGGTGACCGCGCTTCAGATTGCTGGTCCAGATGGATGCCGCGAGACCGTACCTTGTGTCATTGGCCATGCCGACGGCTTGTTCTTCCGAATCAAACGGCGCAATGTGGCACACCGGCCCAAAGATTTCCTCCTTCACGCACCGCGCCGATTCCGGCAGTCCAGTATAGATGGTTGGTTGCACGTAGAAGCCCAGGTCGCGATTGTCACCAAACTTCGGAACTCCTCCCCCCGTAATCACCGTCGCACCTTCTTCCTCGGCCAATCGGTAGTAGGAGAGCACCTTCTCTCGATGTTGCGCTGAAATTAGCGGCCCCAGGTCGGTCTTCGTGTCGTTCGGCCAGCCCGCATGCAGGCTCTCCGCTTTCTCTTTCAGAGCCTCCACAAAAGTACCGAAAACTTTCCGCTCCGCATAAACCCTCTCCGCGCACAAGCAGACTTGCCCGGTATTAAGAAACACCGCCTCCGCCAACCCGTTAACGGCCTCTTCAAGATTGCAATCCGCGAATACGATCGCCGCATTCTTTCCCCCCAGTTCAAACGAAACCGGCTTCACCGTCGGCGCCACCGATTTCATGATGGCCGCTCCGGTTCTTGATTCCCCGGTAAACGTAACCGCGTCGACATCGAAGTGTTGCGACAAGAATTCTCCCGCAGACCCCGGCCCGAAGCCATGCACCACGTTATAAACACCATTCGGGATTCCCGCCTCCTGCATCGCCTCGGCAAGAAGAGTAGCCGTAGCCGGAGTTTCTTCAGAGGGCTTCACCACCACCGCATTTCCACAAGCCAGCGCCGGCGCAACTTTCCAGGTGAGCAGAAGCAAGGGCAGATTCCACGGAGTGATCACTCCGACCACGCCCAGCGGCTTGCGCACCGCATAGTTCAAAGCGAATGTGCCGTCCGGAGTTTCCGTCTGAAAAGATTCCAGCGCCGCCATTTTCACCAAGTCGGCAAACACTCGGAAATTCGCCGCAGCGCGAGGAACGTCGAGCTTTGAGGCCAGAGAGACCGGCTTACCCGTGTCCGCAACTTCTGCTTGAACGAAGCAGTCAAACCGCTTCTCAATCGCGTCCGCGACCCGGTGCAATCGCACCGCCCGTTCGCGCACCCCGAGGCTTCCCCATTCTCCGCGCAACGCACGGCGAGCCGCCTGTACAGCCTCGTCCACCTGCGACTCATCCGCTTCGGTGACCTGCGCAATCACCGTCCCGTCCGCCGGATTCACATCAGCAAACTCGCGCTTCCCAGACACGAAGCGGCCATCAATGTAATTCTGGATTAATTTCACGAGATCCCCAGGCGGGCCTCGGCAATCGTAGCAGGACGGCTTGAAGTGAAGCAATCTCCGCCCAACTGGTCAACTCTGTCGCTGTTCCAGGTAACGTCGCAGTGCAGTATGCCAGGAAGGCATTTCAATTCCGAGAGTCTGCAGACGAGTCGGCGACAAAACGGAATATGTGGGTCGACGCGCAGGCCGCGCCATCTGCTGGCTGCTTACCGGCCGCACCGTGGTGGTAAGCCCCGCACTGCTGACGATCTTTTCGGCAAACTCGAACCAGGTGCAATCGCCCGCGTCAGTCACATGCACAATTCCGCTTGCATCCGTGCGGCACAATTGCACGATTGTCCGTGCCAGATCGACCGTGTAAGTCGGGCAACCGCGCTGGTCGTTGACTACATCAAGCGCCGGACGGCTCGCGGCCAGCTTCAAGATCGTATCCGGAAAACATTTTCCGCCAATTCCAAATAGCCACGACGTTCTGGCGATGCAGCAATCCGGCATCAACTCCAGCAGCTTGATCTCGGCCTCGGCCTTGCTGCGACCGTACACGCTCTGCGGATTCCGTACGTCTCCGGTTTCGTAAGGCGTGGTCTTTTTTCCGTCGAAGACGTAATCAGAGCTAAGGAATAGTAGCCGTGCTCCGACCTTCTTCGCTGCCGCGGCAACATTCACCGCGCCATCGCGATTCACCGCAAAAGCCCGTTCCTGATTGCTCTCGCATCCGTCCACGTCCGTATAGGCTGCGGCCAGAACAATCCACTCCGGACGCGCTTCCTGCACCACTTTCTCCACCCGTCTCGCATCGCGGATGTCTGCATCCTGTGAGCAGAGACCAGTAACCGCGTCTCCGCTCCACTCGTGCATGAGCGCCTTGCCCAGCAGGCCGGAGCCGCCAAAAATTGTGACTCGCATCGGGATCAGTCGAAACTCTCAGCACCCTGAAATGCGGCGCCGCGCTGGTCTTTCACCGAGACGATTGGTTCGCCGTCCAGTTCCCAGTTGATTTTGAGCGAGGTATCGTTCCAGGCAACCGTGCGTTCGTGTTCGGGTGCGTAGAAATCCGTCGCCTTGTAAAGTACGTGAGCCTTTTCCGAGAGCACGCGGAATCCATGCGCAAATCCCGCAGGGATCCACAACATGCGCTTATTGTCTCCCGACAAGCGCACTGCTTCCCATCGGCCAAAGGTCGAAGAGCTCCGGCGCATGTCCACCGCCACGTCCAGAACTTCCCCCTCGGCAACGCGCACCAGTTTTCCCTGCGGATTCTTCACCTGGTAATGCAATCCCCGCAAAACGTTTCGGGATGAGCAGGAATGGTTGTCCTGCACAAATTTCTCAACAATTCCCACCTCGGCCATGCTTCGCTGGTTGTAGCTTTCGAAGAAAAACCCACGTTCGTCCCCAAATATCCGCGGCTCCAGGATGAATACTCCGGGCAGCGAAGTCGAAATCTTCTTGAGCGCGTCCATCGCCGGGCGAATTGCCTGAACTGCATCCCTCAGAATACCTTCTCCCGCAAAAGTTGCAGCAGGTAAGCGCCGTAACTGTTGCTCTTCATCGAGTTGCCAATTCTTTCCACCTGATCTGCCGTGATGTAGCCGGAGCGCAGCGCAATCTCTTCCGGGCAAGCCACCATCAGTCCCTGCCTCTTCTCGATTGCCTGAATGTACAGCGACGCATCCATCAATGACTCATGCGTGCCGGTGTCCAGCCAGGCCATGCCTCGTCCCATGACCACAACTTCCAATTGGCCGCGTTCCAGGTATACCTTGTTCACGTCGGTGATCTCCAACTCGCCCCGCGCACTGGGTTTCAGCGACTTCGCGACCTTGACCACCTGATCATCGTAAAAATAAAGTCCGGTCACCGCGTAACGCGACTTCGGCTGCCTGGGCTTTTCCTCGATGCTCAGAGCCCGCCCGGTGCCATCGAATTCCACAACTCCATAACGTTCAGGATCGTGCACTGGATAGGCAAATACGCGCGCGCCTTGCGTCTTGCCGGCGGCTTCCCGCAAGTCCTTCGCGAGATCGTGCCCATAAAAAATATTGTCGCCCAGCACCAGGGCGCAAGCACTGGTTCCAAGAAACGCCTCACCCACCAAGAAAGCCTGCGCGATCCCTTCCGGCTTAGCCTGCACCTTGTATTGCAACCGGATTCCAAACTGACTTCCATCCCCCAACAGCGCTTGAAACTTGCTCACATCCTCCGGAGTGGTGATCAGAAGAATGTCGCGAATCCCCGCCAGCATCAGCGTGCACAGCGGGTAATACACCATGGGTTTGTTGTACACCGGGAGCAGACTCTTCCCCATGGCATGAGTCACGGGGTACAACCGTGTCCCCGACCCTCCCGCCAGAATGATTCCCTTATAACTCGTGCTCGAAGCTTGCATCATAGAACGATTCTTCTCGGCTGCGTCCGCAATTCAACACCCGCGACTAACCCAATTCAAGATTCAAGAAGAGTAGTGGGTTTCGATCCACTGCCGGTAGCTTCCGCTCGTCACGTCGCGCACCCACTCTTCATTCTCCAGGTACCACCGCACCGTCTTGCGAATCCCGCTCTCAAATGTTTCCAGTGGACGCCAGCCCAGCTCCCGCTCTATCTTAGTCGCGTCCATCGCGTAACGCCGGTCGTGTCCGGGACGGTCCTTCACAAACGTAGTCAGGCTGCGGCGCGGTGCTCCACGGCTCCCGGCCATCTCATCGACAATGTCGCAGATCGTGTTCACGATCTCGATGTTCCGCTTCTCGTTCCAGCCTCCAATGTTGTACGTCTGCCCCACTCGTCCTCGAGCTAGCACTTGTGCGATCGCTTCGCAGTGGTCCTCCACATAAAGCCAGTCGCGAACGTTCTGCCCGTCTCCATAAACGGGCAGCGGCTTACCATCGCGTGCGTTCAGGATCACCAGCGGTATCAATTTCTCCGGAAACTGAAATCGCCCATAGTTATTCGAGCAGTTCGTAGTCAACACCGGCATCCCGTAGGTGTGATGATAAGCCCGTACAAAATGGTCCGACGCTGCCTTCGACGCCGCGTACGGACTATTGGGCGCATAAGGAGTCGTCTCAGAAAAAGCCGTATCCTCGGGCTCCAGTGAGCCATACACTTCATCCGTGGAAACGTGCAAAAATCGGAAGTCGATTTTCTCCCGCTCGCCCAAACTTCCCCAATAATCCCGTACTTCTTCCAGCAGCGCGAAAGTCCCGTCCACATTCGTACGGATGAAATCATCGGGACCCCGGATGGAGCGATCCACGTGGCTCTCGGCCGCAAAATGCACAACGGCCCGAGGCTTGCGGCGTTCCAGCAACCCGCACACCAGGCTTCGGTCCGCAATATCGCCATGCACAAACTCGTACCGCCGCTCCTTTGCGACGGCTCCCAGGTTGTGCAGATTTCCCGCGTACGTGAGCTTGTCCAGATTCACGATGGCAGCCGGATCCCGTTCCATCCGCAGCAGGATAAAATTCGATCCGATAAAACCTGCCCCACCAGTGACGAGGATCGTGTTTTCCATATCGTGGAACGTGCCTCGGATTTCAATAACACGCGACCGCTCGCCGCATCGTCGCCCGCGAACGAACATCATTGTAAACAAAAAGGACGGGATTCATCCCGTCCTCTTGTTGGTGCATTCGGTTCTGTGCGAGCTACATGTTCACCCGGCTACGCGTCCCGCCAACTACACGCCGAGTTCCCCTATCCCGCCTTTCGGTGCGCTGCCGGCGCAGGCGCCACTCCCGCCAAGGTCGTCGTCCTCTCGCTGAATCACTCCGTCAGCATCGCCAACAAGATGGCGTCGATGCGCGCGTTCATCTTTCTCATCCCGCTATAGCCAAAGTTCTTCCAGTCGAGTCCTACGACCGCGAGCTAGTAGTAAGCGCCTTCCGCTCCGGAGCCCGCGGCATCTTCTGCATCTCCGACACTCATTTCCGCCTGCTCTGCCGCTGCATCCAGCGCGTTGCCTCCGGACAAATATGGGCCAACACGGAGCAAAATGACGTTCCTCCTCGACCTAATCTCCGAAGTCCCCTCGCTCCGCGTCCTGAACTCCGTCGGCCACCAGCTCCTGACTCCGCGCGAGGAGCAGGTCGTAGCCCTGGTCGCCGAAGGCCTAAGCAACCGCGACACCGCCCGCGAACTAAATCTAAGCGAGCACACCATCAAGAAGTACCTCTTCCGCATCTTCGACAAGCTAGGCATCTCCTCCCGAGTCGAGCTGGTCCTCTACGCCGTCAACCACGGCGCTCCGCTCCAAGCCGAATGGCTCGCAGGCATGAGCCACGCCACCTCGGACTCCTAACGGTTCCCGGCGACCTTGAATCGTGGATGCTCATGTGGGGACAGCCGCCTTCGGCTGTCCCGCCAAGCGCAGCGAGGCGCTGGGAACCAGTGTGAGGCAGGCCACCGAGAGCACTCCGGTTTGAAAAGAGCCCTCCACCCCCTGTATAAATCAGTACGGACCACGTGCCCGACACCCCTTCCACTCCCGGCCCCACTCCCCAGCCCCGCGGCCCCACCCTAATCGCCGCCGGCCTGCTTCTAGTGGCTCTATCCCTGGTAGTCCTCTACACCAGCCGCCGAGCCTTCCTGAGCCCGGTAGCGATGGTAGTAGTAGCCGCCATCGGAGTAGCCGCCCTGCTGCTGCAACGTCGCCTTCGCCCCGATCTTCGTTCTGCTTCTCCCGGATCCCCTCCCATCCGCGGACTACTCCGTCTCAACGCCATAGGCGTAGCCTTCGCCATAGCCGCCGTCTTCGCCGACGTCCTCCACCTGAACCCAGCCGTGATGCTGATCGCCGCCCTGGCCGCCGTAGTCTCCTTCGCCATCGGAGGCATAATCGTCCTAAACGCCCTCCGCAAACCCCGCCCCTAAGATCGGACGCGGAAGTTGTCGTCGAGATGGCTTTTCCACAGCCAAAGGTCGAATCCCTGTGACGGATGACCGTGACTTGGGTGATAAACCTCGAAATACTGGCAGGAGTCTGCAAAAAAGCAATCAGCGGGGACAGCAGCGATGTGGAGAAAAGCCAACCGGCTGGCCGGAGCGCAGCTGACGCACTGCAAAGAACGAGGCGAGTGGGCCGAACTCTATTTCATGATGATGGCGGCCGGCCTGGGCATGAGGGTCTCAAAGCCCTTGGGCGATTTCGGAAGATACGACGTAGGAGTGGAAAGCCATATCCATCACAATCAAGCCCGCGTCCTGCGCGTCCAGGTCAAATCCACCATCTACAAGCGCCGCGGAGATTGCTACAGCCTGAACGTAATGGGACCGCAGCGCAAAAAGTATCGCCCCGGCACAGTAGATTTCTTTGCCATCCTGCTGATCCCCATTCGACGACTGGTACATAATCCCCTTCGACGTAATAGGCAGAAAGAACAGCAGCCTCCATTTCACCCCAGCCAGCAAGCGCCAAAAGTACGGCCCCTACCGCGAAGCCTGGCACTTACTGCAAGCCGACCCCGGCCTGACAATCCAGGCCTGCAGCGACGAGCAAGTCCCAGAAGACAATCCACAAAGCGGATGACCCGGAAGATTCGCATCAGGCTGCCCTCATCACAGGAGGTGGAGTGCCGGAAGAGGTGCCTAGCGGTGGAGGAATGAACAAACGTTGCTAGAATATCCTCGATGCCCGAAGCAAAATCCATCCCCGCGGTGTCCGCAGGACTTCTGGACTCGGGTACGCTCCGAACCGCACGCGAAAAGTCGCTGGAGATGCGACAGTACTTGGACGAGATTCTCTCAAGGGAGGTCGGGAAGTACGCCTCCCCAGACACAAGTCTTGTTGTATTTGGCTCGCTTGCGCGGGGAGAATGGACATCCGGCAGCGACCTTGACTGGACCTACCTTATCGATGGTGGGGCCAAGTCAACCCACCTCCAGATTACCCAGGACATCCAAAGAGTATTCAAGGAGAAAGGCTTGGCGGAACCCGGACCGACCGGGACCTTCGGTAATATGGCGTTCAGCCACGACATCATTCATCAGATTGGCGGACAGAACGACACGAACAAGAACACGACCCAGCGAATCCTGCTTCTGCTCGAATCGACGCCTATTGGGGAAAGAAGAGAGGCATACGACCGCGTGATCCGAGCGGTGATAGATCGATACCTGGAAGAAGACACTCATCTCCTAACCCGTGACTTGAAGAACTACAGGGTGCCTCGATTCCTCTTAAACGACATTGTTCGATTCTGGAGAACCATGGCGGTAGACTTTGCCAACAAACAGCGAGACCGAGCCGGCAAAAGATTGGGACTACGTAATGCCAAGCTCAGGATGTCGCGAAAATTGATTTTCGCTTCCGGATTGCTCGTTTGCTTCAGCTCAAATCTTGATTCAGATCTACAAAATAAGATTTCCACCGATACAAATGATGTAAGGTTCCAGCTTGGAAATCACATCAGGGATTACGTGCGACTGTCACCTCTAGAAATCTTGGAAAGGTTCATCAAACGCTACAATATCCCGGATCCAGTCGCGAAAGAGCTGTTCGATTCATACACGAAGTTCCTTAGAGTTCTTAATGACGAAACTTCTCGCAAAGCTCTTGATGAACTTCGATCGGAAAACTCGGGGACAGACCCGACGTTCAAGCAGATAAGAGAAATTAGCGAGGCCTTTAAAGGCGCGCTCGACCACGTCTTTTTCGAAAACCGACAGATTGCGCGACTCACAAGAGAGTACGGGGTCTTCTAAATGAAATGTATCGGATTCTCCACGGGCGCACTGGCGAGAGGCGACTTCCGCCAAGCCCTCCAAATGTTGTCCGACAAGAACGTTAACGCTGTCGAGTTGTCAGCTCTACGGCAGGATGAACTGGCGCCGCTAGTGCAGCAGCTAGGACAATTGGACCTGAGCCGCTTCCAATACATCTCGTTTCACGCCCCGAGTGCCATGGAACAATCCTACGAACCGAATGCACTGGAGCTTCTCCAGCAAGTCGCGGCCCGCAACTGGCCCATCATCGTGCATCCCGACGCCATGCACACTACCGCTGCCTGGGCCTGTCTTGGAGATTGCCTCTGCATCGAAAACATGGACAAGCGCAAACCGATCGGACAGACCGCGACAGACCTCGCCAAATTCTTCGAGGTGCTGCCACAAGCATCCCTGTGTTTCGACATCGGCCATGCCCGCCAAGTCGATCCCACTATGAGCGAAGCGTGGGCGATACTGCAGCGTTTTGCCAACAGGACCAAACAGCTTCACGTAAGCGAAGTGAATACCGAAAGCAAGCACGATCCCCTAAGCCTGGAATCGATTCTCGGTTTCCAAAAGGTCTCGCACCTGCTGCCCGTGGATGTTCCGATCATCCTAGAAAGCAGAGTCGAGGAATCGGAGATCAACGAAGAAATCGAGACTGCGCTCGAAGCGTTGAACCCGGCGACTCATCTTGCCTTCGCCAGCGACTAGATCACATTCTTAGCTGAGGCCTGAGCCGTCTTGGCGGTACCGGCAGCATCGGTCCGCAAAGCGTAGTGCTTCGCAAGTTCGTCGTAGATGCGTTTGTGGTAGAAATCCTTTCCGTAGCCATCTGGACTCTTTGGGTCTAACGGTCGACGCTTTCGCAGGTTCGGGTCCTTCTTCAGCTCCTGCATGATCCTGTTAAAGCGGGAGTTCTGGCTGAAGTCGCTAAACATTTTGCGGGAGGTGGCAAGTACATCGCCATACGTCTGATTGAAGATAGTGGAAAAGATCGACTCCTCAGATAACCTGAATTGTTTCGCGGACGGGTCCGTCGTGAAGTTCGCGCG
This sequence comes from Candidatus Sulfotelmatobacter sp., assembly GCA_049583505.1. Classification (GTDB taxonomy): domain Bacteria; phylum Acidobacteriota; class Terriglobia; order Terriglobales; family Acidobacteriaceae; genus Sulfotelmatobacter. Next base: position 54,045 of record JBAUVZ010000199.1, read on the forward strand.
CGTTATGACGTTGTGCACCACTAGGATGCCTTCTTTCGGGGCGGAACTAGTGATCGCCGCAATCAGGTCGGAGTTCTTGATACGCGACTCATTGAAAAGCGCCATCGAATAGTTCACAACCACCGAATCGTCAATCCCCTGAGCCTGTAGCTCCTCGGAACTTTTTGTTATCATCCTTAGAAACGCACGCACCTCCTCAGAACAGTCCTTCGCGGCGGAACGATGGGAAATGAAATCTAGGGGTGAGACAGGCTTAGTGAAACCGATCGGCAGAAGGATCAGGTTTGCCTCTTCATAGATCTTTTCACCGAAGTGCGTCTCGATGAATTCGGTGAAGAAAAGCACGGTACACTTCAGTAGACCTAACACGACGACGTCTAAATCGTCCGGATAAAAATGTGCCACCTTATTCCGGTACTCGTAAAGAATCTCAAGATTGTGTCTGGTTGGCTCAAACGGTTTTCCGACATCACTAGCGACGCAGGCGACGCACTCCGGGAAAGGCTTGGTTGTACCGTCATCCCTGACGAGCTTGACCGAACGCATTTTCCCAACAATGTAGGCCTTGAGGGCGAGCTCCCAAGCGTTCACGACCAACAGCGTGCACACCTCATACCGGTACGGGAAAATCGGTTTGTTGTGAATCTCGACCGCTGCAAACATAGCCGATTTAGAATTGCGAAGCAGCGCCGACTCAAACCCCGCGTTCGGCTTGCCCGCCGCCATTTATGACGTCACCATCAACCGACCTCGGCCATTGCCTTATAGCTCATGGGCCGGGTCCGAGGCCCAGCCCATGAACAGTTCCTCTAGCTGCACCCGCTCGTGCTCCCACAACTCCCGCACCGGTAGCACTCCCATTCCGCGTCATGATGCCGCCGCAGCGGCTGCAGCTCTCCCATCATGCCTTATACAGTCTCACCGCCAACACTTTGCTGTACGCCTCAAAATCGCCGTCGGAAGTAAACACTTGCCACTCCCGCCGCAGGGCGACAGCGCAAATCAGGAAGTCGATGGCCGATCCCGCGATTCCCCTG
>JBAUVZ010000200.1:0-53354 GCA_049583505.1 Candidatus Sulfotelmatobacter sp.
CGCAATGGAGACCGCACGCTGGTCATTTCCGTGGATGCGATCCAGCGCTCGCTGGCGGTTCGCGTGGAAGGATACGAAGTCGAACCGGTCTGAAGTTATCCCGAAAAAGCTTTCTTTACCCTTGGTAAGGACCCACTCACTCTTGACGGAAATCGAAACAGTTCGCTTGCTGGTCGTAAGCAGGGAGCCGGCCGTTCTTCGTCTGCTTTGGTCCATCGAAGAATCCGATTCCTGGCAACTGGAGGCCGTGGCGAGTGGCTGGGATGCCATGGAGCGGGTGCAATCCGGCGCGGTGCCCGACCTGCTATTGCTGGACATTCCTCGTGGCGACACCGACAGCCTGCACTTGTTGCGATGGTTGCACCGGCTTCGCCCCGACCTTCCGGTCATCGTGCTTTGCTATCTCCAGGATGCTGCCAGAGGAGAAGAAGCAACCCGCTTAGGCGCGGAAGAGATTGTGGTCAGACCCTTGGACAAGCGCCAGCTCAAGTCGGTGATCCGGCGGCATCTGGGGCCGGAAGCAAGCGCCGCAGGAAACGGCAAGGCGGACACCGTCAGCGAAAATGTCGAACAACTTGGCCCGGACGCATTCTTCGTCAGCGCCAGCCTGATGATGCAGAAACTTCGCGCCCAGGCCGCACTCCTGGCGCAAACCGATGTCCCAGTGCTCATTCTGGGAGAGGCGGGAAGCGGAAAATACACGGTTGCCAGTCTGATTCACAAGCTCTCCGTCCGTTCCGGGTTCAAGCTCGTCCGAGTGAATTGCGCGGAAATGCCGGAAGCTCTGCTCGAAAACGAACTGTTTGGGGAGGAACCTGCTTCCTCCGGCAGTGCTCGCCGCACTTGTTTGGGAAAGTTCGCAGTGGGCGAAAAGGGCACGATCTTCCTAGACGAAATCGCCGAGATGCCTGCGGGACTTCAATCCAGACTGCTGCAGGTATTAAACGACGAGTTCCACAGGCCAGGCAGTGCCGACGCAATCCCGACCGATGTGAGGATCCTTGCGGCCAGCAGCGCCAACCTGGAGCGGGCTTTGGCCGAGAAGAAACTTCGGGAAGACTTGTACTACCGCCTGAGCGCCTTTACTGTGCATGTGCCCCCGTTGCGCCAGCGCAGGGACGAGATTGCAATCCTGCTGCGGTGCTTCATGCACAAACTGGCCAAGCACTACAGCCTGCCTCCTCGTGAATTTTCGCTCACTGCGCTTGACGCCTGCCGGCATTACTCCTGGCCGGGAAACTTGGAGGAACTGGAAACGTTCGTGAAACGCTACTTGGTTGCTGGTGACCAGGAGTTGACTCTCGGTGAGATGGAATTAAAGTCGGCGGACAGCGCCGACAGTACTCTCCGCTCAGAGGCCGTGAGATCGGTGGCGACTCCGCTCGAAGAGAGAGAATCCGGGAAGAAGCAGCCCCAACCCGAATCGTTGACGTCACTGATCCAGGGTATCAAGTCGGAAGCAGAACAAACTGCAATCGGGGCTGCCTTGAAAAGAACTGGCTGGAACCGCAAGGCAGCTGCGCGACTGCTCAGAGTTAGTTATCGCACCTTGTTATACAAGATCGATCAATACCACATGCGTGCTCCAGAGCCCTTTCTTTCTCCGCCGCCGGTTGAAGAGTTTTCGGTGTTTGGCAACGAAATCAAGGACGACGGGAAGGCAAGTTGAACCGGCCACTCGGAATACGTCTGGACACAATCGCAAAGGAGTAGCTATGACCACGAACGCCCCTAAAAGATGGAGTCAACGACTGAGCGTGCTTCTGGTTGGCACGCCGCTGGTTTGCGTTCTTCTCTCCAGTTCGCTCGGCGCGCAAGCCCCTGCGGGAGGCAACACAACTCTCGCCAAATCATCTGCAGGATCGGCTTTACCGAGCCACGACTCGGACACCTCTGCCGCGAAGCCGCACGACAACAGTTTCGTAATCGGCAATGACGACGTGCTGGCGATCAATGTGTGGAAGGAACCGGATATCTCGCGCTCGATTCCCGTCCGATCGGACGGAAAAATCTCGCTCCCGCTGGTCGGGGAAGTACAGGCCGCCGGACTGACTCCTTTGAAGCTGGAAAAAGACATCGCCGGCAGGTTGAAGAACTATATCTCGGAGCCGGAAGTCACGGTGATGGTCCAGCAAGTCAACAGCCAGAAATTCAACATTCTGGGGCAAGTGGTACGCCCGGGATCATACGTGATCGCCAATTCCCTCACGGTACTGGACGCGATTGCGCTGGCTGGTGGCTTCCGCGATTTCGCAAAACAGAAATCCATCTATGTTCTCCGGCAGAGCGCCACTGGGGAGTCCCGCATTCCGTTTAATTACAAGGATGTTGGTCAAGGCAAGAATATGTCGCAGAACATTAAGCTCCAGCCCGGCGACACGATCATTATTCCGTAAATTAGGTTCCGTAAATAGGTTCCGTAAGCATGTTCCACAACCGGGTTCTTTAACTATGAGAAGCTTCATTACATTTTGTTTGGGATTGGTCCTGCTGGCCGGCGTGCCGGTTTGGTCGCAGGAGGAGCAACACACCGCTCCAGTGCCGGCGGCGACTGGCCCCATCTCTGGCGTTTTCGTAAATGGTGACAACGATGCAGACCGGATGCTGATTCCTCCTCCGGTGAGCGGAGAAGCCTACCCGCTTTCCTTTACTTCCGAGGAACGAGCCAACTATCTGCGCGGCGGCGTCACCTTCAATACGGCTTACTCCGACAATGTGTTGGGGGCGACCAGCACTAACCCGGTGAGTGACTTAAGTTATTCGGTATGGCCGACGATCGCGGTGGATGAGACGACGTCGCGGCTGCACGCGCTGCTGACCTACGCGCCGGGCTTCACGTTCTATCAGCGCACCAGCTCACGCAATGAGGCGGATCAGAATTTGTCGCTCGATTTCCAGTACCGGTTGAGTCCACATGTGACGGTCAGCCTGCGCGATTCGTTTCAAAAGTCGTCCAATGTGTTTAATCAGCCGGATCAAGGCCTGGCCGTTGCAGTGTCGGGTGCCACGCAGGGCGTCAACGATTCGGTAATTGCGCCGCTGGCCGACCGGCTCAGCAATAACGGCGGTGCGGGGATCACCTATCAATTCAGCGCGAACGCCATGATTGGGGCGAATGGCACGTTTACGAATCTGCACTACCCGGACTCAAGCGAGGTGCCCGGCCTCTACGATGCCGCTTCGCGGGGAGGGTCGGCCTTCTACAGTCACCGCTTTGCCACGCGGCACTACATCGGGATGACGTATCAGTACCAGCAACTGCTCTCTTACCCAACCGGAGGGACGAACGAGACGCAGACTCATGGCGCTTTCCTTTTTTACACGTTCTATCCGGCTCCGACTTTCTCGTTCTCACTGTTCGGCGGTCCGCAATACTACAGCGCGGGCCTGCAATACACCAGCACGACCCCGGCGACAGTTCCGGCCCTGCAATCCTGGTCTCCGGCGGCTGGCGCCAGCTTGAACTGGCAGACGCGGCACACCACCATGGCATTCAGCTATTCCCACGGTGTCAGCGGCAGCGGCGGGCTGATTGGGGCCGTCGAACTGGATAGCGCGAATGCGTCGGCACGGCAACAGATCACACGCAACTTCAGCGCCGCGCTGGCCGGAACGTATGCAAACAATGGCGTTCTGGCGGTTTCTGCTTTGGGCGGGCATTCGGTTAGCGGAAGTGCCGCGCTGCAGCGACAAGTGGGCGAACATCTGAATCTACAGGTGGGGTATACGCGGCTGCACCAGGATTACAGCTTCATTTCTGCAAATCCGGATACGAATCGGGAGTGGGTTTCCATCTCCTATCAGTTTGCCAGACCGTTGGGAAGATGATTTCAGGACAATAACTATGGTTGAAGATCTCGAAGAACAAAAATCGGACGGGTTCGACCTCCCGCGCTACCTGGGGATGGTCCGGCGCCGTCACATGCAGTTCCTGATCCCGCTGCTTCTGGGATGGCTCGCAGTGTGGGGCGCAAGCTGGGTTCTGCCTTCACGCTATCGTTCCGGCACATTGATTCTGGTGGAGCAGCCCACCATGCCGAAGGACTACGTCACGCCCAACGTGAACGATGATCTGCAGGACCGCTTGCGGAGCATCACCCAGCAGATTCTCAGCCGTACCCGCTTGTTGCACATCATCGATCAGCTGAACCTGTACGCGGATGCGCACGGCCGACTCACGCCCGACGACAAGGTCGAGCGGATGCGCAAGGACATCGAAATCGAACTGGTGCGCGACGGGGAGGGCCGGGTCAGCTCTTTTAACGTTTACTACTCGTCGCGCGATCCCCAGGTTGCCCAGCGCGTGACCAGCGAACTCACCAACCTGTTCATCAGCGAGAACCTGGAAGTGCGCCAGCAGCAGTCGGAAGACACGACCAAGTTTCTCGAAGGCCAATTGGAGACCGCCCGGAAGACTTTGTCTGACCAGGAAGAGAAGATTCGCGAGTTTAAGGGGCAACACTTAGGGGAACTGCCAGCACAAGTGGGAAGCAACCTGCAGATTCTGGCCGGGATGCAGTCCCAATTGCAAACCGAAGAAGACGCGCTGAATACGGCCAACCAACAGCGCGTCTACCTGGAAACACTGGTGAATCAGTACCGCTCGCTGCAGGGCTCGCCAAAGACCGCAAGCGGCACCACGGCGGGGTTACCGGCGCTCGATGAGGAGTTGGAAAAGCTCAGGGCGCAACTGGCGGATCTCAGTTCGCGCTACACGGACCGCCACCCTGACGTTCGTAAGCTCGAGGAGCAGATCGCCAAGACCGAAAGGATGAGGGACCAGATCGCCGCCGATTTGAAAGCCAAGGCCTCCGCTGCGCAGTCCGACCCCACTGCCCCGACTTCGGACTCGGCTGACGCGAGGGATGCGTCATCCCCGATGGTGCAGTTGCAAGGTCAGCTCCAGGCGAACCGCGTCGAGATTGCCAACCGCGAACGGGGAATCGCGGAGTTGAAGACCAAGGTCACGGACTACCAGGCCCGGCTGAATCAGGAGCCGGTGCGCGAGCAGCAGCTTTCCGATCTGACCCGTGGGTACGAGCAGTCCAAAGCGAACTACGATGAACTCCTGAAGAAGAAAAACGAGTCGGCGATGGCCACCAGCATGGAACTGCTGCAGCAGGGGGAACGCTTTCGCATCATTGATCCTCCGAGCCTCCCGCTGAGACCTGACTTCCCGAATCGCCTGAAGTTTTGTGCAATTGGTCTGGGCATCGGATTGGCGCTGGGCATCGTCGTGGCCGGGGCCTTCGAAATGATGGATGACCGTATTTATGACGAAAAGGAACTGCAGAAACTGCTGCCGATTGCGGTGATCTCGGAAATCCCAGCGATTGCGGCTGCCACGGAAGTGCAAACTGAGCGCCGACGGTTGTGGCTGGGATGGGCGGCGGCAGTTTTCGTGTCGGTCGCGATTCTGCTGGGATCGGCCCTCAGTTACCTGCGCGGTTAGCGATATTAAATATGTACAAAGCCTTTTACAGCTTGAAGCGCAATCCGTTTGAGATTACCCCGGATCCTACGTTCCTGTTTCCCACCCGGAGACACAACGAAGCTCTGGCCGCTCTTTACTATGGCGTCCGACGGCACAAGGGGTTCGTCGTCTTAACCGGAGAAGTGGGAACCGGCAAGACTCTTCTGCTGCGGTGCCTGCTGCAGTCGCTCCGGCAAAGCGCTGACGTCAAGTACGCGTACGTGTTTAACGGACGGCTGTCTCCCCTGGAGTTCCTGCAGTACATTGCCGGGGATCTCGGACTGCCGGCTGCGGGCAAGAACAAGAGTGAGCTCCTGCTGCAGCTGGCAGATTACGTGGTCTCCCGCGGCGAGAAACATTTGACGACGGTGTTAGTGGTCGACGAAGCACATCACTTATCGACCGACATCCTGGAAGAGATCCGGCTGTTGACGAACTTGGAGACCGCGGACGAGAAGTTGTTGCAGATTCTTCTGGTCGGGCAGCCCGAACTGGATGAGAAACTGGACTCCCTCGAGCTGCGGCAGCTGAAACAGAGAGTTGCCCTCCGTTCTCATCTAGCATCGCTCGATCTGAACGAAACCAAGGGCTATATCGAGCGCCGGCTCCAACTTGCGGGGAGTCCGAACCCCGCAACCCTGTTTCCGCAGGAGACGGTTGCAGCGGTGTATCGGCACTCTCGGGGTTTTCCCCGGCTGATCAACACCATCTGCGAGAACGCATTGATTGCAGCCTATGCCAAGCAGGCCGCGAGAGTGACTCCAGACATCATCGACGCGATCGCAACCGACTTCCGCCTCGGGGTTCAAACCACCCGGGCAGAAAGAAAGAAAACGCCGGACGAACTCGATGTGCAGAAAGCGGCCAGGACGCTGCTTGAACTTTACACTCACCTGCGGGGCGAGCAAGCACGAGAGCAGGAACTGGCCGCCCGCGTATCCGCCGGTCCGAGTGACTGAACCGTGAGACATAAATCATGAGCCATATATTTGACGCATTACAAAGATCTGAAGCGGAACCCGCCGGGGCGGAACCATCCACGACGGAACCAGCCACCCTCTGTGTCGCGACCGACCTGCTCCAGGCCGCGGAGCGCAAAAGGCGAGGGGCAGGTGCGCCGAGCCTCGATCGCCAGGACTATGATCGCCAGGACTACGCGAATTCCTTGGAGCAGTTTCCGTCTCTGCCGGTTTCCATACCACCCAACAGCCGGTTGGTCTCCGTCGGAGAAGAGCAAAGCCTCGGGGCCGAGAAGTTTCGGTTCCTGGCGGTTCGTTTGCGACAGCTTCGGCAAAACCGGCCACTGAAGAAGGTCCTTATTACGAGCACGATTCCCCAGGAAGGCAAGAGCACGGTCGCAGCCAACCTGGCTTGTACGCTGGCCCGAAGAAAACAACATAAGACGCTGCTGCTGGAGGGCGATCTGCGGAGGCCGACGGTGGCCGAGAAATTTGGCTTGGGCAGAGTTCCGGGTTTAAGCGAGTGGCTCCGCGGCGACACCGGAACCATGAACGTTTACCGGCTCGACGCCCTGGGGCTATGGGTGTTACCGGCGGGGAGTGCACCGGAGAATCCGCTGGAGTTGATGCAGTCCGGGAAACTCGCACCGCTGATGGAGCAGTTGACGGCTTGGTTCGACTGGATCGTCATTGATTCTCCCCCGGTGTTGCCGCTGGCCGACACCAGCATCTGGGCCCGACTGGCGGACGGAATCGTGTTGGTTACACGAAAGAACATCACCGAGAAGCAACAGCTGCAGCGCGGGCTGGAAGCACTTGAGACTTCGAAGCTTCTAGGTGCATTGGTGAACGGTTCCACGTACGTGGCTCACAGCGATTACTATCAACGATACGGTCCGGCTGCATCCTCCCCCGAGTTCCCCCGCGCCAAAAAGTAAGCGATCGCAAAGCGAGGCGGCTGCCGCCTTTCTGATCCTGGCTATCCCCAAGACGTAAAGCAGCTTTTTTACTGTATCCGCTCTGAGAAGCGGAACAACAGGCGGAGGGAGTCATGAACGTACGTCGCTCCAACAACGGTTCGCACTTGAGTCCACGTCCAGCGGGACCGGCTTTGGTGGCGGACCGCAGCATTTTGCGTGAGGAAGACTTTCTCCGGGTGATCTGGCATGAGAGAAAGAGGGCGGAACGCTCCCGAAAGCCTTCTGTGCTGATGCTGGTCGAAATGGAAACCCAATTTCCTGCAGAGAGGAACGGCGAGGCGCTAGGGAAAATACTGTCTGCACTGGCGGCGACCACCAGAGAAACCGATGCGACGGGTTGGTACAAAGACGATTGCGTGGTAGGCGTGATGTTCACGGAAATCACGGTCGAGGAAGGAAGCTCGGTTGTGACGACCGTGATGACCCGCGTGAGCGACGCGCTGCGCAGCCGGCTGAGCTCACGGCAATTGAACCAAGTGAGCATTTCCTTCCACCTGTTTCCGGAAAAACGCGACCATGAAATTTCGGAGATGCCGGGCAATCAGCCTTTGTATCCCGATCTGGCAGTGCGGGACGAGGCGGGGAGGCTGGTACAAAGGTGAAGCCCACCGTCTTAATCGCCACGACGTCCAACTGGTTCCCGACGGCCCGGCTGGGGATGGCTCTGGCCCACGCCGGGTGCACTGTCGATGCGGTTTGCCCCTCTCGACATCCGCTACGCAAAATCAGCGCGGTGCGCCGAACCTACGGATACCGGGGCCTGACACCCTTGATGTCTTTCGCGCACGCCATCGCCGTGACGAAGCCGGATTTGATCGTACCCGGAGACGACCTTGCGACCTCCCATTTGCACCGCCTCCACCAGCGAGAAGGGCGCCGCGGAGAAATGGCAGCACTAATCGAACGTTCTCTCGGTATGCCGGAGAGTTTCCCGGTAGTGTATGCCAGAACCGCGTTTATCGAACTGGCCCAGGAAGAGGGTGTCCGCGCCCCGAAGACTGCGGTGATCGCCAGCGCCGAAGCCCTCAAAGCATGGGTGAGCCGAATGGGTTTTCCGACGGTCCTGAAGTCGAACGGCACGTCCGGCGGCGACGGCGTAAGGGTGGTCCACACGATCGAGGAGGCCGAACGAGCCTTTCGGGCGTTGCAGGCTCCTCCTCTGTTCCCGCGGGCGGTTAAGCGGGCTCTAGCAAACCGGGACAAGACGTTGCTGTGGCCTTCGCTGTTTCGGCGGCGATCCGTGGTGAATGCCCAAGAATTTGTGGCTGGCCGCGAAGCCACCAGCGCCGTGGCGTGCTGGAAGGGGACTGTCCTGGCCAGCCTTCATTTCGAAGTGCTCCACAAACGGGACTCCGCCGGGCCCTCGAGCGTACTACGCTTGATCGAAAATGCGGAAATGTCAGCCGCCGCCGAGAGCATGGTTCGCCGACTTAATCTTTCCGGCCTGCAGGGATTTGACTTCATGCTGGAGGCACACACGGGAAATGCGTACCTCATCGAAATTAATCCACGAGCCACGCAAGTGGGACACCTGACTCTAGGTCCGGGGCGCGATCTTCCCGCAGCTTTGTATGCAGCCGTTTCAGGAGAGGCGGTCCATGCGGCCCCGAAAGTCACTGAGAACGATACCATCGCGCTCTTTCCGCAAGAGTGGACGAGGGATCCAGAAAGTACGTTTCTGAGCTCGGCCTATCATGATGTTCCCTGGGAAGAGCCCGAGTTGCTTCGCGCATGTCTGCGCGAGTTCCGGAAAAAGGGTGGTTTGGATTCTCCCTCGTTGCCGGTCCCGACTCTTTCAGCAGTACGCCTTCCACGCCTATGACAACTCCGTTAAAGAATCAAACCACACGCGCTGGATTGCCCAGCCGGGCTTCAGGGTTTTTCTCTGAGCACTTCCCGCAGCATCGTCCTGTTCCCGGCCGGCTCGGCAGCTCAGGGAAGAAACCGCTTCGCGTAATGAAGTTTGGCGGTACTTCTGTAGGTGACGCTTCCTGCATTGGGAGGGTGGTTGAGATCATCCGAACCGCCGCGCGGGATGGCGATGTGGTGGTGGTGGTCTCCGCCATGAGCGGCGTGACCAACAAGCTGGTTGAGGCCGCCCGCCAATCGGAGATAGGAAACTCCAAAGCGGTGGCCGCGATTTTCGAGGGACTGCACCAGCGGCACCAGGCAGCAGCCGAAGCACTGATCCATTCGACTACGGAGAGGAGCCGTGTCCAGCGCAAGATGACGGAACTGTTGCAAGCTGGCGACCGCCTTTGTCAGGGCACGATCCTGCTGCGCGAGCTGACACCGCGGACTCGGGATTTGATATCGAGTCTGGGCGAGCGCCTTTCGGTCCTACTGGTCGCGGCGGCACTGGCCGAGCGCGGAGTAGCCAGCGAAGCGATCGAGGCCACGCAACTGGTGGTCACCGACGCGTGCCACGGCGCGGCGGACCCATGCATGGACGTGACGCGGGAACGCTGCGAAGCTCGCCTCCGCCCGCTCTTGCGGCAAGGCATCGTTCCGGTGGTGACCGGGTTCATCGGCGCTACGGCGGACGGCGTGCTTACCACGCTGGGCCGGGGTGGCTCGGACTATTCCGCAACCATTGTGGGCGCCCTCCTCGAGGCGGATGAAGTCATCATCTGGACGGATGTAGACGGGTTGCAGACCGCTGATCCGCGCCTTGTGCCAGAGGCTTGCACGATTCCCGAAGTCTCCTATCGCGAGGCTGCCGAGCTGGCGTACTTCGGTGCCAAAGTGCTGCATCCGAAGACTCTCCGCGCAGTAATGCAGTGCGGCGTTCCCCTCTGGATCCGCAACACGTTTGCACCGGAACGGCTGGGAACGAAAATTACGCCAGCGGGCCCGCCGAAAGTCGGAGGAGTCAAGGCGCTCACTGCGATCAGCGACGTGGTAATGATCACGGTCGGCGGCCCGGGCCTGGCCGAGGTACAAGATGTTCTGGGCCGCACCTTCCGGACCACGGCGGCGGCTCGAGCTGACGTGCTCCTGATCTCACAAGCTTCTTCGCAAAACGACCTGTGCTTGGTCATTCCATCCGCACTCGCCAAGAGCACAGTAGAAGCATTGCGCCATGAGTTTGCTCATGAGCTGGCGCATGAACCGCTGGAACACATCACTCTCGATCCAAGCGTTGCGATGGTTACGGTGGTCGGTCAGAACATGAGGTCGGTTCCGGGAACTATCGGCCGGACTTTTGGAGCACTGGACCGGGAAGGCGTGGATATCATCGCCATCGCTCAAGGTTCCTCGGAGTTCACCGTCTGTTTGGTGGTGGCAAAGAAAGACATGAACAGGACGCTCTCCAGTCTCCATCGGGAGTTCCGCCTGGGAAGACTGTCGCACCGTACCATTTCCGAGGGTCAAGACTATTTTCCGCATTGCGAGCCGGCACGGGTCGACCACTCTCCCCACCAGGAACAGTCGACGAGTACCGGGATTGATAGTCCGGCCGAAGACTGTGTAAAACCGTCCCTCTCCCTCGACTCCGCATATTCAGATGTCCCAGCCAATCGGTAACTTATTCGTTCCAGCTTCAGACACAAGTGGAGCAGAGCCAGGGAGACAAGTTGTGAGAGTTGTGAACTTAAGTCGATCCAGTGCACCCGTGGCGCCTCCGCGGGGCCTGCCCGTGGCGGGTCAAACCTACAGCGTACTGGGGGAAGAACCCTTTCACCGAATGATCGCGTTGGAGAGAAAGAGGACGGAGCGCTCGGGAAAACCGTTCCTGCTCATGCTCCTCGACGCGGGGCACTGCCTGCCCTCAGATAGAAACGGAAGAGTGCTGGGCAAAATTCTTTCTGCCTTGTCGTTGTCCACCCGGGAGACCGACGTCACGGGCTGGTACAAGACTCATTCGATCGTGGGTGTCATGTTTACCGACATCAGCGCCGACGATCGGGAATCGATTCTGGGCACCATGATGAGCCGGGTGAGCGAGACCCTGCGCAACAATTTGAGCCTGGAGAAATTCAGCCAGATCAGCATGTCGATGCACGTCTTCCCGGAGGAGTGGAATCAGGAGAGTACGCACGGCAATCCGACCCTGTATCCCGACTTTGTGAATCGCAACCAGTCGCAGAAACTTGGCCGCATCGTTAAGAGATTGATAGACATCGTGGGTAGTGCGATGGCGCTGCTGTTGTTATCCCCGGTTTTTCTGGCAGTCGCTTTGCTGGTCAAGCTGAGTTCCAAGGGGCCGACTCTTTTCCAGCAGGAGCGCCTTGGCCAATTCGGCAAGACCTTCACCTTTCTTAAGTTCCGGTCGATGTATGCGAACAATGACCGCAGGATCCATCAGGAATTCATGAAGCGGGTGATCAAAGGCGATCACGATGGCGGGGCGGAGGGGGGACGCAAGTCGGTTTACAAGATGACCAACGATCCGCGAATCACCAGCATCGGATGGTTTCTGCGACGTACGAGCCTGGATGAACTCCCGCAGTTTGTCAATGTGCTGAGAGGGGACATGTCTCTGGTGGGCCCCAGACCGCCGATCGCGTACGAGTGCCAGGAATATGACATATGGCATCGCCGCCGCGTGCTCGAGGTCAAGCCGGGGATCACCGGTCTGTGGCAGATTGGAGGGCGCAGCCGGATACGCTTTGACGAGATGGTGCGCTTGGACCTGCAATACGTACGCACCTGGTCTTTATGGCTGGACCTGCAAATCCTGATGCAAACCCCCAGGGCTCTATTCAGCGACGATGCTTTTTAGCTTAAGCGCTCCGACCAGCCTGATCGATTCTAGATACAGCCTTTTGGATAAGGCTACGCACACGTTTGAGCCGTTTTCGGCGAACCGAAAATCCAGTGTGGCAGAGTACTTGCTAACTCACACGCAACGCGTTGTTCTTTCGCTGGTCGCCCGGACTCAGTACCGACAGGTTGGTTAAGGAATGACTTACCGTTTGCAGCAATCGAGTTCCGTATGTCAAAGATGATAGCCGAATCCAGTACGCTCCCCCCGCGGTTGCCTCAGCCGCAGGCTGGGCCAGCGCGAGTCTCCGTGGTCATTGTGGTATGGAATGCCAAACAGTACGTCGTAGAGTGCCTCGGGTCGTTGCGGGAGCACTGCGAGAAGATGTGTTCGGAAGTGATCGTCGTCGATAACGCTTCGACCGATGGAACTCCGGAGCTGGTTGCGGAAATGTTCCCGGATTTCAAGTTGATTCGCAACCGGGAAAACTTCGGATTCGCCAAGGCCAACAACATTGGGATGGCGGAGAGTTCGTCAGATTACATCTGCCTGGTGAACTCGGACGTAAAGTTCATCGATGATTGCATTTCGCCCATGGTCTGCTACATGAACGCCCATCCGGGGGTGGGGATGGTGGGGCCGAAGATGCTGGCCGCAAGTGGAGAAGTGAGGCGCTCCACCATGCGCTTTCCCACCGTCTGGAACAACTTCTGCAGGGCGGTAGGACTCGATTCCCTGTTCAAAGGGTCCCGCTCGTTTGGCGGACTTCTGATGTCGGATTTTGATCATAAAACGACGGCCCCCGTAGAAGTGCTGAACGGCTGGTTTCTTCTGGTTCGCCGTAGTGCCGTCGAACGGGTCGGCCTGCTCGATCCGCAGTTCTTCATGTATGTAGAAGATGTGGATTGGTGCTATCGCTTCCGCAAAGCGGAAGAGTCGGTCGTTTTCTTCGCCGAGGCGGGGGCGATTCACTATGGTGGAGCGAGTTCAGCGAATGCGCCGCTGCGCTTCTATCTGGAGCTGTATCGCGCCACCTGGCAATATTGGCGAAAGCATCACGGCGGGCTGGCCCGGCTCGGTTTTCTGGTTGCGTTTGCCATCCATCACTCGATCCGGCTGCTGGGCTCGGCCTTCGTCTATCTGTGCTCGCCGTCGCAAAGGCTTCACACCGCTGCCCAATTCAAGAGAAGCCTCGCCTGCTTACAGTGGGTGGGCGCAGCCAAGTTCAAGCAACTGGAGACCAGCGGAAAAGCCGCATAGAGGGAATCGATCGAGCGGCCATCGCATCTACTTACCGCCACCAGCCAGAATGTACGAGACAGAAGCAAATCAAAGCGTTGAGAGTCTTGATCAAGTTCCTGCCGAGGTGAGGCGTTCGTTCGAACACCTCAAGGGACTGATCCGCTCTCGAACTGTGCTCCCATGGAGCGAGCACTGCACGGAGTGTGTGTGGCCAACGTGTTTTACGACCTGCGATCTTTACAGTCCTCGGCAGGACGGGAGATGCCGGCGATTCGCCGATGGAATGGTGAGAATAGAATCCCCTTCGGCCGTGAATTCCTACCTCTTGAAGATTCGCTTTAAGCGCTGGGGGAAACTATGGACCCCGGGGACGATCCGGCTGCATGACGCGGGAAAAGCGGAGAAGCTGGAAACGAGAGACCACCGGATCGGGAGCGCGCTCCAGCGATTTCCGCTGCCCTCCCTGGTAAAGATCGCCGCCACAACCAAGCGCTACGAGTTCAAGAAAAAAACGGCAAGCCCGGCATCGGGCAGTGCAACTCTGCCCACCTGCTTTCTTCTGGAATGCTACAACCCGGAATCGCACAATGTTCGCCTGTCGCTGACCATGCGTGCGACCGATGAACATTCCATGATGCCGTTCCAAAAATTGATCAACCTGACCCCGGGGTTTCACCGTATCCGGGTTCCATTGGAAGAAATTGCGGCCTTGATCGATCTTCAGCAACCATTTGGGATCGATCTTATCCCTAACGATGAGGCCCCTAACGACGAGGCCAACGAGACGACGCTCTACTTTGGCCTAATGGAGTTTGTGACGGAATTGGCGGAGTGCCCGAAGGCTGACCAGAATGATAAGAAAGTCAAATGCGTGGTATGGGACCTCGACAACACGCTATGGGAGGGGGTACTGGTCGAGGACGGTCCGGAACCGCTGCGGCTGAAGACGGACATTGCCGTTACTATCCAGACGCTCGATCAGCGCGGAATTCTGCACTCGATCGCTAGCAAGAACAATGCAGAAGACGCGCTCCAGGTGATCAAGAAGTTCCAGCTTGATCAGTATTTCCTGTGCCCGCAGATTTCCTGGCAGCCGAAAAGTCAGGGAATCAAAATCATCGCCCAGCAGCTCAACATTGGCCTGGACAGCATCCTGTTTATGGATGACTCCGAATTTGAGCTGGCAGAAGTCAAGGCGGCCTGCCCCGAGGTGCGGGTGCTGAACGCCGAACACTATCGCAGATTGCCGGAAAGAAGCGAACTGCTAGTTCCGGTTACCACCGAAAGCCAGGAGCGCCGCAAGCTTTATCAAGTGGAAGCGAATCGACAGACTGTGGCGCAAAGCTTCAGCAACGACTACATGGCATTCCTCCGGCACTGCCAGATTCATCTGACGGTCCGTCCCATGACCGAAGAGAATCTGGAGCGCGTCCATGAGTTGACCCAACGTACGAACCAGATGAATTTTTCCGGGAATCGATACGACCGCGAGGTGCTGAGGAAGCTTCTGTCCCGCCCTCATCTGGATACGTTTGTACTGAGCTGCGAAGACCGGTTTGGCAGCTATGGGGTGATCGGCTTTTCTATTGTGGACCGACGCGAGCCCCGCATGACCGATCTGATGTTTAGCTGCCGCATTCAATCGAAGCGCGTGGAACACGCGTTTCTAGCCCATGTGATCCGCAGATATATCGGCGAAACCGGCAAAGATTTCTACGCCAATTACCGGAAAACCCCGCGCAACGCTCCGTCGGGCCGGGTTTTTGCGGATCTTGCCATGGAAGAAATAGGAACCCGGGACGGAGTCTTGTCCCTCAGGTTTCACAAGGACAGAGAAGTCCCGGAAGACGGCGTCATTAACGTGGTTATGCAAGACGCGATGGCGGTGACGCCGGCGTGAGCGTCCGATCCAGCCTGGGTGCGGCGCGACGCCGCGTGCTCGGTTCGCTCTACCGGCGCAGTGTGCCTCTGGGGAATCGCGGCCCCATCGTGTCGTTTACTTTCGACGACTTCCCCCATACGGCTTATTCGGCGGGCGGAGCGATTCTCGAGCAATTCGGAGTTCGCGGAACCTACTACGCGGCGGCCGGGCTGATGAATACTTCGAACGAACTTGGGGAGCAGTTCCGGCCCGAGGATCTTGATTCGTTGCTCGAAAAGGGCCATGAACTCGCCAGCCACACCTTCAGTCATATTTCGTGCCGCTCCGTCTCCTGTTCAGCGTTCCGTGATGACGTGAGGAAAGGCCGGAAAGCAATCGAGGAAGTGACCGGTCTCGACTCGCCGAATTTCGCGTATCCACTCGGCCATGTCACGCTCCAGGCTAAACGAACCCTGGGGCTCGACCTCGACAGTGCGAGAGGCATTGTTCCAGGTTTCAACGGGCCGGCCGTCGATCTGAACCTGCTTCGGGCCAACAGTCTTTATGGCGATCTCGAGGGGGCCGATCGCGCTGAAGAGTTGATTGTGGAAAACATCAAGAGAAAAGCCTGGTTGATTTTCTACACTCACGATGTGCGTCCGAATCCTTCAGCGTTTGGTTGTACTCCCGCGCTGATGGAATTCGTGGTCTCCGGCGCAGTGCGAAGGGGTTGCCGGATTCTGACCGTGGGAGAAGTTTTGACGGAAGTTGGAGTCCAAAACTGGAACCCGAAAGTCCAGGCCGGGCAGGCCGTTCCCGCGTGATCCTGGTGCATAAAAGGTGCATGTCCTTGTGTGTTCTTGGCGAGGGCTTTTGCCCGGTATACCCTGTGCTCAGACTTGCAAACCAGCGTCAGAGTTTAACAGGGGATCCCCCAGTCATGAATCGTGTGATTCGTCTCGCCCTCCTGATTTTGGCTGTCGGCATCATAATTCCCCGACTTGCCTCCGCCTCCGGGGGGTCATGTGCCGCGTTTGCATCCGGCGCTTGCCCCGCAAGTATCCCGTACGGAGTGACCTCGTTTTATTTCATCGACTACGCCGGCGGGAGCGATTCGAACGCCGGCACGTCGGAATCGAGCCCATGGCAACACATGCCGACCTGCGCGAACGCCACAGGCACGGCGGCCTCTCACACACCCGGATCCGGCGAAGGGTGGATTTTCAAAGGTGGGGTGACCGTCGACTATCACTGCTGGCCGGCAAACCTGCCGTGGGGCGGGGCCAGCGGAGCGCCCGACTATATGGGGCCAGATCCCGGCTGGTATACGGGAAGCTCATGGACGCGTCCGATCTTCAACGGCGGTGGGAGTTCTGTGTACAACTCGAACTCCAGTGCACTGATGAATGACAACGCTCACTCTGCCAGTCATCTCGTGCTGGACAATATCGAATTCACCGGCCTGTACTTCAGCGGGACGAACTGCGCGAATGCCAATAACGCTTGCGCGTATGTTGCAGTCAACATGGGTCTCGGTGTTGGCAGCAGCACTGAAGTTGGCTGGGAATTCAAGAATCTCTATGCCCACAATGTTACGCACACGGCTTATCCCACCAGTAACGATCCCGGGAACGAAGGCGCGCTATTTTGGATGCCGCGAGACGCGGGCTCCAGCTTCCATGACGGTTACATCGATAATTCAGATGGAGGGGCAGACTGCTGTAGGGGCGTCTATACCGGCAATATATACCGTAATTATTTCAGTGGCTTGGCTAACGTGGTTTTCAATCCTTCGAGTCCAAACAACGATGAGACGATCTTCCTGTTTCACGACAACACCATGAGGAACATTGTGACCACGTTTTACCCGGACAATGGGAGTGAGCCACACGGCAACTGCATTCATATCTTCGGGAACATGCCCAGCTCGTTCAACGAACTCATCTACAACAACCGAATCGATTGTACAAATCTCAACGCGGAAAATCTGGAGGTGGAAGAGGATTCGGCCACCGTTTACTACTTCAATAATGTGAATACGAACGAGTACCAGCCCAACGGCTACGACACGAGCTCATTCTCAGGAGCTGGTCAGGGCGGCACCTACTACTATTTCCAGAACACGGAAGAATGCGGAGTCGACCCTAGTGCAGGTTACATCTGCGTCGGGCTCAGAAATGCCCCTACCGTTTTCGACTACAACAATTTTGGTGTGTCCAGCAACAGCTCGGGGGGGCCAGCAGTACTAAATCACAGCGGATGGTCGGGCAGCTTCACATCGACTCCCAACAACTCTAAGACCTGCGGCGGAATAGCCACGACAAACTTTGGCGGAACCCTGATCTGTGCTCCCATTGGATCAGGCAACGGCACGGGCAATCTGAATTTCACCGAGACCTATCCTTTCGCTCCGCTCGATTCCACGGCAGCCGCGACCATCGGAACGGCGTCCAATCTGATATCGCTGTGCTCTACAATCTCCGGCATCAATGCCGCTGCTGGGAGCGCCTGCTTGAGCGACACCACGCTGGGGGTTACGTACAACACGGCTGATCACACAGTCTCGTGGCCCGCCAGAACCCCGGTGGCCCGTCCGACTTCCGGAGCGTGGCAAATTGGAGCGTACCAGTTTGCCAATGGGGTGGCACCGCAAGCCCCAACCGGTCTCGCGGCAGTTGTGCAATAGAGACAGCCTGCTCTTTTCTTTAAAACTCGTTTCGGTTCTTGTTTCCAGCATCGTCTTATTGTGAGTCGAACGCAGCGACAATCCAAACTGCTGCCTGACCACTTTTTTCAGTTGGTTGTTCACGTCTGAATTTCCCGGCCTAATCCGCCCCAGTCCGCGTCGCTTCGTGGGTCATCAGTCAAGCGCGAGATCCGGAAATGCGCAGGAGGTTTGTCGAATGGAATTTTCAATACCCAATTTGCGGTGGCTCGCGGACGACGAAAACCCGACATCGTTCTCCAACAAGCTCCGCGCGCGCAGGTTCCAGCAGTTTGAGGAGCTGGTTGCGCCCTTGCCGCGGCCGCTGCGCATTCTCGATGTTGGAGGCACCAACGATTTCTGGGCGCAGCGTGGCTGGGCTGGGCGCGCCGATGTTCAGATATTCAGCCTGAACCTTGTACCGGAGAAGCGCCAGCACGAAAACATCGAGCCGCTCGCCGGAGACGCAACTGACCTCGCCCAGTTCGACAAACGCAGCTTCGACGTGGCGTTCAGCAACTCGGTGATCGAGCATCTCTTTACCTTCGAGAATCAGCGGCGGATGGCGGCGGAAATTCAACGCGTTGGCAAGGCATTCTGGGTGCAGACGCCCAACCGCTGGTTTCCCATGGAACCGCACTTCCAAGTGCCGGGCTGGCAATGGATGCCGCTGCACCTGCGAACAGCGATCATTCAGCGCTGGAGATGCGGGTGGCGGGGCCCTTGTGCCGACCCAGTGCAAGCCCGCAAGCTCGTCGAAGAGGTCCGTTTGCTAAGCAAGAACGAACTAAGCACCATCTTCCCGGGAGCCAACCTGATTCCGGAACGATTCTGCGGGCTGGTCAAGTCGTGGACCGCCATCGGGGGATTTCCCGCGAACGGATTGGCGGCAGTTCGAAGGTTGGAAGGTAACTCATAAATCATGAAACCGGGTCAGCTCAAATTCGGCGGAGGCGTAGCACAGACTATCCTCCATCCCGCTGTCCTCATCGTGATTCTGATTGCGGGCATCCTGACCTGCGTCCTGCCCAGACGCAAGGCGGTAGTTCCATTTCTCCTTGCCGCCATCCTCACTCCCATGGACCAGGTTTTGCTGATCGGGTCGTTGCATTTTTTCATGTTGCGGGTTCTGGTGCTTTTCGGGATCATCCGAATCCTGAAGGACACGTTATGGTCGAAGCGGGCACTGTTTAGCGGCGGAATGAACAAGATTGATGTCGCTGTCATTTTGTTGACGGTATTCACGGCGCTGAACGGGATTCTGTTATTTCAGGCATCTGGAGCTGTCATCAATCAGATGGGGAATCTCTATACGGTCTTCGGAGTGTACTTCCTGCTGAGGTTCCTGATCCGGGACGAGGAAGATATGGTGCGCACGATTCAGACCATGGCCTGCATTGCAGCCATTGTTGCCGTGGTCATGACATACGAAGTTGCGACCGGGCACAACCCATATGCAATGCTGGGAGGAGCGCGAGTTGCCGATTACGCATCGCTCGCGGTGCGTGACGATCGTTTTCGCGCGCGGGGGCCTTTCGGCCATTCCATTCTGGCGGGAACCTTTGGTGCGGTGCTGCTGCCCCTGTTCGTAGCCTTGTGGTGGAAGGCCAGAAAGCATCGCATGATCGCGGTGATGGGAATCATTTCGGCTACGGTGATTACGGTAGCTTGTAACTCAAGCACCCCGGTGTTGGGCTATGCGGCCGGTGTGCTGGCGCTTTGCTTGTGGCCTCTGCGCCAATGGATGCGCGCCATGCGGTGGGCGATTCTCCTTACTCTGGTTTGCCTCCAGCTAGTGCTGAAAAATCCAGTTTGGCATTTGATCACCAGGATCGACATTATAGGTGGGTCGTCGTCCTGGCATCGGTTCATGCTGGTCGATCAATGCATCCGCCATTTTGGGGATTGGTGGCTCCTCGGCGTAAAAGACACGAGTGGTTGGGGTTGGGAAATGTGGGACACAGCCAATCAGTACGTCAGCGTGTGCGCAAACTCCGGGCTTCTGCCGTTCATCCTGCTTCTGGGGATTCTGATTTATGGATTCAAGTATTTGGGACGGGCCCGACGCGCCGCTGGAAAGGACAGGAAGAGGGCATTGTTTGTCTGGGGGTTAGGGTCGGCATTGTTTGCCAATGTGGTTGCGTTCTTTGGCATCTCCTATTTTGATCAGACCATGGTCGCGTGGTACGGGCTGCTGGCCATGATCCCGGCGGCGATGGCGGTTCGCCCGAAGAAGGAATTGAACCGAACGGCCCCGAGAGTTCCTTCGCATGCAGCAGATATGCTCGCACAGCTCAAAGAGCCGGCCGGTTTGGGGACGCGGGAATTAGAGAACGTTTATCAGGGTCTTGGGGATTGATAGTCATACCATGAAATCTTCACCTTCCAATCCCGCCTTAGTTCGCAATCTCGCCCATACCATGGGGCGAAACACCGTCTTCGGAGTGATTGCCAGATGTTCGCAGGTGGCAACGCGCCTGGTGACGATTCCCATTGTGATCGCCCATCTCGGGCTGGGTGGCTATGGAATCTGGTCGATCATTATGACCACTGCGGCCTATATGCGCTTCGGCAGCGTGGGCATCAAGTCAGCATTCCAAAAATACGTAGCGGAAGCGACGGGCAATGGCGACTTTGAGGCCGCGAACAAACTTCTGAGCACGGGCTGTGCCGCCATGCTGGTGTTGTCAGTGGCGGTGTTGATCCCCATGGCGTGGTTCTCGACCGCACTGGCGAGGGCAGCCGGAGTGCCGCCTGAGTTCCTGCATGCTGCGGCAAGGTCGACCTCCGTACTCGCGCTGATCATGGTTCTGTCCAATGTCGGTGCCGTGTACGAAGCGATTGTGATGGGCGGCCACCGGATTGACCTGGCCAGGAACTTCGCGACTTTCTTCACCGTGGCCGAGGCGGTGGCGATTGTCATTCTTCTGCATTTTGGCTACGGCCTGTTTGCCATGGCCTCGGTCATGGCGGCTTCCGAAGTCGGATTCGTACTCTGTTGTTATGTCAGCTCGAAGAAAATCCTGCCGCAGGTGCGCGTAAGCAGGATGTTCGTGACCAGAAAGGTGATCCCTGAACTGGTTCGCTTCGCGGGCAGCTATCAACTTGTCAGCGTTCTGGAAGTGCTTTACCTTTCCATCCTCCCGGTCACAGTGCTGCGGGCATTTGGCCCCGATGCGTCTGGCATTTATGCGCTTGCTACAAGGCTCGTTGCGTCGGCAGTGATGTTGTCGGATGCCTTCCTCCCATCCATTCTTTCGGGGGGCGCGATGGTGTATGCATCTGGTTCCCAGGAAGAAATGCGGAAGCTGATTACCAAATCGTTCAAAGTCACCCTGGGATTATGTCTATTTCCGTTGGCGTTCATTGCGGCTTTCGGACCAAAGATGGTGTTTGCATGGACGGGACAAGCTGATTCGTCGTTGCGGGTTGCGCTGTGGCTGGCGTGCACTGCGGGATTTTTTCAGGCCTTCTCCATACTTGGGTTGGTGTTGTACAGAGTGTCAGGAAACGCTTTCCTCGATAACATACGACAAGTCTTACGCATTGCGTGTTTGCTCTCCATTGTGATCTTTGTGCGCCGTTTGGGCTTCTCCGGTGTTCTGGCAGGATTAGCCGTAACCGAGTTCATCGGTATGGCATTCATGATATTCGCGATTGCCAGGACTTTTCATGCCTTCCGTCCGCAGTCTCTGCTACCCGATGCTTTGAAACTAACAGCGGCGACCGTTGGCGTTCTAGCCGTTGGCGCGATCGCCACACGGATACCGCTCCCGATCATTTCAGGTGACCGCTTGCAGGCCTTGTTGGAGCTGGGAAAGGTTTTCCTCGTATGTATTCTGGCGGTGTGGCCGGCACTGTGGCTGACTAAGTCGATAACCGGGCGTGAGGGTACGGCGATTATGAATATCTTACGTCCTCGACGAATGAGCGCGGAGTGACCCTGATGCCGATGTCTCAGGTAGAGGACATGACTGCTGATCGAGAAAGTGGTCTTACGGTTGGCGAGGATCCCTTAACGCTGCTTTCGCGGGTTGCAACCAAACTCAACAGCGTCTGGCTACGAAGCACCTATCGTTTTGCTGGGTTCGGTCGGGGCGTAGCGATTCATTACTCTTGCGACTTGAAACGATCCGTGTCACCACATATCGAGTTGGGCGATAACGTCTATTTGGCGCCCGACGTCTGGGTCAATGTTGCTCCTGGCTCCCAAGAACCGGAGCCGAGGATTGTGATTGGAAATGGATGCGGAATCGGGAGACGCTGCACGATATCTGCGAGGAATCGCATCATACTGGAAGCCGATGTGCTCCTAGCACCATCTGTCTTGATCATGGACCACAACCACGAGTTCTCCGACATTGAGAAGCCAATTCATGCGCAGGGCATCACGGGTGGCGGGCGGATATTTATCGGCCGGAACTGCTGGCTCGGCTACGGTGCCGTGATCGCATGCAGCCGTGGAGATCTGAACCTGGGACGCAACAGCGTTGTCGGTGCGAATGCGGTTGTGACCCGAAGCTTCCCTCCGTTCAGTGTGATTGCCGGGAACCCGGCAAGACTCATCAAGACCTATGATCAACAAAGCGGGAAATGGGTGAAACCGATGGGTGAAACAGAATGAGTAGTGCACTCGACATTCAGATGGACACGGAAACAGCAGCAAACGTGACCGGAGAAACCGGGCAGCGATCCGAAGCATGTCCGATCTGCGGCAGTGGGCAGATCGCTGAGTTGCTGGTCGCGCCCGACAGATTTCATTTGCGCAAGCAGATGTATCGCTTGATTCGGTGTAAGTCCTGTAGCGGCGTCTGGCTCGCTAGTCCCCCGAAGGCCGAGGAGATGGGACGCCACTACACCGAGGATTACCACAAAGCCATCGTTATGGCTGGAGAATGGTCTGCTCCCAGCCGCTGGAAAGACCAAGTGACCTTGATTTCGCATTACAAACTTGGAGGAGCGATTCTTGACATCGGTTGCAGCTCTGGCGGTTTCCTGAGCACCATGACGGGATCTGCCTGGAAGCTGTACGGAATCGAGATGGAGGAATCGACAGCGGAGCGGGCCAGGGCAACCGCAGGGGCAGAGGTTTTTGTGGGGGACGCGATTAAGGCTCCGTTTTTGCCCGCAAGCTTCGATGTCATCACCTGCTTTGATGTCTTGGAGCATGTCTACTCTCCCCGCGAGTTCTTAACCAAGGTGCTGGAATGGTTGAAGCCGGGTGGCATCTTCTACGCGATGATGCCAAACATCGATTCCTGGGAAGCCCGGCTGTTTGGCAGCCATTGGTTCGGTCTTGAGCTGCCGCGACACCTCTCCCATTTTTCGCCCCGATCGCTGCGCTACCTCATGAGCGAGCTTCGTTTTGAGGAAGTAAGTGTTAAGACGCCCCCCGTCTCTTACATGGAGCGCAGTGTGGGATATGTCTGCTCGAGTCTGATCGAGAAGCTGGGTTTCTCGCCGACGCCTCAGGCAAAAGCGAAGCGCCCGAGCCTTCCGCTGAAGATTCTTCGCAAGGGGTTACGCGGGGTATTTGTAGCACCGCTGGCGCAGATCGCTTCCGTCGCGGGCGCGGGACCATGCATGGAAGTGGTTTTCAAGAAGGCCCTTCGGTCCTGATGGTGGATCACACCTCCGCTTTTGGAAAGGTAGATGTTCCCACGTACTAATTCGGTTGTGACCGGCAACATTGAGCGAGTGGTCAACTATTCGTCCAGAAAGAATGCGGGCTGGCAAAGGCGATGACGAAATTGCAATCTGAGATAGGCGGAGTAGCCGACGTACTAACCACGTCCGGGCTTGAGCTGGGCAACGGCGTAACCATGAGTAAATCTAAGCTCCACTCCTTTGAAGATCCGGTCAGGACTGTTCTGCGCGCGGTCAGGAAGCTTCATAGCCTGTGGTTGCGCTGGACTTACCCGTTCGTCTCGGTAGGTCATCACTTTTCGGTCCACTATTCATGCGACATACGTCGAACTGTCGCACGGTACATCAGAATAGGTAACTCGGTGTTGATCGAGCGCAATTGCCGCCTGGATGTCCCCGTGGCTCCGAAAAGCAGTGAGCCCGTAATCCTGCTCGACGACGACTGTCGGATAGGACAAAACGTTACGATCTTAGCGATAAACCGAATCCACATTGGACGCAATGTCATTTTCGGCCAGTCGGTGCTCGTCATGGATCATAACCACGCGTTTGAAGATGTGTCCGTCCCCATAGCGCTTCAGGGAACGACGAAGGGAGGGACCGTCCGAATCGAGGATGGAGCGTGGATCGGTTTCGGAGCGGCCATTGTCTGCAATGAGGGCGAGCTTGTGATAGGACGCAATTCTGTTGTCGGTGTAAATTCTGTCGTAACGCGAAGCATCCCCCCGTATTCGGTCGTGACAGGCAACCCTGCCAGGGTTGTAAAGCATTTCGATCTCTCTAAGGGAGAGTGGGTGCTGGGATCCCGTGCCTCTGCTCGTGCAGCCCAAAGTGAGTGACCTATGATTTCCGTCATCATACCCGCGCACAATGAGAGTTCAGTGATCGGCCGAACCTTGTACGCGATGACCGACGGCGCCGAGTCCGGTGAGTTGGACATCATTGTGGTTTGTAACGGATGCACTGACGATACTGCGGCTGTGGCGCGCCGTTTTGTCCCGCCGGTGCGAGTCATCGAGACGGACATCGCGGGCAAGACGCATGCTCTCAACCTTGGTGACGAAGCCGCCCTAGGCTTCCCGCGTATCTACGCGGACGCTGACGTAGTCATCAGCGCGGAAACGATTCGGATCCTGGCACGCCGCCTGGAACGGGGAGACGTGCTGGCTGTCGCTCCGACGCCAAACTTCGATCTTACTGGTTGTTCCTGGCCGGTTCGCGCTTGGTTTGCCATCCGGTCTCAGCTTCCTTCCGCTCAGGAGGGTATCGGCGGTTCCGGGGTATATGCCTTGTCTGATGCGGGGCGCGGGCGGTTTCGCGAGTTTCCCACGCTGACTGCGGACGATGGTTACGTCCGCATCCAGTTCCTTGAAGAAGAGCGTGAGACCCTTCGTTCCGTCAAGTCCACGGTGTTTCCGCCGCGGACCATCACCGATCTTATTGCTACGAAGACTCGGGCCCACTATGGCTCATTCGAACTCGCGAGCCGGTTTCCCAGACTTTGGCAAAACCGGGGCGAGTGCAACGACAAGTCACTGATTCGTTTATTCAAAGATCCGCGGCTCTGGCCCAAGCTGGCGATCTATTGCCTGGTTACAACCATCGCGAAGCATCGAGCCATGAATCGCCTGCGCAGTGCGATCACTGGATGGGAGCGAGACAATACGTCGCGCGCCACTGCCTAGTCTCCTGAATTCCTTCGGATCTCAAGCGGTCTAAATCCACAAAACAAGAACGATGACAACGGCTCTGGCGGCGACTATCGGACTGGCGGGCTCGGCGGTTTACTTTTCGCCCTGGGTCTGGCGGCGTTATCGGATGAATCGCATTCGAAGAGAAGTGGTCAAGAAGCGAATCCTGGCTCTGACCTATGACGATGGTCCAAGCGGTGGGCTCACTCCGCAACTGCTCGACCTGCTCCGGAGCCGCGGCGCCTGCGCTACGTTCTTTATGCTGGGCCGGCACGCGCAGAGACATCCGGACATTGTCGAGCGCGTCGTCACGCAAGGTCATGACGTCGGTTGCCATTCCGACCAGCACCTTAACGCGTGGAAGGCGTTGCCCTGGGACGCCGTCGCTGACATCAATGCCGGATATAAAAAGCTTTCCCCCTGGATTCAACCGAATGGAATGTTCCGTCCGCCGCACGGCAAAATGACCTTCCCCACTTATTGGTCGATCCGCCGCCGAGGCGCTCCTGTCTGGTGGTGGACCATCGATTCCAAAGACACTTATGACGTCCTGCCCAGCGTGAACCAAGTGGCCGACAGGCTGCGAAGAGAGGGTGGGGGCATCGTGTTGATGCACGACCTAGACCGGACACAAGAACGAACTGACTTTGTCCTCGAACTGACCGCGGCACTTCTTGATGTTGCCCAGCAGGAATCGTTCAAGGTCATGCCACTGAGGGAAATATGCCATTAAAGAAAACTCAAAATCGCGACAAGGTATTAGCAGTTGCCTCCAGTGGTGGACATTGGGTGCAATTGCGGCGGGTCGTGCCGGCATTTGCGGATTCCGAGATCGTCTATGTCACTGTGATCGAGTCGTATCGCTCGCAGGTACCGGAAAGCAGGTTTTATTCCGTGAACGATGCTACGCGCTGGAACAAGCTGGCGTTGGTTGTGCTGGCGCTCCGGCTGTCCTGGATCATTGTGAAGGAAAGACCGAGTGTGGTCATCTCTACGGGTGCGGCGCCAGGGTACTTTGCCATATTGCTGGGACGTTTGTTCGGGGCAAGAACCATTTGGATCGATAGCATGGCCAACATCGAGGACCTTTCGATGTCGGGATCACGCGTCGGCCGGTACGCGGACCTCTGGCTCACGCAATGGCCGCATCTGGCCAAGGCCGACGGGCCCCATTACGGAGGGTCCGTTCTATGATCTTCGTCACCGTTGGTTCCCAGGAGCCGTTCGACCGCCTGATCCGTGCCGTGGACGAATGGGCCAGATTGCGAGGCCAATCTGATGTCTTTGCCCAAATCGGGAGTTCCACGTTTCGCCCCCTGCACATCAAGTTCACACACTCGATTGAGCCTTCGGAATTCAGCCGTGTAATGCGGGAGGCTCAGGTTATCGTGGCGCACGCGGGAATGGGATCGATCATCTCGGCGCTCGAACTCGGGAAGCCAATTGTCGTAATGCCCCGGCGCGCGGACTTTCACGAGACCCGCAACGACCACCAGGTCGCGACCGCGGAACACTTTGGCGCCCAAGGCAGGGTCATCGTAGCGACCGACGAGCAGGATTTGCCGGAAAAACTCGACCATGCCCTTACTCTCGGAGATACCGATCGAATTCAAACGCAGGCTTCGCCGCGCCTCATCGCCACCATTCGCGCCTTCGTCAAAGGGCGTCCGTACCGGGTGGATCCTGAAATCTCAAGGAGTGGCACCAAGGCTCCGGCATTGAAGTCTGCCATGGCATCGTTGGTGCCCGAAGATGGCGATCCGGTCTCCAAGTAGGCAGGCAAGAGGCGCTATGCTTGGAATAATGGGCGTCGTATATCTTTTGTCCGATTCGCAATTCAATTTCTAACTACAATTATCATTTGGGGGAGGCGCCGCGAAGGCATTTGAACCATGCAGACAACTGAAATCGAGCACGAAATCCGCGGTTTTGTCGTAGACACCTTCCTTTTTGGACGCGCCGACGAGCTACGCGACGACGCGCCACTTATGGACAGGGTGATCGATTCCCATGGTGTCGTCGAACTGGTGGCGTTTCTGCAGGAGCGTTTCGCCATCCGGGTAGAGGATGAAGAGGTCACGACGGACAACCTGGACTCAGTAAACAAGGCGGTTGCCTATGTCGCCAGAAAGCTTGATAGCAAGGCCTAGGACCACCCGCGCGTTGTCCGTGTATGTCATTCATAATAGGGATGTTATACGGGATAGCGGCCGGTTCTCGACCCCGGTATTTTCGATGCGGCAGACCATGGGATTATGATATGATTTTCGTAGTTACCCTCCCTTTATTTCAACCCTCCCACAATTAGTCCGGACCGTTTTGCCGACCACTAGCCAAAACTAAACGACCGAAGGGGTTCTTCATAACTATGCTTGAAACTGCGATTATTGGCGCGGGTCCCTATGGACTCTCAATCGCCGCGCACTTCCGAAGTCGTGGCGTACCTTTCCGCATTTTTGGCCGCCTGATGGACAGCTGGCGGGCGCACATGCCCAAAGGCATGTGCCTTAAATCTGACGGTTTCGCCTCGAACATCTACGATCCCGACGGCGACTTTACCCTGGCACATTTTTGTGGGGAGCAGGGGATCGAATACTCCGATGCCGGCCTTCCGGTGCGTCTCGACACCTTCAGTGCGTACGGACTTGCGTTCAAAGAACGGAAGGTGCCCGAGCTGGAAGACAAGCTGGTCACCAGCCTGGATCGACTGCCGGACGGATTTCGCCTGGGACTCGACAATGGCGAAACCGTGACGGCCCGCCGTGTCGTACTCGCCGTTGGCATAACCCATTTCGAGCATGTCCCCACTGAACTGGCAAATCTGCCGGCGGAGTTCCTCTCGCACAGTTTCCGCCATCACGACCTGGAACCATTTCGGGGTCGCAATGTAGTTGTGATCGGCGGTGGTTCTTCGGCGACTGATCTGGCTGGTCTGCTTCATGAGGCGGACGCCGAAGTACAGCTGGTTTCGCGCCGAACGGCATTGAAATTCCACGGCAAGCCTGAAGTGGGCAAGACTCGTTCCTTGTGGCAGAGAATCCGGCGTCCGCAGACGGGGATTGGTCCCGGCTGGCGGCTGCGCTTCTGTGCCGACGCTCCCGCGGCGTTTCACTATCTTCCCGAGAGCCTCCGTTTGGAGGCTGTCCGAAGGATATTAGGGCCTTCTGGTGGATGGTTCACGCAGGAGAAAGTGATAGGACGGGTCCCATTGCTTCTGGGATGCACGACGCAGCGCGCCGAGATCCAGGACGGCCGCGTCCGCCTTCATCTTCGTGCAACAGACGGCACTGAGCGTGAAGTTCTAACCGAGCACGTGATTGCCGCAACTGGCTACAAAGTGGATCTTGGTCGCCTGAAATTCCTCAGTCAGGAGATTCGCTCAAAGCTCAAGGTCGTCAACGGCGCGCCGGCGCTCTCCTCCGGTTTCGAGTCATCCATGCCTGGCCTTTATTTTGCCGGGATCACGGCCGCAAACAGCTTTGGACCGGTGATGCGTTTCGCTTTTGGCGCGGGCTTCACCGCCCGTACTGTAACCAGCGCGGTGAAGAAGTCGCTTTCGCGGAAGGCGGCGTCGTTTTCAGTTCCAGTCCGGCGCGAACTTCACCAAGTGAGCGTGCCGGAACCTCGCGAAAAGGCCGGCGCAGCTTCCCAAGGATCATAGCAACCGATTCAGGCAAGAATGCACGCATGAAGAGAGAGACCATCGCCATTCACGCTGGCTACGACGGAGACGCCACCAAGGCCGTTGCGGTGCCGATCTATCAGACGGTCGCGTTTGAGTTCGACAGCGCGGAGCACGGTGCCGCCTTATTCAACCTGGATGTTCAGGGCAACATCTATACCCGGATCGGGAACCCCACCAACGGGGTTCTTGAAAAACGCGTCGCCGCGCTCGAAGGTGGGGTGGATGCGCTCAGCGTGAGTTCCGGCATGGCCGCCATCGAGTACTCGCTCATTAATATCGCCGAGTCGGGTAATAACGTCGTTTCCCTTCCCCAGCTTTATGGCGCCACCTACACCTTGCTCGCGCACATCTTTCCAAAGCGGGGGATCAGCTCGCGCTTTGCAAAGAGCGACCACCCCGACGACGTCGAGAAACTGATCGACGAGAACACCCGGGCAGTCTATTGCGAAAGCGTCGGCAATCCGGCTGGCAACGTTGCTGACATCGAGGGGCTGGCGCGCGTCGCGCATAAGCACGGAGTGCCTCTGATCGTCGATAACACTATCGCAACCCCGATTCTGCTGAGGCCGATCGAATATGGCGCCGATGTGGTGGTGCATTCCATGACGAAATTCATGGGAGGCCACGGCACAACGCTGGGCGGGATGATCGTGGACAGTGGGAAGTTTCCATGGCGGCAACATCCCGAAAAGTTCTACATGCTGAACCGGCCGGAGATCGCCTATCACGGCGTGGTCTATGTCGACCACTATGGCGACGCCGCTTATGTGGCCCGCTGCCGGACGGTTTGCCAGCGCAACACGGGTGCTACGCTGTCTCCCTTCAACGGCTTTCTGTTGCTTCAGGGAGTCGAGACGCTCGCGCTTCGCATCGAGCGCCATGTCGAAAACGCCCGCAGAGTCGCGGAATTCCTGCGCGGCCATCGCGTAGTCGAATGGGTCAACTACGCGGGATTCCCCGACAACCCGCTGTATCCCATGGCGCAACGGTACCTTGGATCCCATCGCTGTTCTCTGTTGACCTTTGGAGTGAAGGGCGGCTTCGAAGCGGGGACTAAGTGTTTCAATGCCCTGAAGCTGTTCAAACGCGTGGTTAACATGGGCGACGCCAAGTCGCTGGCGTGTCATCCCGCATCCACCACCCACCGGCAACTGACTCCCGAAGAACAACAGAAGGTGGGCGTGACCCCGGAAATGATTCGGTTGAGCGTGGGCATCGAGCACATCGACGATATTCTTGCTGACCTCTCCCAGGCACTGGACAAGACAACATCATGAGATTCGCGAGAATCACCGCGATTTCGATTTGGGAGGTACGTCATGGCTCTGCTGATTGACGGAGGCCGGATTCCACCTCGCTGGGCGGAGAAGAAGGGTCTGCACCTGGTGCGGTCGAATGGCCGTTACGACTCGGGGACGGAATTCATCGAAATCGCTCTGCTCAACAACATGC
Source organism: Candidatus Sulfotelmatobacter sp. (assembly GCA_049583505.1). Taxonomy (GTDB): domain Bacteria; phylum Acidobacteriota; class Terriglobia; order Terriglobales; family Acidobacteriaceae; genus Sulfotelmatobacter. The sequence goes on from JBAUVZ010000200.1 coordinate 30,402, forward strand.
CAGACCCCGCGCTGGAAGATACCGAGATGCAGTTCATGGAACTTCTCGAAACTGCTGCCCGAGACATTCCTGTGCGTCTCAAGCTTTACTCGCTGCCCAGGATTCCCCGCGGCCACCGGGGAAAGCAGCATTTGGGTAGCTTCTACCATGGCATCGACGATCTTTGGAACAGCCATTTTGACGCCGTGATTATGACGGGCACCGAACCGCGCCAGCCCGACCTGCGAGAGGAACCATACTGGTGCGCCCTGGCCGAGGTTCTCGACTGGGCCGAGCGCAATACGGTTTCAACGGTTCTGTCCTGTCTGGCGGCACACGCTGGCGTTCTCCACGGCGACGGCATTCGCCGCCACCCGCTCGGGGATAAACAGTTTGGCGTCTTCGAGTCGGCGAAAGTCTGTGACCACGAACTCACCCGGTATGCCGCGCAGACCATGCGATTTCCGCATTCTCGATGGAACGAGTTGCGCGAAGACGCACTGACCTCTTGTGGTTATAAGGTTCTGACCAAATCAGCCCAGGCTGGCGTGGACTTGTTTGTGAAGCAGAAAAAGAAGAGTCTGTTCGTGCATTTCCAGGGTCATCCCGAGTATGGAACGCGGACTCTGTTGAAGGAATACCGCAGAGACATAAAGCGATTCCTTCGGCAGGAAAGAGAAACATATCCGACAATGCCACTCGGATACTTCGACGTGGCCGCCGCTAAACTTCTCACCGAGTTTCAAGAGACCGCTCTAGCCCATCGCAGTGATGAGCAGTTGGTGTTCTTTCCTGAGGCCGTTGTGGCCGGGGCGTTGCAGAACACCTGGGAATCTTCAGCTGCCGGCATCTATCGCAACTGGATGCACTATCTGTTGTCGAAGAAAGCCGAGACCTCGCCTTTCGTTGCGATGCCAGTGTCTTATGCTGAAGTCCAGCGAAAACGCTCCGCCGTATCATAGCCGTCGAAGCACGATTCGGACCCTCACCACAACATGATCGCTCCAGCGCCAACCACTGAGAACCAGGCCTCCGCGATATTGAGGATGCTTCCCGTCCGCATCAGCGAAGTGGTGAAACCGTGGGCGGAACGTTCGCCTGACCGGCCCGCTCTGGTCGAAACCTCTGGCATCTGGACTTATCGGCAACTCGCTTCCGCAATCTCTGAGACGCAGGTGTGGCTTCGCAAGTCCGGTGTGCGTCCGGGCGACCGGGTCATGATCGTCGGTGAGAACTGCCGGGAGTTCGTAGCAATTCTGTTGGCATCGGCCGGCCTCGACGCATGGCCGGTGCTGGTAAATGCACGTCTGTCAGCGCGCGAAATCGACGAGATTCGCGATCACTGCGGTGCCCGTTGTGTGCTCTACACCACAAGCGTATCGCCACATGCCACCGACCACGCCAAACGGCACGCTGCAGGCGTTTTAGAGGTGAATGGCTTGGGAGCAATTGGCGTCGGGACTCTGAACGAGAGCGTCGACCCAGAGCCAGTAAATAAAGATGCGAACCTTGCCGATCGCGTCGCCGCTTTGATCTACACCTCCGGTACCACCGGCCTTCCCAAGGGCGTCATGCTGTCTCACCGGAACCTGTTATTTCTCGCCGCCGGATCGGCGAAAATACGATCACTGACACCTGAGGACCGTGTTTATTGCATTCTGCCGATGTCTCATGCAGTGGGCCTCTCAGTGGTTCTTCTGGGTTCCTTGCTCAGCGGTGCGTCGCTTTGCTTGTCGCCGCGTTTTGATCCCATGACCGCACGCGTGACCCTGGAGAGGGAGCGTTTGACCGTGATGCTAGGCGCCCCGGCTACGTTCGCTCAATTCCTCCAATACGCAAAGATGAGAGGGGTCGAGTCGCTGACGCTTCCTTCACTTCGAATCATTTCATCTTCGGGTGCTCCACTCCACCCCTCGACCAAGTCAGCCGTAGAGAGCCTTTTCGGCATGCCGCTCCACAACGGCTATGGGGTGACGGAGTGCTCTCCCACGATTGCGCAGACCCGGGTCGAAGCTCCACGCAGCGACACCTCCATCGGACCACCGTTTCCTGGAGTCGAAATCAAGTTGGTTGGGCCGGATCGCAAGCCAGTGCCCGCGGGAGAAGCCGGTGAACTATGGGTGCGCGGACCCAACGTCATGAAAGGCTACTATCGCGCTGCCGCGGAGACTGCCGCCGTTATCGATGCTGAAGGATGGTTCAACACTCGCGACCTTGCCCGTTTGGAGGACGGAAACCTCTTCATCGTTGGACGAACCAAGGATCTGATCGTCCACCATGGGTTCAACGTCTACCCGGCCGAAGTCGAGGCGGTGTTGAACTCTCATCCTGCAGTCGTTCAATCCGCTGTAATTGGCAGATCAGTGGAAGGAGACGAAGAGGTTGTCGCTTTCGTGCAGCCTTTGCCTGACTCGCCACTGACGGTCACAGATCTTGCGGAATATGCCGCACGCCATCTTGCTCCATACAAACGTCCGTCGCAGATTGTTCTTGTTTCCACCATGCCGGTCTCTCCGACCGGGAAAGTCATCAAGGCCGAACTCGCCAAAATGACTAAATGAAGATGTTCGGACACACTCTTCAGTCCCGCTGAAGAATGTAAGAGCGGTCCAGTCTACAGAGGTACTTCGATCAGGCTCGGACCCCCGCTCTCCCATCCTTCCCGCAACGCCCTCGCAAACCCTTCCAAGGACGTCACGCGCGTGCCCGGCACGCCCATGCCCTCTGCCAGGTGCACCCAGTCGAGATCGGGACGTCCGATCTCGAACATGTCCAAAGCGCGCTGCCCCGGCTTGCCCACACCCAGATAAGAAAACTCACGCTTCAGGACCGCATAGTCGCGATTGGCGAAAACCACCGTCGTGACTTTGAGCCCTTCGCGTGCCATGGTCCACAGTGCCTGTAGTGTGTACATGCCACTGCCATCGGCAGTCAGGCACAAGACCCGGCGGTCCGGGCATGCCACTGCCGCGCCAACTGCCAGCGGCAACGCAATCCCAATCGAGCCGCCGGTGTTCCCCAGCCAGTCGTGAGGCGGAGCGCCCTTCGTAGCTGCCATCATGCCTCGACCCGAGGTCATGGATTCATCCACCACAATGGCATCCTCGGGCAAGAGTGCGCCCACCGCGGTGGCAAGTCCGGGCAGAGTAATCTCGCCGGTCGGGGCCGGAGGCCGCACAATCTTCTCCTGTGTTGGCAACCGAGTTCCATGCAGCGACAAAGCCGTGGCCAGCGCGTCCAGCGCGCCGGCATAATCTTCTCCAGGACTCGCCAGCGTGTGGATCTCACATTCTGCCAATGTGAGTACGGCATTTTTGCCTGGGGCAGCGAAATATGCCACGGGGGCTGCCGCCCCCACCAAGATGAGCTGACGAAACTCCTTCAGTTGTTCGACTGCCTGCTCAAGGACGTATTGAACCCGTTCGACTGGGGCGATGCCAACTCCGCGTTCAAGGCGCGTGATGGGGTAGGGAGCCAGCAGCTTGGCGCCGGTAGCCGTAGCGATGCGCCCGGCAGCTGTGAGTCCTTTGCCGTAGAGCGCACTCCCGGCGATCAGCATTCCAGTTCTCAATCCCGACCGGAGCATTGCTGCGGCGCGTTCAATGTTCTGGACAGTTGGCATTGGCGGCTGCGGGGGAGTGGGAGTTGCCGCGACGGAGCCGTCTTCGCTCCCAATTACGTTAGACCATGCAACATCGGCAGGAACGATCAGCGTAGCAATCCGGCCTGGGGCCGAGCATGCCGCAGTGATTGCTTCAGCCGCATCCCGGCCTGCTTCGTCTGCAGTGTGAGATGTCCGCAACCATTTAGAATACGGCCGTGCGATCGCTTCGATGTCGGCATTTAGCGGTGTGTCGTGCCGCAGATGATACGTCGCATGCTGGCCAACTAGATTGACGATTGGTACTTGTGCCCGGCTGGCATTGTGCAGATTCGCCAGCCCATTGGCCAGACCGGGGCCGAGATGGAGCAGAGTGCACGCTGGTTTCCCCGCCATACGCGCATAGCCGTCCGCAGCGCCGGTGACCACGCCTTCAAATAGACCGAGGACGCAACGCATTTCCGTCTCTCGGTCGAGTGCCGCCACGATGTTTATTTCCGAAGTGCCGGGGTTCGTGAAGCAAGTGTCAACCCCTCCCGCAACCAGCGTGCGGACTAGGCTTTCTGCGCCGTTCATCGTTGACCCATTTTCTGTCGGTTGCTCTCTTCAATGTAGCGAGTAAGCACTGCGGCCAGACTCTCGAAGTGCGTACCGACCATTCCTACGTGATCTCCCGGCACAGTCTCGACCTCAAGCTCACCTGCCAGCCTTTTCCAAATCGCGGCCGGATCACTCGGGAGATAAGGGTTGGCCTCGGGCCTCACGAATCTTATCTTGCCTCGATAAAACCGGGGGCGATACCGTGCCATTGCAACGAAGTCACTGGCCTCGACGTGCAAGATCGTCTGGGCGAACGATTGGCGAGAAGTTTCTGGCGAGATTCTTCCGTGGTGATCTCCAGCGATGTGCAATCGACGTTCAAGTCCGCGAATGAAGTATGAAAATGCGCCCTGGAGCCTCAGCTGCTTCATAAGGGAAATGTGACTCCTCGTCCGTTTTGCCATGAGTCGAAGGCGCTCGCTGGGGGGGAAGTAGCGAGGATCCGGGTACGTATCCACCAGCACCAGCAGTGCGACATCCTTCCCGTCTTCAGACAGGCGTTGTGCCATTTCCAGAGCCACCAGACCACCGAATGAGTAACCGATCAGAACGTAAGGACCCTGAGGCTGTAGTCGGTTGAGTTCATCGAGATAGAGGAGGGCCATATCTTCAATGCGCTCCAACGGATCGTCCAGCCCGTCAACACCCTTGGCCTGAATCCCATAGATGGGATGCCCCGTGCGAATGTGCTTTGCGAGCTGCGAGAAACTCGCCCGGCCTCCCACGCCAGGTGTAATGAGAATCGGCGGCTGCTCGGTGCCTGCCTTCAGTTGGACGAAGAGTGAGAGCTGCGGGAGTGTGGGCAGTTCTAACAAGGCACCTAGCGCAGCAATCGTCGGCATGTGGTAGATCGTAGCGCTCGGCAGTTCTCGACCGTACACTTGCGCGATCTCGGCAAATAGGCTGTCGGCCAATGCATCGTCACCGCCGAGATCATAGAAATTGTCCTCGGGGCTAATGGGTGACCGTCGCAGCAGGCGCTGCCAAATCTGAGTGAGTACTTCGACCGTCGCGACCGTGGGCTTATCGTTCACAGCACACCCGCCACAGTGCACCCGTCCAGTGCATCCGACAGCGTGCCAATGAAGAGAACAGCTCAGATCTCACGTTGCCCAATAATCCGCCAATCATGAATGCGCGAACGCCCAATAGAGTTCCCGGGCCTTGGTGTAGAGTGGTCCGAATGGCAGGGACCGCGCGCCGATCCGGGTTGCCGGAACTACCTTGGAGTAATTTCCCGTCGCGAAAATCTCATCTGCCATTTCGAAGTCTTGGTAGGTGAGGGTCTGCTCAACCACCTTAATACCGGCTCCGCGCAATAGGCCTATCACCCTTTGACGCGTGATGCCCGCGAGGAATGTTCCATTCGGCATTGGCGTGAGAACAACCCCGTCCTTCGCCATGAACACATTGGAAGTGGCAAGCTCGGCGACGTTGCCCAGCATGTCGCAGACAATCGCATTGTCGAAGCCCCGGGCGTGTGCTTCAAAAAGCGCACGGGAATTATTGGGATACAGACACCCAGCCTTGGCATCGACCGGCATGGTTTCAAAGGTTGGCCGGCGATAGGGAGACAACGTGATGGAGAAGCCTTTCGGCGCGCGCATCGGTGCTTCGTAAATCGAGAGACACCACTTGGTCGATTCCGGATCGTGGGCCTGAACCCATGGTCCTTCCTTCTCCGCCCAGTACATCGGCCGAATGTAGAGCGCCGCGTCCTTATCGAACCGGGTTATCCCTTCCCGCGCGAGTCTTACCCATTCTTCGGTCGAGACGGTGGGCTTGAGGAAGAGCTTCTTAGCGGAATCATTGACCCGCGCACAATGCAGTTCGAGATCGGGTGTGACCGCTTCAAAGGCGCGGGCACCGTCGAATACCAGAGAGCAAAGCCACGCCGCATGGGTGCGCGGACCCATGATCGGCACGTTGCCTTCGTGCCAGTCTCCCTCGAAATAGGTCCAGGTCTTGGACCACCCGGTTCCGAGCGCCATCTCCTGCTCCCCCACTTTTGATCGTACGCCACGCCACCCGAATTCAGTCAATAACTCACGCGGTCCTGCGATCTCATTTGCCGCGGCTGGCGTAGCCAAAGATGGCTTTCAACTCAAGGAACTCCTCCAGACCAGCTTCTCCCCATTCCCGGCCGTTGCCCGATTGTTTATAGCCCCCAAAGCAACCACCGAAGTCGACCCTGGCATTATTGATGTGCACGTTGCCCGAGCGAATTAGCTTCGCAACACGACGGGCATGGTCGATGTCTCCCGAACTAATAAAGCCTGACAGACCGTAGACCGTGTCATTCGCAATTCGGACAGCATCATCCTCGCCCTCATAGGGGATCATGCAAAGAACAGGCCCGAAGATCTCTTCGCGCGCGATAGTCATGTCGTTCGCGACATCCGCGAACACAGTCGGCTTTACGAAGTAGCCTCTGTTAATCCCCTCAGGACGGCCGGGACCACCGGCAATCACCTTCGCCCCCTCCGCAATGCCCTGACTGATCAGGCGCTGTACTTTTTCGAACTGGGCTTTGCTCGCGAGCGGGCCTACATTCGTGCCCTCTGTAAATGGGTCACCAACTTTAGTAGCTTCGGCGGCCTGCCTCGCCGCCCCAATCGCCTTCTCCATCTTTGAGCGCGGAACGAGCATGCGGGTAGGGGCGTTGCAGGACTGACCGGTGTTGCGAAAGCACGATTGCACGCCCTCCCTGACCGCAGCTTCGAGATCGGCGTCCTCCAAAATAATGTGGGCCGATTTGCCACCGAGTTCCTGCGTGACCCGCTTGACCGTGGGAGCGGCGGCCCTGGCCACGGCTATACCGGCTCGCGTGGACCCAGTGAAGGAGACCATGGCTACGTCGGGATGTGAGGAGATCGCATTGCCCACGGTGGGCCCATCGCCATTCACCAGATTGAAAACGCCGGGCGGAAGGCCCGCTTGATCGAGGATCTGGGCGAACAGATAGGCGGAAAGCGGCGCCATTTCACTCGGCTTGAGTACGACAGTGCATCCTGCGGCGAGAGCGGGCGCAACTTTGGCGACGATTTGGTTCATCGGCCAGTTCCAGGGGGTGATGAGCCCGCATACCCCAATCGGTTCCTTTCGCATGAGCGTCGAACCCTTGAGATCCTCGAACTTGAACTGCCCCAGCACCTTTACGATCTCCAGCAAGTGTCCCAGCCCTGCGGGAGCCTGCGCCGCTCGCGATAGTGAGATTGGAGCCCCCATCTCCTGCGAAATGGTCTCGGCCATTTCTTCAGACTTAGCCTTATAGACTTCAATGATCTGCTGGAGGAATGCCAGGCGCTCTTCGACCGTGTTTTCCGAGTACGAATCAAAGGCCTTTTTGGCTGCGGCCACGGCCTTGTCGACGTCGGCCGTACTGCCTAGCGAGATCGTCGCGATGGGCTCCTCGGTGACTGGGTTGATAGCTTCGAAGTCGTGAGCTTGGGTTGGACTGACCCATTTCCCATCGATATAAAACTGGCGGCAGTCCTTCATGCAGATCTCCAATCGGCAATTCAAAGTGAGTGCGACGGGCCTCACGTTTTATGTTACGCGAATTTACGCGCGGGTTTTGCAAAGCCCAATGGCGAAGCGGAAAAACAGGAATCAGGGTAAGCCGAGCTCTGGAAGGGAAATCTAGGCTATCGATGGGCGAGGTCAAACGTCACGGCTGCCGCGGACGCGCCGATGTTCAGCACGGAGACTGCCCGCTCCAGTTTGTGATGACCTGTCTTGTGGAAGAAGTAACTGAGCCCAATCACGCCAACGGTCTCACCGGCGAAGTTCACGGCAAGTCCCGTGGTACTGCCGCTGAACACGCGGGTTACAGGGTTCAATTCCTGTCCGCCACCGCGCAGGTTGTCCCGGGTGACGACGAAATCGGCAGCACTGAAGGCGGCGCTTGTCGCAAACAGGACGCTATTCTCCCGGTCCCAGAATCGACGATGACCGGGCGCCTCAGGCAGCGTAGTGGGTCGGAACGCATTCACCGTCGGAACCGGTTCCATCGCCTCGGGGCGAAGCAGCGCCATCGAGACTTGCTGTGACAGCACAGGTTGGCACAAGCCAAGTACTGCCAATAGAATTGCTGTCCTATGCTTGCGAATCGCGCCAACCCAGTGTGTCCGCATAACTTTAGTGATGGCCCAGCATCGGCCACCCGTACTTGTACTATCGCAAATGCCGGGCCGAGTCAGTATGGCCCTTAAGTGCCACTAAGGTGTTTAGAATGATTACTTTGTGTGTTGCGGGTGAGTTACTGAAGTACGTCCCGGTGTGCAAACGGCTGCACACAACAGTATCTTTGTCGTCGACTAGCGGATCAGGTTGCTTGACTCCATCGAGTCATGCAGCCGATGCTCAACTGCCTTGATTTCGATCGAAGTAATTCCGTTTCCTTAAGAAGTTCTTAGCGAACAGCTATGGGACCGCAGCCTGCACCGGAGGCGTCGAGAGGGTACTCTCCTGTCCGCTGGAACTCACCGATGTGGCGGCGTAATAATACGTCTGGCCGGAGGCGACTGTGCCATCAGTGTACGCTGTGTTCGAGTCCAAGCTGGGGTTGATCTTGGAATATGTGCCGTTCGCACTGGTGCTGCGATAAACGTTGTAGCCCGCCACGCCCGAACTGGAATCCCAAAAGAGGTTGACGGTGTACTGCGTCACTGTGCCGGTACCCGTGAGAGGTATGGCCCGCTCGGGACCGGAAACAAACAGGCTGCCTCTGTCCGTATCCGGCGTTTTTGGGGTGAAGGTGACTTCTACTGTAACGCTTTGCCCTGCGTTCAGAGTTAAGGGAAGAGTGGGCCCACTCATCGAGAATCCACTACCTGTTGTGTCGAGTCCAGAGAGGGTTACGCTCGAGGCACGAGCGTTCGTAAGTACGACAGAAATGGTGGAGCTAGTTCCTGTCGCCACATGGCCAAACGATACTCTAGACGGACTGGCGGTTATGGACTCGCTGCTCGCACCTACGCCCCCAACCGAAAGCACAAGTATGGCGTTCGACGCATTGCTGAAGAATTGGATCGCACCATCCATCGATCCGATCGCCGTAGGAGTGAACTTTACGTTCAGATCGACACTGTGTCCCGCCAGCAAGACCAGAGGCAGCGTCAGGTTCGACCTGGTTAATTCGGAGTTGCTCGCCGTGATTCCAGAGACCGTCACGCTCGTCTCTCCCTTATTTGTCAGGGTGACGAGTAAGGCTTCAGTGTGACCGACGACGACAGCGCCAAAGCCGAGGCTCGAGGGCGTGCATGTGAGTTGTGGCGTAGCGCTACCGGCGCTCACGGGTACCATGTCGAAGAGCGCGATCGCGATACTGATCGTTAAAAAGCGAACTGTGCGGACGGAGAGAGGCTGACTAACGGACTGGGGGAGTCGCATACGTTAGTCTGAAATCCTGGCGGTGAGGAGACTAGATTCCGGCAGTACAGCAACCCCCTGTCCGATAGGCCAATAGTCCCAAATTGGAATTTTCTGAGAAAGCCTAGCGCGGGATTTATTGCGGGGCGCTGAAGACAGGAGCGCGGAGATGGCGGGAATTCTCCCCGGGCGTTATTGGAGCATCTGATGGGCGCTATAAGAAATATGAATTGGACTCAGTGGATGCCTGCCTTTATTGTCTGCGGAATAGGGAGAGGACTGTCGATTGAACGCACTGGCGCTCGTCGGGATCGGCTCACTTTCCCGGGTCAGCCCCAGCTTCAAGATACTTACAGCAGCGGTTGTATCGGCATTTGCTGGCGTCGTTCCAGCACACGTACGATCGCCAGAGAATTGCCCACCCTTTAGAAACAGGAGCAACCAGACATGAGAACGCGAGCCGGCAGGCACTCTCTGCGCCTTTCGTTAATGTCGGCCGGTGCCGCCCTTCTTTTAGCCGCGGGATTGTTCGCAGGGCTTGCCGCGCCCTGCTTTGCCGACGATGGGCCAAAGCCAGATCCATCGGGCACAGCGACTGGCGACAAGACCGCCGCTGTCGATGCTGCCGGCAATCCCTTTGTGGTTCCCGAGCCCGCCGACAAAACGGCTCCGGATTACGCTGCGAACAAGAAGGCATTCGATGACTATCAGGCTCAATCCGCTAAAGAGCCACTCGCGCTAAAGCTCGCTGATAGTGTGGGCCATGTCCGAGTGGCAACTAACTTCGCCTGGACCTTGAATACCGGATACCTTGTCCTGTTCATGCAAGCCGGGTTTGCCTTGCTCACCTGCGGGCTGGTTAGAAAGAAAAATGCCGCCCACTTGATGATGCTGAATTTCGCGGCCTACGTGTTCGCATTCCTGGCGTACTACGCGGTCGGATACGCCTTCCAGTTTGGAGCCGTTGCCATCAATGCCGCGCCCACGAACCTTGGCGGCATCCCCACTCTCAACCACTTTCTGGTTGGAAGCGGGCAGTGGGGGCTCGTCGGCGGCAAGGGTTTTTTTCTCACCGGTCCGGCCTATGACAGTGCCAGCAACTGCTTAACTCTGTTCGAAGTCGTGTTCATGGAGACTGCCGGCTACATTATTGTCGGCGCCGTGTGCGAACGGATCACCTTCTGGGCATTCCTGCTTTGTGAACTCTTCATCGGCGCGATCCTTTATCCGATCTCCGGCTGTTGGACGTGGGGCGGGGGATGGCTTTCGCAAGTCGGCTCCACATTGAATCTTGGCCACGGCTATGTCGACTTTGCCGGTTCGACCGTAGTGCATGCGGTTGGCGGTTTCTGCGCCATGGCTCTCGCCATCATTCTGGGTCCGCGACTGGGGAAATACGGCCCCAGCGGCAAGATTCGTGTCTTCCCCGCTCACAACATCGTGTACGTCGTGACCGGGACGTTCCTCCTGCTTTTTGGATGGATGGGATTCAACCCTGGCTCCACTCTCGGAGCCACCGACCTGCGCATCTCCGTAGTCGCGGTGAACACCAATCTGGCTGCGGTCGCAGGCTCCGCGGCTGCGATGTTGTTGTGGTACCTCTGGTTCGGCAAGCCCGACATAACCATGGCCTGTAACGGAATGCTGGCGGGATTGGTCGCGATCACTGCGCCGTGCGCGTTTGTGTCTCCAACTTCGGCGGTCGTGATTGGCATTCTCGCGGGCTGCCTGGTCTGTGGCGGCGTTCTGTTCAACGATCGGGTTCTCAAGATCGACGATCCCTGCGGTGCGATTTCCGTACACGGCTACTGCGGCTGGCTTGGAGCCGTCAGCGTTGGCATTTTTGCCGACGGCGCCTACGGCGCGGGGTGGAACAGCGTCGGAGCAGCGTCCTATCTAGGACGAGCTGGCCAGGGCGTGACCGGTCTGCTCCACGGCGACACGCGCCAGTTCCTCTGCCAACTCATGGGAGCTACTCTATATGCCGCCTGGGCGTTCGGTGCAACCTATGCTGTGTTCTGGTGCGTCAACAAAGTGAAAAGCATGCGGGTGGCGCCGGAGGTTGAAGAAGAAGGTCTCGACGTTCCCGAGTTCGGCATGCCCGGCTATCCGGAGGACGCGGTGGTTACTCCGTACTAGCAGCTGTGGTTCAAATCTAAATGGCGGAGAGGGAGGGATTCGAACCCCCGATACCCTTTCGGGTATGCCGGTTTTCAAGACCGGAGCCATCAACCACTCGGCCACCTCTCCGATTATTACAGTTTTACTACAATTCCGCCGTCTCGGGTCACCCTAGCGTCACTCGGTCCATCAACTTGCAAAACCGTTCCGAAGGTCCATGCTTACCTAAGACCAAATGCCCGGGAATGGAACTCCATGATCTCGGTGAAGTGGTCCAGGAAATAGGAAAGGCTGTGGTCGCCGGGGTAGGGATGATATTCGTGCTCCACCTTCTCCTTCTGCAATTGCTCGTGCAGCGCGGCTGCGCCTTTCTCAAAGCCGTAGTTGTCATCCTGACCACAATTGAAGTAGATGGCCATTCTCCGCAGAGCAGTCCGGTTCCGGTCTGCCAGAGCGAACGGACTATTGTCTTTCCAGTGTTGCACTTCAATCGGGCTTCCGAAGACCGTCGCCAGCAACTTTCCCAGTGGAGCGCCGGAGTGCGCCGCAGTGTCGAGTTCTTGCGGAGATTCGGTGATCAACGCCGCACTTTGCGCGCTGACTGCCGAGAACATTTCGGGATGTGAGAAGGCAAAACGCAGGGCGCCATACCCGCCCATCGAGATCCCACTGATCGCTCTGTTACTTCGACCTTTGCTGATATGGTATTTCGTTTCGATCAACGGGATGAATTCCTGAAGAAAAAAGTCGCTGTAGCGCACCGAGCCGTCGGCAGAATTGATGTAGAAGGTTCGTCCGCCTTCCGGCGCGACGATAAGGAACTCCCCTATCTTATGCTGCCGTCGGAGGTCGTCGAGCAAAGTCCATCCCCCGCTGTTGAAGAGAGTTTGCTCGTTGTCGCCCAAGCCGTGGAGGAAGTAAAGCACGGGGTAGCTTTGCGGAGGACGTCTGGTTGCACCGGCATCATAGCTGGCGGGAAGGTAAACGCAGTAACGGACCTCATGTTTCAGGATCCGACTGTTCAGCGCGTTGCAGTCGATCCGGCTCTGCGCGTGAACAAGCGAGATACTCAGCGCTGCGAACAGGAGGATGATGCAGAGACGGCGATCCATCGGTTCAGTTTACTCGTAGCGTAGGGCTTGCACGGGATCGAGTTGCGCCGCGCGTCCCGCCGGGTAAAGGCCAGCCGCGAGACTCACTAGAAACGAAAACACCACGGCAAACGCCACCAGCCACCACGGCACCGACCAGAAATGCTCGGGCGGAAAAGACTGGCTCTTGAGGTAAACGTTCGTTCCCAGGTTGATGACCTGGCCGATAGCCCAACCCAGAGCGACCCCGACGATGCCGCCGAGGATGCCCATGGCGCCGGCCTCGGCGAAGAAGAGCCGCTTCACATCCCCGTCGCTGGCGCCGATCGCTTTCATGATTCCAATCTCGCGGCGGCGCTCGAGGATGGCCATCACCAGCGTGTTCACGATTCCGATGAAAGCGACTGCCAGGGCGAGGCTGCCGAAGATTCCGAGAAACACGTCCAGCACCTTGAAGAATTGTTGGATGCTGCGGCTGGCATCGAGGATGGAGAAGGTATTGAAGCCCATCTTCTTGATCGTGTCTTCCACAGTTTGTATCTGGCTAGGGCTTTTCACTCGCACACTGACCGAGGAATAGACCGGTTCAGCGGTGGCAGATCGCGAAATTTCCCGCAGGTCGGTGGGCTGCATGACATGCAATGATTCGGCAAGCTTGAGCGGGAGAAAAACCCGCGCCCGGGTTGGCCCGCGCATGCTCTCGGGATCGAGATCGGCGACACCGACGATCTTCAGTTGTTGCTCGCGCGAAACCACGGAATAGGCAGCACCGGCAAGAGTCTGGTCTGTAGCAGCTGCGGAACTCTCACTTGCAGCCTTTTCAGATGTCGTTGGCGCGGCCTCGCGTTGGGCATAGCGCATGGTCAATTCCTTGCCGAGAAGCGGAGCGGCCAGTTCCGCCACGTTAGTTTCGTCGAGGCCGGGCTTAGGCGTTTTCCCCAGGAGTTCTTCGGCGAAGGTCTTCTGAAGAATCGCTTCGGGCGCGATGTCAGACGAGAAAAACTTCCCCTGCACCGCCTCGAACGCGTCGTTTGATTGAGCAGAAGCAGGCAGCGCCGCGACCGTGGTTAGATGAGGCTTGTCTTCGTAGCGCAGCTCGGTGATAAAGCGGATGTCAGGATACGCTTCAAGCACGTTCGGCAGGTGCTCGATCTCGCGACGGGTGGCCTCATCCAGGATGCGGCTTTCGGCGGGGGCGGGCCCGCTGCGTTGTTCTTCACGGCCGAAGTTGCGCAGGTCGCGGCGGGAGGTGACAACTACGGTATCGAACAGACCGGACTTCATCAAACGGCGCGACGCGAGCTGCTGCAGCCCGATTCCCAGAGAAAGCATTGCGACCAGCGACGCCACACCCACCGAGATACCGATGGTGGTCAGCGAATTTCGCAGAATCGATTCGCGCAAATTGCGCACGGCGAGTTCGGCCAGGTCAGGAAGCTTCATAGCTTTTATCTGTCCACACTTGCGCGACCCGTTCTGGCTTGCGCTGCGACAGCCGAATTAGATTCATCCCCAACCAACTTGCCGTCCGCCAGGAAGATGAGGCGCTGGGCGTAGCGCTCAGCCAAAGCGCGTTCGTGGGTCACCATGACGACCGTCATTCCCAACTGCTGGTTGAACTCGCGGACCATGTTCATGATTTCGGTTCCGGTATGGCTGTCGAGATTGCCCGTGGGCTCGTCCGCGAGCAACAGCTGAGGCCGGTTGATGAGTGCGCGAGCCAGCGCGGCGCGTTGTTGTTCCCCGCCGGAAAGTTCGCTCGGTCGATGGTTCATGCGCGCTTCCAGGCCAACTCTCTCGAGCGCTTGGCGCACTAGATCCTCGCGTTTCCCCCGTTCGACTTCGGCAAAACGCATGGGTAATTCCACATTCTCGGCGAGCGTCATGCTGGCGATCAGGTTGAACGATTGGAAAACCATGCCTACAGTGTGCAGCCGATATCTAGCCAATTCCTCGCGCGAGAGTTGTGCCAGGTCGCGTTCCTGAACAATCACGCTGCCCGAGGTCGGACGGTCCAAGCCAGCGATCAGGTTCAATACCGAAGACTTTCCGGAACCGGAGCTCCCTAGCAGAGCAACAAATTCGCCCGCGCGTACGTCGAGGGTTACCCCATCTACGGCGCGGATGAGAGTCTCGCCCATGCGGTAATGGCGGCAAAGCTGTTCCGCATGAATCGCTGGAGCCGGGATTACGAGAGCACTACTTTCTGGTGATCTGTCCGTGCTGCTCATGAGGCTAGCGGACCTCTCCTCTGAGCACACGCAACGCGTCAGCGGTCTTGACGTCACCGCTGCTAGTTTGGCTGGAGTTGCCGTTCCCATTTCCCTCAAGCGCGTCTCCCTCGCCGGGTGCGAGGAACAGATTATTCTCCAAGCCCTGCTGCCTGGTGTAAAGATCATAGTAGCGGCCTTGCGCGTCATAAAGTTGTTCGTGTGTGCCTCGCTCCACGATTTGTCCCTGCTCCATCACCAGAATCTGGTCAGCGCGGCGGATGGTTGAAAGCCGGTGCGCAATCACAAACGTAGTCCGGCCCTGCATGAGATAAGAAAGCCCGTGCTGGATCATCTGCTCCGATTCCGAGTCCAGGCTGGAAGTTGCCTCGTCGAGAATCAGAATCCGCGGTTCGGCCAGAATGGCGCGGGCAATTGAAATCCGCTGCCGCTGGCCACCCGAGAGTTTAACGCCACGCTCGCCGACCACAGTGTCGTACTTGTCGGCGAAAGACTCGGCGAACTCATCCACACGGGCGATACGGCAGGCGCGCAAGAACTCTTCTTCACTCGCCCCCGGACGTGAAAACAGCACGTTCTCGCGTATCGTTCCATCAAACAAAAACGATTCCTGTAATACGACTCCGAGACGTGTGCGGTAAGAATCGAGGCGGACCCTGCTCAGGTCTGTGCCATCCACCAGGATTCTCCCCTTGGTGGGCACGTAAAACGCGGAGATCAGGCCGATGGTTGTAGATTTCCCCGAGCCCGAGGAACCCACAAATGCGGTTACCGTGCCGGGCTCGGCGCGGAAGGAAATGTCACGCAAGACTTCGTGAATTCCATCGTAACTGAAACTCACGTCGTCAAATTCCACAGTGCCGTGAATGTCCCCCAGCGCGACAGAGCGCTTCGGGTCCTGATCTTCCGGCCGCTCCCGCATAATTTCCTGTGTCCGCTCCAGTCCGGCTAAGGCCTCGGTGAGCTGGGTGCCGATGGAAACGATCTGCATGATAGGCGCAATCAGAAAACCTAACAGTAAGATGTAGGAGACATAATCGCCGACCGTCATAGATCCGGAAGCAATCTGATGCGCGCCCACATACATGGTGACCGCGCCCACTACTCCAAGAAGCACACTTGCTGAAAGACTCATTACTGAGGTTGCCGTGAGAGTGCGCATCACGTTATCCAGCAGACGGCGCACACCAACAGCAAAGATCTTCTCCTCGCGTTCTTCAGCGTGATACCCCTTGATCACGCGCACGCCGCCCAGCGATTCCGTGAGCCGGCCCGTGACCTCGGCATTAATCTTGCCGCGCTCGCGAAAAATCGGCCTGATGGTCGCGAAAGCCTTGTTGAGCGCCACCGCGAAGCACACCAACGAGCCAACTGCGATCAGGGTCATCTGCGGACTGGTACGGAGCAACAAAACCAGCGCAATTCCAGACGTGACTAGGCCTCCGGCAAAATCCACGAGGCCCGTACCCAGCAGGTTACGCACGCCCTCCACATCACTCATGATGCGGGAGACAAGGCTCCCAGTCTTATTGGCGTCATAAAAAGCAACAGGCAGGCGGGAGATATGAACCTGCACCTGTTGGCGCAATTCGGTGATCAAACGCTGCGCCGCCTTCGATAACGACTGGGTCAGAGAAAAGGATGTGACGCCCTGAACCAAGGTCGCCGCCAACACGACCAGAACCAGGGGCTGGAGTTTTTCCATGTGGTGCTTGTTGATGACGGTATCGATCAAGAACCTGCTCGAATACGGCAACACGAGACCTGCCACACGATTGATCACCATCAACGCCAAGCCAAGCGCAAGCAGCCCACGACGCGGGCGCATTAGCTTCCAGACTTCCGGCAGAACGGCCTTGAGTCTTTGGACTTTCGGGGGTTTCGGCTGTTTAGGGTCGGAACTCAATTTGTAATTGGACTCCGCCAGACCTGAATTGGCTTCATTATTACTGCATTGTGACACGCTTGGCTCAGCCGTTGTATCCTCGGGGCGTGTTACGGCTGCCTTCCCCGGAGCGCTCTCCAACCCTGGGCCTGTTGCTCGGCCTGATCATCACGCTCGCAACGGTCGTGGCCTACTCTGCATATATCACCTGGCAAGTAGCGGGGCTGCGCGAGCTCCAATCCGAATTGATTGACCGTAACCGCAAGGATTCTCTACAGTTGCTGCGCATCCAGAACGACTTGAACCTGCTCGCGGTGGCCATGCGCGACATGATCGACAACGACGAACCGTATCCGCTGACGGCTTGGTCGGCGCAGTTCCAGCGCATCCGCACCGACCTGGATAATGCCATGCGCATCGAAGCCGGGCTGGCCCCGACGAGCCGCACGGTAGAGCAGAGCGCTTCCCTGAGCAGTTCGCTGGCGCAGTTCTGGGACGCGGTCGACCGCATATTTGCACTGGCTGGCTCGGGCAAAGAAAAGGAAGCGAGGACACAGATCCAGCTTTCGCTGCAGACGCGGCAGGCGTCCCTTAGCACGACGGTGGCCCGGTTGTTAGTGCAGAACAGCGAGAACGAAGAACAGGCAGCGCAACGCGTTGTCCAGATTTATGACCGGGTGCAGCGGCAAGTCTATCTGTTCCTTGCCGCGACCCTTGCGGCAATCCTGCTAACTGGATTCTCCATGATCCGGTGGAACCGGCAGCTGTTTGCGCGCATGGCCGAGCTTTCCGAGCGGCGCAGCGAATTGGCGCAGAAACTGATTGCAACACAGGAATCCACACTGCGCTACATTTCGCGCGAGTTGCACGATGAGTTTGGACAGATTCTGACGGCGATGGGGTCAATGCTCGGCCGCGCCGGAGCGCACGCCCCGGAAGGCTCGTCCTTACGCAGCGACTTGCAGGAAGTAAGGCAGATCGCTCAGGACACACTCGATCGCGTTCGGACCCTTTCCCAGGCACTGCATCCGGTGATGCTGGACGAGGCCGGACTGGAAACCACACTCGACTGGTACATCCCGACCGTGGAAAGACAGACCGGAATTGCCATATCCTACGAGAAGCAGGGCGTGCCGTTCGATGTGGACGGTCGTGCGGCGGTGCAAATCTACCGCGTGTTGCAGGAAGCGTTGAACAACGTGGCGCGACACTCCGGCGCGAAGCAGGCATGGGTGCGATTGCGTTTTCAATCGGCGACGCTTGAGTTGGAAGTGGAAGATAACGGAGCAGGTTTCAATGCACGGCCTTTGAAGCAGGGCATCGGATTAGTTGCGATGCGCGAGCGCTCGGAATTATTGGGCGGACGGATCGTCTTTTCCACGCCCGCCGCGAGCGGCACGTTATTGCACCTGATCGTGCCCCGCGAAAAAGTTGAATCCCAAGGCAAAGATTCCCGGGACAAGGATCAAGGATAGAAAAGATCTAAAGATAAATATGACAAAAAAGATTACGGTATTGCTGGTCGATGACCATAGCCTGGTCCGGCGGGGTTTTCGGCGCATGTTGGAGGATGAGTCAGATATGGTCGTGGTCGGCGAGGCCGGCGACGGGGAAGAGGCGGTCAAACTGGCGCGTGAGTTGCACCCTCAAGTTGTGGTGATGGACTGCGCTTTGCCCAAGATGAACGGTCTTGACGCAACGCGGCAGATTCTTGAGGACTTGCCCGAGACTGCGGTGCTCATGCTCAGCATGCACTCAGAGAACACCTGGGTGCGGCAGGCGATCGAGGCCGGCGCCAAGGGATACATTCTGAAAAACGCGATGAACCTGGAACTGGGGCCGGCCGTGAGGCGCGTGGCCGGAGGAGAAACGATTTTTGATCCGCAAGTGGAACAGCAATCGGTGCTCAAAGGCGAGCGTAGTAGCGGGCTGACCCCGCGCGAAATTGAAGTCCTACAGATGATCGTCGATGGCAAGTCGAACAAGGAAATCGCCACGATACTTGATCTCAGCGCCAACACGGTTGCGGTTCATCGCGCCAATATCATGAATGCTCTCGGCATTCACAAGACTGCCGAGCTTGTGGTTTACGCCATTCGTTCGGGTCTGGTAAACGTTCCGTGAATCGCAGATCTTTTCTACAGGGCATGGCGGGACTGGCTTCGGTGTCACGTTCGCCCTTGCCGCGGGCTCTGGGCTTGATTTCTGGTGCGACGGCTTCTCCCGGTTTTCGATTTGTTGATGTCACCTCCAGTGCCGGCATTCAGTTCCAGCACAACAGTGGCGCCTTCGGTGGGAAGTTTTTGCCAGAAACTCTGGGTTCAGGCTGCGCCTTCCTCGACTATGACCGCGACGGTTGGCAGGACATTCTTCTGGTCAACGGAATGGACTGGCCGGGGCACAAGCAGAGGCGCTCGACGCTGCGTCTTTATCACAACAACCGCAACGGTACGTTTATCGACGTAACTTCCCGCTCCGGATTGGATGTCGAGATGTATGGGATGGGTGTTGCAGTCGGCGACTATGACAACGACGGATTTCCGGACATCCTAGTCACCTGTGTAGGGCAGAACCGGCTCTTCCACAATACCGGCAAGGGAACGTTTCTGGATGTAACCAACGCCAGCGGCTTGGGGAAAAGGCAAGCGTTTAGCACGTCCGCTCTGTGGTTCGATTACGACCGCGACGGCCTGCTCGATCTGTTTGTCTGCAACTACGTCAAGTGGTCGCCCGAGCACGACGTGTTCTGCAGTCTCGATGGCAAGCACAAATCCTATTGCACGCCGGAAGCCTATCGCGGCGAGACCTGCTGGTTATTTCACAATCGCGGTAACGGAACTTTCGAGGACGTTACTGCTTCCAGCGGCATTTTCGACAGCAGCTCGAAATCTCTTGGTGTCGCAATGCTGGATGAGGACCAGAGCGGCCGCGCCGATCTGCTGGTGGCGAACGACACTCAGCCCAACAAGCTGTATCGAAACCAGCGCAACGGCACTTTCAAAGACGCGGCAGTCGAGGCTGGACTGGCCTTCAGCAGCGAGGGCAAGGCGCGAGCCGGTATGGGCGTGGACGTCGGAGATTTCGCGAACTCCGGCCACTCCGGTGTAGCCATCACCAACTTCGATGACGAAATGACCGGCCTGTACCAGTTCAGCGGGAGAACGTACGAAGACATTGCGGCACAGGCAGGTGTGGGATTAGCTTCCAGGAACAGTCTGGGTTTCGGATGCACTTTTCTCGATGCCAATCTCGACGGCTGGCTCGATCTTGCCGTGGCCAACGGCCACATCGATGAAACGGTCCGCAACATTCGCGGCAACGTGGGCTACGCCCAGCCCCCGCTGCTGTTTCTCAACAATGGCAAGGGAAGTTTTCACGACGTCGCCACGGAAGTCGGCGGCGGATTCGAGCAGCCGAAGGTGGGGCGCGGACTAGCCTATGCCGATTTCGATCGCGATGGCGACCTCGACCTGCTGCTGACCACAAACAATGGACCAGCCTACCTGTACCGGAACGACCAACTCGCCGGGAACCGCAGCATTCGTTTTCGACTAGTCGGCACCAAGTCGAACCGCGACGCAATCGGAACCACCGTCCGCATCGTTTCCAGCGGCTTGAGTCAGGCGCGCATGGTGAAAAGTGGTTCCAGTTATCTGTCGCAATCTGAACTCCCGGTCACGTTTGGGTTGGAGAAACGCGATCGCGTGGAGCGCGTTGTCATCGCATGGCCCAACGGCAGAACCGAAGAATTCAAGAACATCGCGGCGGGACGATGCTACGAATGCATCGAAGGTAAGGGAATCGTACCATTGGATGGATATTGATTCGTCGTCGAGCGACGTTGTCTCATGGCCGGGCGATGGTTCCGGCCGTGGTCAGGACAATGTCGACCGATTCGCTGACCCGCAGAAATAGCGTGCTCGGATTCTTCATACCCCAACTCGCGTAAGGCACTGCAAAGTGAAGGGTCGCGGTCCACTTGTCCGAGAGTACTTCTACTTCAGCCGGGACGGTTAGTTCATGGTCCGATCCGTGGATGGTAAAGATTCCGTGGACTCGCACAGTCGATTTTCCTTGCGGCAACACGGTTCCATCGACGCGATCGGGACGGAACGCGATTTCAGGATAGCGGTCGCTCTCCAGCACCTCCCGATGCATTTTCCGGTCACGCATTCCGCTGCCGCTCTCGCCGCTCTTGGCGTCCACCACGATTTCGCCAGTCAGCTTGCTCGAAGTGGGATCGAGGCGCAGAGAACCTTGTTTCAAGCGGAAGGTTCCATGAACCGTGTGGAGCACATTGCCCAGTGTGAAATTGATGTTGGTGTTCTGGCGATCCAACTGAAATGCCACAGCCTGCGCGGCAGTAGCGACACCGGTAATCGCAAGAAATGCGATCACAGCCAGCGAAGTCAATGCCCGGCGCGCTTGTTCTCGGCGAAATCCCTGAGCGGTTTCCTTCATCGGGCTATGCAGTCAACAGACCCCACCCCAGGGTGAGCCCGTCGAGCGCAAGGTGAAAAGGCGATAAGCTTCCCACGTGCAGAGCCAACAATCTGCGAAACACCTCGGGACGCTTGCGAAAAACCCGAAGAGTACGCTGCTGAAACCCGGGATGGCCGTCAAGAGTAAGCATCAATCGCGCCATCCACAGCGGGCGCAATGCCAGGCGGCGGTGCGCTTCCTGGTAGCCGGCGAGGTTCCCAGACTTGAAACAGCCAGCCAGCGCCACAGCCTGGCTGAAGGACAGGCCGAGGCCTTCGCCTGCGATGGCGTCGACGGTTCCCGAAGCATCGCCGATCAGCGCGACATTCCCTCGCCAAACGTGCTTCAGTTTGCGACTGGCAGTTATAGATCCCATTTCAACTGAAACCGTCTCAGCCCCACGCAGCCGCGCGTTCAGTTCGGGTAGCGTCGGCAAACATTGTTCCAGGCGAAGCCCGGGATCGTGCGAAGCCACAGCCACGCAAACTTGTTCGTCACTCACGGCGGTCGCATAGCCCTGAGCGTGCTTTCCCCAGTATATTTCCATGCGGTCCGTCCAGGGCGATACGCGGTAATGCCGGCGAAAAGCATACCGGAAGTTCGTCCGCGAATAGGCATCGAGCTTCGCCCAGCGACGCACTCGCGAGTTGGAGCCATCGGCACCTATAATCCACCGCGTGCGGATCGAGCGCTCGCCTAGCTGCACGCTGTGACTGGAAACCCCCGTGACTGCGCTCTGCCAAAGCAGATCCGCCCCCAGCGCGGTCGCACGTTCGCTCATGATGCGATGCAATGTGGTCCGACGAATGGAGAGTCCAGAACCGCCGGAAGGAAAGAGGGCTTCGGCGGACAGCCCGGAACTGAGGAAGCGTACCCCACGCAGATGACAGGCGTCAGCGGCGGGTACGGCAACTCCCAACCGTTCCAGCGCGGCAATCGCGTCCGGCATCAGCACTTCGCCGCACGCCTTGTCGATCGGCGGCTTAGCCCCGTCGGCAACCACAACGCGCAATCCCTGCTGGCGGGCAGCGATGGCCGCCGCCAGCCCGCCCGGGCCGCCGCCGACTACAAAAACATCTGTCGAATTCAGCAACTACACAACCTCACCATTGCAGAAGCAGAAGCTCGGAACAAAATCCCGGTCCCATGGCGGCCAGCAGGCCCAGCGTGCCAGGCTCAGGCCGTCTATTCTTCATTACGTCCTCGAGCACACAGAGCACAGAAGCTGACGAAAGATTTCCTACTTTACGCAGGCAATCCCAGGAAGCATCGAGCTGTCCATTGTGCAATCCCAGTGCGTCAGCCGAAGCATCGAGCACTTTCGGTCCTCCGGTGTGGAGAACGAAGCTCTTAAGGTCGCTTCGCTTGTGTCCGTTATCCGCCAGAAACGCGTCCACATCCCGGCCAAGGTTTTCCCGGATCAGGGTCGGAACCTCAGTCGACAGTATGATGCGGAAGCCTTTCTCAGAGATGTTCCAGCCCATCATGTCCTCGGTGCTGGGATAGAAGACTGATCGGGTAGCGAGAATCTTAGGCCCGGAAATTTCAGCCTCTGATGATTCGAACTCCGGACCGGTCACAATGACAGCG
>JBAUVZ010000201.1:0-3930 GCA_049583505.1 Candidatus Sulfotelmatobacter sp.
GTTACAGACCGTCGCTTGGCGGCCTGGTGTTAATGTCTTTTGCGCTTGCGCGAAGTTCCTCGCTTTCCGCCCACGCTGTCCTTCTCGGCGATCTCCTTGATCCGCAGCAGTTCGCCCGACCAAAGCTCCTGAAACGGCCCCACCCACCGTTCATAAATCTCCCGGATGGGCACCACATTCAGGGAGTTCACTCGTTGCCTCCCCGCCTCGCGCGTGCTGACCAGATGCGCTTGACGCAGCACGTCGAGATGCTTCATCACTCCAAACCGGCTCAAATGCGGAAACGCCTCCACAATCTCGGTCGTGGTGCGCGGACGATCTCTCAGAAAATCCAGAATCGCCCGCCGCGTCGCATCCGCCAGCGCTTTCCACACTGGGTCGAGTTCATCCGCGCGACGACCGGAGGCTCGCGTCACCGCTGCTCGCAGTCCTTTTTCATTTCGGCCAGCATGTGACCCCAGCCCTCACCCACACCCTTGCGGTGTTGCGGATCGATCATCCCGATCGCCCGATGCCGCAGCACAACTCTGCACCCCACTCCCGCTGCTTCCACCTTGACTTCCAGGTGATTAATCGCCGGATACGACATGAACATCGGTCCACTCAGTTCCAGCAGCGTAGGCGGCTTGATCACCTGCACAAACCCCCACAGGTGCCCAATCCCGTTCCCGCGATCCCGGTACCACCGTCCCCCCGGTTTCGCCTCCAGCAGCAACTCCAGCGATTGGCCGTCCGGCCTGGTGTTGCCTTTTCCCAGGCGATGCAAAACCGCCGCGAACGCCTTCTCCGGCGTAGCTTTGATGTCTACATGCTGCTCAATGTCGAGCGTCAAATCTTCCAGTGTCATTGCTGTCATCTCCTCCCTCGGTGCAGTGATCAATCTTTATGTGACTAAATAATAACGTAACTATTAAGTCACGTCAAGAACTATTTTCTAGAAGATTGTTCGCGTAGGGCGGGCGCCCTCGCCCGCTGCCTTTGACCTTGTTTTCGCCGCTACCTTGGACCTTCCGAACGCAAAGATACGTCCGCAACCCGATTGCAGCTCCGCAGCAACTCATCGCATACTGCATACTGCATACTGGAGACATGCCACCAGAAAGCCCCACGCTATCAGGCCAACACATGCGCCTCGAACCCCTCAACCACCGCCACATCGAAGGCTTGGCAACCGCCGCTGCCGCCGACCGTTCTCTCTACCAGTGGAGTCCCGTCCCGCAGGGCAAGCTCGAGACCACCAGCTATGTCGAAACTGCCCTGGCTTGGCGCGACGCCGGCACCGCCGTCCCCTTCGCGATAATTAACTCGACCGAAAGCGCGAATGACGGCGTAGTAATCGGCTCAACCCGCTTCTGGAACCTGGAGCGCTGGTCGTGGCCGCCAGGCCACCCACGCCACGGCCGCCAATCCCCTGACGCCTGCGAGATCGGCTACACCTGGCTGACCCGCTCCGCCATCCGCACCGCCGCCAACACCGAGGCCAAGTTGCTAATGCTGACCCACGCTTTCGAAACCTGGCAGGTGCTCCGCGTCTGCTTCCACACCGACGCCCGCAACCAGCGTTCCCGCGCCGCCCTCGAACGCATCGGCGCGAAGTTCGAAGGCATCCTCCGCTCCCACCGCATGGCCGCCGACCACATCCCCCGCGACTCAGTCCGCTATTCCATCCTCGGCGAAGAGTGGCCAGCCGCCAAACAACAATTAATTCACCGCACGGATGACCGGAGCTAAGCTCGCGTAGAGTGAACACTCCCGTCCGCATTTCCGCCAGCATTCCGAAAGCACTGCGAGGTATTTCCTTAAGAGCTTATAATCCGCCCTATCCATGGCACTGACAGCAATCCGTCGACTTCACCTGCACCCGCAGAATCCGCGCCCCCGCTTCAATCCCCACATCGTAAGCCGACGAATCTCCCCATGGCTTCGACACCTTAAACCCATTCCGCACCGCCCGAGCCATAAACTGCAACTCCACCCACTCCCCGCGGTCCTTGAAAGTCCTGAACCCCTTGCACTGAGTCATCCCCGCCCTCCCGACCCCCAAAAGAAAAGGCGCAGCCCGTGGGCCGCGCCTCGTTATTCCTAAAGTTTTAACTTACATATTTTTTATATCACATAGAGGGGGCTAACTGTGACATTTCTCCAAAATTATTTGCTCAGTGTTGTGAGTAACTTAACTTCGATTGTGTACTCCTTGGCTATTGACAGCTTTTTGCCGGGCCCGCACTCGGCCGGGATTTGATTGTCATCCTGAGGAAGCAGAGCCGGGCGCTTTTCCACCAGGTGGCCCGGCTTCGGCTTCTGTCCCCCGTTCGAATGGCGGCGAGCAAACCGCTTTCTCCATTCGAATCGAAACTTTTGTATAATCCGCCGATGCAAGCAATACCGTGGAGCACAATCGCGCTCGGCTCGCTGTTGCTCATCTCGGCCCACTCAAAAGGAGGACAGGAAGTGCAATCTCCGCAATCTGAAAAGTCAAAGCCGTCCGCCAAAATGGAGCAGCGCGGGCGCGTCCTTGGAATCGGCGGTGTCTTCTTCAAATCCGCGAATCGTGATCTGATGCGCGAATGGTATTCGAAGCATCTTGGACTCGCTGACAAAGGCCAAGGCGCGATGCTTCCGTGGCGCGAACACGACGACCCGCAAAAGGAACACGTTACAGTTTGGACTGTCTTTCCCGCCTCCACTAAGTATTTCGATCCCAGCCCCGCACCGTTCATGATCAACTACATCGTGGACGATATGGATGCCTTGCTCGACCGCTTGAAACAAGAGGGAGTAAAGATCGACGCCAAACGAATGGATGAATCCTACGGTCGCTTTGCCTGGATCTATGACTCGGATGGGAACAAGATTGAGCTCTGGCAGCCGCTGCCCGCAAAGCCCTGAGGGCCTTCCACCGCGCTTACTCAATCATTCTTTCCGTCGTGGGCGCCCTCATCGCGAGGTATCCTTTCGCCGCCGCCGCTCGCTCTCCTTTTTGATTTCGCTCAAATCCTCAACCGGCCGTATCTCATTCGTTCCTAACTTCATGCCTGGATGCTGCGAGATAAGCTGAATGGCATGATTGAGGTCCCGCGCCTCAAGGATGAGAAGGCCGGCGAGCTGTTCCTTGGTTTCCGCACAGGGGCCGTCGGTGGTCGAGACTTTGCCGTTTTTCCAGTACACGGTCACGGCGGTCTCCGGAGGCTGAAGAGGTACTTCGGCAGCAACATGTCCGTTGGCGCGCAGACGGTCGTTATACTCAAAGCATTCGTCGAACATTGCATTTCGTTCGTCCTCGGTCATCCCTTCGAATCTTCCTGGCTCCATGTATCCCAAACAGATGTATTTCATCAATTCCTCCTTATTTCCTGTGACTCCTTGTTTGCTGTGACTCAGAGCCGTAGCTCGTCGTACTGTTATCAGATAGTCGCTCGGGAGACCGAAAATCGACAGCTACTCTTTTTCTAGCCCCGTCAGCGGAATCTGTGAGTCAAGAGCGCGAAGGGTCGGGCACCCCACTGTCTTGGTGATGCCAGCGAGATCAAAGGCCTGGGTCGCCCGCCGAAAAGCGGATTTCAACGGTTGCGGATGTCCGCTTGGGGCCTTCCGGGCTGCCGTGTCTGGCCAATACTTCGGCATTGATTGATACGTTCGTCGAATAGATTCATCGTAGCGCTTCTGCTAATCTCGCCTTGAACAGTCCCCCGCTCTGACATCGAAAGGAGTACCAAATGGACGGCACAAATGGACTGAAAGAGACCACGCTGTGACCGCGCCTGTCGCGTCGAACACGCCTGGGTCGAACACGCTAAGTGTGAACATTTTCACCGCCCCGGGAAAGACTATGGTCGGCGAGCGGCCAAAGCCCTTCGGCGAAGCGCTCGGCTTTGACCCTATCACGTCGACTTTAATCTTCGGCGAGTACGACGCGGTGCTGGTGGACGC
>JBAUVZ010000202.1:0-10418 GCA_049583505.1 Candidatus Sulfotelmatobacter sp.
CATGTAAAGGATGGCCGTGCGCACATTTACGAACCTATGATCGGACGCCAGGAGGCTACGCGCTCGGAGATTCAGCATCTAATCGGCCGCTTCTTCCGCAACTCCCATGAGGCATTGGTACTGAACATTCTGCAAGACGAGGAGCTCGACGCCGACAAGCTCAAACGCTTGCGCGAGATGCTGGAACGGAGCGATGCGAAATGACCGTTCCGGACCTGCAATCCCTGGCACAACTCTTCACCGGACGGCTGCTCAATACTGCGGCTGAGGGCATTGTTCTCGCCTGCCTAGTATGGGTGTTGCTTCGCTTCATCGACCGTCAGAACTCCGGAACCCGTTTTGTCATTTGGTTTTCGGCGCTGCTGGCAATCGTCGCGCTTCCATTTCTCTCCGGGTCGGGCTCCAGTGCCTCAAATTCCCGGACTGTTCTTCCCGCGAACCTGCACGGAGGGATCACCCTTTCGAGCTCCTGGGCCTCTTATCTGTTTGCTGCCTGGGGCGTCGGTGCCGGTTTGTTGCTTCTCAGGCTGAACGTCGGGCTCTGGCGGGTGCGTCAAATCCGCAGGAAATCCTCCGCGGTGGACCTGGCTAGTCTGGATCCCGCAATTGCTGGGATCCTTCGAGATTTCGAGTCTCGTCGCCAAGTCAAGCTGTGCGTTTCCAGCGAGGTAGCCGTTCCGGCAGCAATCGGTTTCTTTCGGCCTGCCATTGTTTTCCCTGCATGGCTCTTGCCACAGCTCTCGCCCGAGGAGATCAAAGTAATTCTGCTCCATGAGCTGGCGCATTTTCGCCGCTGGGATGATTGGACCAATCTCGCCCAGAAGACCGTGAAAGCTGTGTTCTTCTTTCATCCCGCCGTCTGGTGGATTGAAAACCGCCTCACGCTTGAGCGTGAGATGGCGTGCGACGACATGGTTTTGGCGCAGACGGCGAGCCCCAGAGCTTACGCATCGTTTCTGATCTCGTTTGCCGAGAAATTGCAAAAGGCCCGAGCCATGACGCTGGCGCAAGCCCTGGTGAGCCGGATGCGCGAGATGTCATTGCGCGTGGCTCAAATTCTCGATGGAAAACGCCCGAACCACACGGCGCTTTGGAAGCCGATTCTGGGCCTGAGCGCGGGCATGCTTGCGCTCGTCTTTGGTGCCGCTCCTTACGCACCGCGGCTTGTGGCGTTCCAGACTCAACCGAGCCAGAGTCAAACGCGGCAAATTCATGCGACGCAGCAAGCGACAAACGGCGAAGCACCGCCGGCGGCCGCGGACGCGGCCTGGAGTCGCGCAATGACAGCGCGTGTTGCGCGACGGTCAAGTTTGGCTCCGCAACCTAGAGCGATTCCGGCTGTGTTCGACCTGCGCACAACAGTGCCTTTGCAGTTAAAAGCGAGATCCCCGCGCAAGCCCGTGGTCATGCGCGTTAGATCAACGCAAGAACAGCTTCCGATTCAGGAGACATTCGTCATTCTGCAAACTGCGCAGTACGACGATTCCGGGTCTGGGATTTGGACACTTTGCATTTGGAGAGTCGGAGGAGGAGTTTTGGCTGATGGGCAGCTGGAATCGGCAGTCATCGTAAGTTCGATCTAAGGATATTTTTTTGTTTTGATCAACTAAACAATTAGTTGTTAACAAAGGAGAATGAGTAACATGAAAAGCTGGATTAAACATTGCCAGGCGGCGCTCAACCGGCGCTTCCTTGTCCCTTTGGCCGCAGTCGCGATGGTTTTGTCGCTCACGGCCTATGAGTTTGATAAACCCGTGAGAGCAGCAGCGGCGCCCACTGCGGCCCCGGCACCGCTCGACGATAACAGTGTCAGCGCATTGCTTTCACTCGATCACGCCATGGAGGCACTGGCCGCACGCGTCACTCCGGCCATCGTCAACGTAACCGTCACCTCTAAGAGGTCGGGCGACCTAGCCAACCCAGCCGACGGTGGAGAGAACAGCAGCGACAACGACTCCAACGGACTGCAGCAGTTCTTTAAACAATTTGGTCCCCAGTTCGGTCAACAGTTCGGCTTTGGTCAACACGGCTTTGGCCAACACATGGGACCGCAATCGAACATTGAGCACGGTCTAGGCAGCGGCGTCATTATTTCGCCCGATGGCTACATCGTGACCAACAACCACGTCATCAACGGCGCAGTCGATATTCGCGTCACCATGACCGATCGCCGAATCCTGCCTGCGAAGCTCATCGGCGCCGATCCGCTCACGGATCTTGCCGTCATCAAGATCGACGGCACGAACCTGCCCAGCGTGCCGTTGGGAGATTCGACCCAACTGCATCCCGGCCAAACCGTGCTCGCATTCGGCAATCCGCTGGGATTCCGTTTCACCGTGACGCGCGGCATCGTCAGTGCGTTGAACCGCCCCAATCCATTCGCCGCTGACCGCCGTTCGCCTGGCCAGTTCATCCAGACGGACGCCGCGATCAACCCAGGCAACTCCGGCGGGCCGCTGGTCAATGCCCACGGCGAAGTCGTCGGCATCAACACTTTTCTGGTCTCCGAGACCGGAAGTTTTTCCGGTATGGGATTTGCCATTCCTACGCAGATCGTGAAGCCAACGGTCGACAGTCTCATTAAATACGGAAAGGTGAGCCACGGCTATATCGGCATCGGCATCAGCGACGTTACGCCCGATGAAGCCAAGTTCTTCCACGTGAACAACGCTTCGGGAGCCGTCATCACTCAGGTCGAGCCCAACTCTCCAGGCGCGAAAGCAGGCCTGAAGGTCGGCGATGTCATCACCGAACTCAACGGAAAAACGGTGAGTGACGCCGGTGAGCTGCAAGTGGAAGTCGGAGAAAAACAACCCGGAACCACGCTCCACCTCAAAGCCCTGCGCGACGGCAACTCCGTCGATGTGCCGGTCACGCTGGAAGCCATGGGAAAAAGTGACAACGACAACCAAAGCGCTGATGCCGGCCATGGTAAGCCGCGCTGGGGCCTTGGCCTGGAGGACCTGACGCCTGACGTCCGGCAACAACTGCAAGCCGGCGAGGACGTGCACGGTGCCGTGATCCAACAAGTCACTCCGGGCAGCCCAGCAGATAACGCCGGTCTGCAGCAGGGTGACGTGATCACGGAAGTTAACCGCCAACCCGTGCATTCCGCAGCTGACGTGCAGAAAGCACTCTCCAGCGTTCCTAAGGACAGCGATGCCTTGGTGCTGGTCTGGTCCAACGCCGGAAGCACTTTCCGCGTCTTGCATCCTGCGCAAGGCTAGGCAGACGTCAGGTTTGAGGCGCGAGTAACCGCTCGCGCCTCAGCCTTTTTCATCGC
Organism: Candidatus Sulfotelmatobacter sp.; assembly: GCA_049583505.1. GTDB lineage: Bacteria > Acidobacteriota > Terriglobia > Terriglobales > Acidobacteriaceae > Sulfotelmatobacter. Next base: position 3,284 of record JBAUVZ010000202.1, read on the forward strand.
TGCTCCATGGGATTCGGAGATGACGCACCATGCTTTGGCCAAGCAGAAAAAAAAGAATAGCCAACGCCACGACAAACAAGAATTTTCCAATTCCGAACGAGGGTGGCTTTTGTTCTTCAGGGGCCGTTGCTGCAATCGCGGATGGTGAATTAGCTGGTTGAAGAGAATTGTGGAGCCAAAAGGTGCCAATTGGAGCCAAACCGGGTGGGACGATGGAGCTAAGTTGTTGAAAATATGGTGGCCAGGGACGGAGTTGAACCGCCGACGCCAGCCTTTTCAGGGCTTGTTTATGTTGTAGTTTGAACGACTTACGTGACTCTGGGTGGCCGCCTGAGTCCTTGAAAAGTCGTTAGAGACATTGCAATCGTGGGTTGAGATGATGGGTTCAAGAACTGGTCGCTCGTACACTCGATTCTGCGTCCACCTTCGCGGTGATCGGAGGCTGTTCCCCTTTACTTCGAGATTCTCCTCGCACGCTCGGCAGAGTAAGACTTCCGTTTTGTAACGCCACTAGGCGCCCGACGCTTTCTATCGACCCTGACGTGGAAGGTTGTGGGTTTAGAAGAGCCAACAGCGGCAGCGAACGCGGCGGGATTCAGTGCGGTGAGCACGGCAGCGGGATTCTTGTCGATGACAGTAAGGAGAGTGCGAGCCGGCGCTTCTGGGGTCCTCCGCCCTCCCTCCCAGTGCTTGATGGCGTCGAGGCTGAACCCAAACGTGTCAGAGAATTTGGCCTGCGTCATGCCCAGTCGATTTCGGATCGCTTTCACGTCAACTTCCTGGGGCACATGTGCCTTGAATCCTTCTTGCTCCCCAGCAAGAAAAGCCTCAACGTCGTTAAGGCCATCCATCATGTGCTCGAATTGCGTTTTCATGCTATCTCCCGTAAGTCTCGAAAATACTATCGGCCCGTTTCCTTAGTGTGTTGCGCTCTGCCATCGACAGATTTTCCTTCTCATTCTTCGGAAAAACAGCGATAAGAAAAACCGGAAATCTCTCGTTGCGCCAGATATACACAACCCGCGCCCCGCCACTCTTCCCCATTCCTTTACGTGCGACCCGGGCCTTTCGAAATCCGCCCGTTCCACGGATCACGTCTCCACATTCCGGGTCAGCAGCAACGAGTGCCACGATGTCCGCACGCTCCTCCTCGCTGAAGAGCTTGTTGGCAATCGCGAGGTAAGTAGGCGTTTCGACAACCGTCTGCACAATGCTATTGTGCTCCATTGGACACCATCAGTCAAGTACAGTTGTATGCCATTGGACACCAATAGGTTTAGGAGCCTTAAATGTGCAGGGGAAGCGGTTTGCGGGGGCGGAAGGTTGTGTCTGGCGCGCGAATTATCTTCTGAAAAGACGGCAAAGAAAACAAGAGAAACAGCCTCGCAGATCTCCGGATTTCGCTTGCCCCGGCTTGGCAGCGCCGGGGCGGTTTGCGTCATTAGTTATTGCTGATTCATGGTTATTGCCTGTTTAAGGCGGCTTGGCGCCCACGTCCGGTGAAGCGTATCCGCTTGCATCTTTCTTGGATCTCCGTTCGAGAAGGAGGTATTGGCAGTTCACGGTGGATGATTTGCGAAATTACGATGTCAGATATGCATCTCAACCGGCACCTAGCTTTCGAGACAGCCCCGATTAGCCCAAAATGAACAAACCCGATGGTAATTGTCGGGAGACAATCACCATCGGATCATCGGGCCGCGTGTAGCTATTGCAGTGGAATCAAGGTGAACACCTGGCTCGTCGTTCCATTTGCCGGCCACTGAACCACGTCAGTTCCGGCGGCGGTCGAGTTTCCTTGAATCGCCATCTGCAAGCCGGAGTTGACATCCGTAATCAGCCAATTGGAGCCCATCGGCGTGAACTGCCACTGCTGGTCGGTGCTGCTGTCAGCTTGCCACTGCACCACCGCAACATCCTCGATAGTCGAAGCTCCGTCCACACCCATGAACAATCCACTATTGACGTCCATGATCTGATAGGCGCCATTCTTTAGCATGATCAGGGTCCAATCCTGATCCAGGGATCCGTCAGGCGTCCACTGGACAATGTTCGCTCCGTTCGCCGTGGATGCTCCCAGCACCCCCAGATACAGACCGCTGTTCACATTCTGGATGTTGTAGGTTATTCCAGACAGGCCGGTGGAAGGCAATACTGCCAGCGTCCCGTTGACGTACATAATCGTGTAATTCGCCGACGTCAGGCCGCTGGGCGCGATGGGATAATTTCCCAACGCGCTGGCAGAGGTTGCCGTCGTTTTGAATTTCAAAGTTCCTGTCAGCACCGAGTTGTTCTGGCTATCCACAAATCCGGAGTAGCTGACGCTGAAGGTTGGGAACGTCCCCCCTTGAAGGTAGACCGCGCCGTTGGCAGTGACGGTCAACGGCACCTTCTTGATGGTCATCGTGACGGTAACGCTGGTGTTTTCATAGCTGGGGTCGCCGCTCGTAAAGCTCGCCACTACGGTGTATTTGCCGCCGTTAATCGGCGCCGTCGAGCTGCCGTTATACGTGAGCGCGCAGGAACCCGGGACCGAAGCTCCGCTCTGGCCCGTCACCGTGCAGGACGCGGATTGAGCCAGTCCGTTGTAGTTAAAAGGTCCAGCGCTCACCTGCACGACAGGTTTCAAGAGCACGCCATTCCCGGTCAGAGTGACGGTCTGCTTGGCTGGCTTGGCGTTCAAGGAGTTGTCCGTCAGCACCAAGGAACTCTTCACGGTGCTGACGGCTGTCGGCATGAAGACAATGCTCAAATCGCAGCTCCCGCCCGGGGTCAGCGAGAACGTGCTGGTGCAATTGGCGGGCGTTCCCGATCCGGCTGTTTGCTCGAATGCGGCATTGCCGATCTCAATCCCCGGCGCGACCGCTTGCAGAAGTTGGTTGCCGACGTTCTGCAGAGTGAGCGGCGTCGGTGGACTGGTGATGTCTAATCCGGTGGTAAAAGTCAATGCAGGCGCCGATGAACGATTCACTTTCAGCACGCGGTAGTTGTCGGTATCGGCAATAAAAACGTCGCCGGCTCCGTCGACCGCGACTCCATAGGGATTGGGCCCCAGTCCACTGCCTACCGTAGTCTGAGCGCCCCCACCCGCCGGAATCTCTACCACACGGCCATTTCCGGTGTCCACGACGAAGAGGTCGCCGGCAGCATCGACCGCGAGTTGTTGGGGACCAGCGAATCCGCTGGCAACGGTAATGGGATTGCCGCCTCCGGCTGGAATCTCCTCCACAGTTTCATCAAGCGAAACGAAGATATCGCCGGTTGCGTCCACTGCCACGGACCCGGGAGCAGCATTCAGGCTCGCGATAGCGAGCGGGGAGCCTCCCTGGGCGGGAAGTTCCATAATCTCACCTGTAGTGGCACTTGTACCCACCCCAAAGAAAACATCTCCAACCGCATCCAGCGCTACTCCCTCAACACCATTACCATTCGTCGTGTTGAAGACAGTGATCGGCGTGCCGCCGGCGGCGGGAACCTTCACGATGCCACTAAGATCGAGAGCCATGAAGATATTGCCGTCGCCATCCACTGCCACTCCGTCGGGCTCCTGAAGGCTTACCGGGGGAAAGTTGGCCAGGGTCTCCGGGGCCCCACCCCCGGCCGGAATCTCTTCCAAAACATAGCTATCGCTGCCCCGGCCCACGACGAAGACATCCTCGGCGGCATCCACCGCCATGGCAAATCCAACAATCGATCCACTGGGCAGCTTGGTCTGCGCGCCTGGGCCAAACGCGAGCGCTGGTGCGACACCTTCGCCGTAGATTGGAGTACTAGTCGTCGTCGCCGCGTTTTCGCTCGTTGAATAAGTTATTTGTACCGCACCGATGCGCGTCCCGGGAACCTTGGGCCTGAATTTCACGGTCACCGCGCAGGTGCTGTTCTCGGATAATGTGCCGGTGCAGGTGTTGGCGGTCACGGTAAAGTCGAGATCGTTGATACCTTGGGTAAGCGCCTTGACTTGGCTTATCGTCAAGGCAGTGGTGGTACTGTAGTTGGTGTAGTTGAGCACTTCAGTCTGACTGCAGGGTGCAGGAGATGTCTGCCCAGCAGGGCAGATATTGGTAGTTGGGAACCTGACCGCAGTAAGGAGTTCCCCGTAGAGCTGATTACCAAGATCGGCGACGAAGAGATCACCGTATTGATCGACCGCCAGCCCCCGAGGGTTAGACAAACCCCCGCCGTTGGGCACCGTAATTTGGGGTCCGCCGCCGGCTGGAACCTCCACTATCACGCCATTGTATGCATCCGTGATGAAGACATCGCCAGCCCGATCCACAGCTACACCGCCGGGGGCACCCACGCTACCAATATTGATCTGCGGACCGCCGCCGGCGGGGAGCTCGATTACCTGGTTGCCATTCGCGATGAAAACATCTCCGAATCCATCCACCGTCACGCCATACGGGGAGGTAAGTCCGCTCACCAATGTCGTCTGATTCCCGCTGCCAGCCATAACCTCCACTACTCTTTCGTTGTCGAAATCGGCGATGAAGACGTCGCCAGCAGCATCGACCGCCACACTATCGGGGAAACTTAGTCCGCTACCGATATTGATCTGCGGACCGCCATTAGCTGGAACTTCCACCACTCGCCCGTTGCCGCTATCCGCGATATACACATTGCCGGCCGTATCCACGGCGACGCCAAGAGGGTAGCTTAGTCCGCTGCCGATATTGATCCGGGGGCCACCGTTGGCCGGAAGCTTGACGATCGTGTTTTGCGTTGCGTTCGCCAGAAAGATGTCGCCCTGTAGATCGACCGCTGCGTCCGAGGCGTAAATGTTGTTGGCCAACACAACTGCACTGCCGTCAAATAACGGGGTAGTTTGAGAAGACAGAGAGATCGGCGACACGAACGCCGCCATGATGAATAGGGCAAATAGCACCCTGTCCTGGAGGCTTCTTGCCGCTTTCGCGGCGAGGATGACGAAGTAGCTGTGCGATTTCATGGTTGTTCTCCTTATCCTTTGAAAGCATTTTGAAGTGGTCATCCACGGTCCGACCGCTTACTAGGGAAGGTCTGCGTTACGCTGGCGAATATCGGGGATTTGGCGGCCGCCGACAAGTTAGCCCACGGCCACGCGACGGACAAATTAACTGTTAAGTATCAGTTACGCGTTTGGAAGTGATTGAATTGAAACGATGATAGATCGGATCGGAAGGCTTGCGCAGGAGGCGAACCAATGCTGAATGCCTGCTAAATTGAGCTTTGAAGGCTGACGCCGGAAAACTACTATCGGCGCGACGGAAAGCGTGTTCAACGGATTAGGTGAACTGCAGACTTGGTTTGGTTCCTTATCAAAAGGCGTTTACCCGGCGTGGCCCCCGTTTAACAAAATTCCAGTTCAGAACATGATTCTGGCGCCGAGGGTCCAATTGCGTGGGTTTTCCTGCGACAAGGTCTGTCCGAAGGTGCCATCCAGAAAATTGTTGTCGATGTTATCCAGATTTACGTGGTTGAAAATATTGAAGAAGTCAAAACGCAACTGAAAATGAATTCGTTCCGTGATGTGCGTGTCTTTATACAAACAAACGTCCGATTCCGCGAAGTTCGGTTCGCGGAATTGCTGCGGCTTCTCGTTGCCCTCGGCGCCATTCGGCGAAAAAGCCGGAGGCGTGAACTCTCCGTGGAAAAACACTCCGGTGAGATAAGCATGCCGCGATCGGGCTTCGGCATAGCTGGTGGGTTGCGGATAATCCAGAGAAACCGGCGCGCCCAAGCCGTTCTCCTGACCGTAGTCGCCGTCCGCGTTGTAATCGCCGCTGCCGGGTGCATATCCAATAATCGGATCGGCGAAGGATGGGCAGGCCGATGGGTTCGTAATGGAAGTACCGTTTATACACTGCGGAATAAACGGACCACGAGCGATGACCGTAAACGGATAACCGCTCTGGACCATGGTCGTGTTGCTGATACCCCATCCCCCAGCTGCATGTCCGACGAATCCCCGTTGAGCGCTGAAAACAGGTAGCTGGTAGTTCAACATCAGCGAAAAACGGTTGGGGACATCCCACGGAGAGGGACCATAGTACTGGTGCGGGTCGGCCGCAGTAGGATAGCTGCCTGCATCATCATTCGACCGCGAGCGTGTGTAGGAAGCATCGAAAAATCCGCGCGGAAATCGTCCGCGGAAATCGAAGAACACGGCATTATAGTTGGACTCGCGATCGTTTCGCGTATAGATGATCTCTCCGAAGCTCGGGTTTGGGCGGGTAGGAGTCAAGCTCTCGTGCTGGATCAAGTCGCCGGGCACAGCATTGATATCAACCCCATAGCTGACAATACCCTGCATGTTGCCATCGCCCACGAGGTCGGTAGCGTGCGCTCCCTGGTAGCCGATGCTGGCCGAGTATCGGCGGGCAATATTATGTTCCAACGTAGTGGCGAAAATATATGCCTGTGGGGATTTGATGTGCGGATCGATGCCGCCAATCTGAAGTCCGCCACCAACAATGCCACCCTGAGCATCGAGACAGCCGTTCGCACCCGAAAGCGTTGGACACAATGGCGAGCCCACCAGCGGCGGATAGGTGTATCCGTAGGGAGGCTTCTGGCTACCGTTGCCGAGCACAAATAGCGGATGCACCGTCCCCGTGGCGCTAAAGGTTGGAACGATGGGGCCGGGAGGATTTCCGCGATAGATGTTTTGCACATTCGCCGAGGACAGCCAATTGTTGAAAATGCCGGCCCCTCCACGCAGAACCCATTCGCCTTTTCCGGTTGGGTCCCAGGCATATCCAAAGCGAGGGCTGAATAAATTCGTGATCGCGTGAGCAATTGCGTGCGGAGTCGCCTTGGAATATCCGTTGGCAACCTGCTCGTTGAACGTCTGGCCCGAACCGAGATAAAAGTTCCCGAAGACAGTTGTAGCGTTGCGCGAATAGGGATTGCCTTGGTCGTCCCAACGGAGGCCCAAGTTCAATGTGAGATTCTTTCTGACCTTCCATGTGTCTTCCACAAACAGTCCCAAGGAAGTCGACGCGGCGCTCCACTCCCACAAGACTGGCTTGCCCGTCAGAGGGCTATACATGACGCCGGTTTCCTGTGTGGGCGCATCCTGCGCGAGGGTTGCGAGATTGCTGAAGCTGAAATTCGGCTCCGCACGAACTCCTTGGAATTGCTGAATATCGTCGCC
>JBAUVZ010000203.1:0-4637 GCA_049583505.1 Candidatus Sulfotelmatobacter sp.
CAGGGGTGGCCAAGATATTCCAGGTTACGGAAACTGAAGTCGCGCTGTTGGAGCTTAGCGGAAGTCTGCTGAACTTCTTATTCCCGGCTGCGCTGAAAACGGCGGGGGCGATTCCTCTTTCCAGTTCAGCGGTAGCGGCCCGCACAGCGCGGACCAAGCAGGCGGAGCTTTTCAATGGCTTCACGCAAGTAAAGCACTTCAGCGTTTTTGAACTGGTCAAGCTGGGCGATACCGGACTGGACGAGCAGGTAATCCAGAAACTCATGTCTGCGCCCGTTCTTGCCAAAAGCGGAGAAGTAATCGGCGTGATCCAGGTCTCACGCAAGGCCCCACGCCCAGCCGCGGCGGGGCCCGACTTTACTCCCGATGATCTACGGAAACTCGAATCAGTTGCTCGCTTCGTGGGAACACTCATAGCCAGTGCTAGAGGTATGGCCCAGGCAAACTCAGTCTAGGTAAACAGTGACCAAACCGCATCAGATTCCACCCATTGCATCTGTTCGTGCCCCTTCGAAAGTCGTCCATTGTGAAAGCTTACGTCCGCCGTGTCGTACGGCAGAGTCTTCGCGACATCGATGCAAAACGAATTGGTCTGCATGGACATAGCGAAGGTGGAATAATCCATCCGAGAATTCTTACTTGTTCGGTGTAGCGTAAAGTCGCCTTTGCCGTTATCGTCCGTGAAGGTTCCGATGATCTGGTACAAAACTGGATGACTCTGAAGTTCTCAGGCCCTTGGGTGAATTTCCCTGACTTGGTGAACGAAGAGGCTAGTACTCCGTTTTTACACAGTTCGTACTGCGTAGCAGGGGGGTACTAGCACGGAACACTTTTACTGCAAAACGGGACAATCCCTGGTTCATTTCTTACACTGTAAACATGCAAGGCCCTCTCTCAGAGCTTCGAGTGTTTGAGGCTTTATCCACCTCGGTAATACGACACCGCCATACCGGGAATCGCGACATGGAGGCGCATAGACAATGAACGCTTTTAAAGCTCCGCAGAGTCAGAACGTGGCCTTTCTGCTGGCGGCGCTTGGGCTGGCGGCTAGCTTTACCGCATCGCTGTTCGGGCAGGCCTTCGCCCGGCCGGATGGTTCCATCCCCGTGCCGATCGACTGGAGCTCAAAGCATGTCGTCTTCACCGGCGACTACACGCCGGAACAGGCGGTGAAGACGTGGAACGAGCCGAGGGCCTATGCCCAGTGGCTTCTGCATGGGAATGCGACGGCCAGTTCAGGCCTGGTGCGCAGGCGGCCAATGCTGCCGCCAAGGTGGCCAAGGCGTCCGCCAAGGCAGCCAAGGGCCGACATGCGAAGGGACTGGGCCGTTTCCCTAGGCGCTGGCGGCGTCGCTCAAGGCATGTCGCCCGCCAAGTACTCCTTCAACGTGAACGCGACGCCGAGCTGCAGCTCCGATTTCGCAGTATTCCCCGTCAACACGGCGACCGGGAACACGCGCGCCAATGTTGTCGGCACCTTCAGCGCCGAACCGGCGGCTGGCAACACTACGGTCATCACCGTAACTCCGACCGGTGGAACCGCAGTCACCCTCACCTTGACCTCATCGGCCAGCTCAAACACAGGGCTAAACTTCGAAGTGTCCAGCTCGGTTGCCACCAATGCGGCCAATCTGGCGGCGGCGATCAATCGTAATCTTAGCAGTACCGCTGCTGACCGCATCGTGGCGGTTGCGTCGGGAGATACGGTTACGGTATACGCGCTAACGCCAGGGTCCGGCGTGACGCTGACTGATGCAAACACGCTGACAAGTTTCAGCTGGGGCACCGTTACTGCCGGGACGAACGGTTCCCAAGCCAACGTCGTTGCCTTCAACCAGCTTTACAGCGGGTCCGGAGCATCGCTGTGTGGTCTCTCGAATCCGGAATTCATCTTTTCCTACGCCTCCGGGGTCGGACCAGCCACCACCTCGCCCGGCCTCTCGCTCGGTGGCACAGAAGTCTCCTACGTGGAGAATGACCCGAACATCGGAGCAATCCTGCACGTGCTAACGTTCGGCAGTGGCAGCACCGAGTACGGAACCACCGCCAGTTGCGCCAGCAACAACAACGGCGGGGCCACGTTGCCGACCTGCGCCACCAACCCAGTAATCCCCGGAAGCACTTCGGGAAGCACCGCCACAGACTTCATGCTTCCTCTGGGCTTGGTTGCCGCCAATGCCGCCACCGGAGTGGCTGGAGCGGCGGATAGCTTCTCATCCCCGTTCACCGACTATGCCAACGACACGACCTACGTCGGCGATGACAACGGCTACCTGTATGCGATCACGCCCACGTTCAAGGGGACGCCAGCGTATGCGGGAGGGAATTTTCCGGTGCATGTAAGCCCCAGCCCTGCGTCACTGACCCCAACTGAGGTGACGGCAACCACAACCGCGGTGACCGTTACCGTAACCAACTCGCTTAGTATCGGAGAGTTGATCATCATCGCGGGCGTAACCGCCGACCCTGGCAACGGCTGCACCGCGGATGATGTCGCTGCCATCAATGGAACACAAACCGTTAGCGCTACGGGGTTAAGCGGAACGCAGTTTGAATTCAACGCAACAATACCCAGCGCGACTACTGGCGCCGGGTGCACTCTCACCGGGCCAACCGTCATCCCCGGATCGAACTATCTCTCGGCCCCGGTGGTCGATGTGGGTAACACCGGCAATATATTCGTTGGTGATAGCAGTTCTAACTTGTACGCATTGACGCCGGCCGGAGCTACCGCGGCCACGGCGCTGGCTCTCGGCGTAAACGGGGGCACGAACCTGGGCGCCATCAACGGCGGCATTCGCGACGGCGCCATCATTGACTCGACGAACGGAGTGGGGTATGTCGTAACCGCATGCAACCCGAACACCACCGGCGAGGGCGACACGGGAATAACGGGCAACACCGGCCTTGTGCAATTCACATTCACCAGCAGCACCCTGACCGCAGCCGTGTACGCGGGTCTCGACACCGGTGCAAATCAAAGCTGTACGACCGCTGGCTTTCCAAACTACGCCCCCACCCCGGACGAACGCTACTATGCCTTGGGCATTAGTAGTGCCACTGCGGCGAACAACGGGGAGATAATAGGCGCCACCTCCGGCACCGGCGGCCAGCAGCTCAAAGAATTGCAGTTCGTCAGTTCCACCATGCAGACAACGCCGCAAAACAACGACAAGCCTCAACTGGGCACCAACGCTTCGCCCATCTCGCCGCTCACCGAGTTCTTTAACAGCCAGGTATTCACCGTGACCGTGGTTACGGCATCCACAACTGCAGTCACTGTCACGGCCAACAACACGCTCGCCGCCAATGACCTGGTCACCCTCTCGGGCGTAGCCGCCAACACCACCAACAATTGCACCGCCGCCGACATCGCCGCCATCAATGGTGGAATACAAACCGTTGTCTCGGCGACCGCAACGAATTTCACGTTTGACGCCACCATACCCACCGCGACTACCGGCGCCGGATGCACGGTGAGCGGCGCAACCGCTACGGGTGGTCCGGACTACCTGTTCGTAGGAGTGGCTCAAGACCCAACGGAGATGTATGCCTTCCTTTTGCCCAACTCGCTCTTAGTTGCTTCAGGCACCGCTCCTGCCAGTGTGGCGACGAACACCACCGATGTCGCGGGCGGGACAAGCGGCATGATCGTGGACAACAATTCCACCGACGGGCAGGCGTCGAGCATCTACTTCGGCACTCTGGCGACATCAACCACCATTTGCGGAACCACTGCCGCGTATTGCGCGGTCAAGCTAACCCAGGCCGCGTTGGAATAGTTCGCACCTCATCTAGCCTGGGCGTTCTAACCAACTAAACCCATGTGCTAAAACGGCCCGAGCTGAGTCTTATAGCTGGTGAAACATCCCCATTACTCTCATTGACCCCTGTGAGGGGGTCCCGAGCCTTTTTGGTCCTGATACCACAAAGTCTACTCGGTCCGTTGTGAGACCAACGTCGTTATGACATCAGTTACTTCCGCGTAGCCCGTGACTCGGGACAAACAGACACTCGCTTATCCATGATCGTCGGAGGAGCAGCCAGTAATACGCGGTTTCTGCGTCCCGCGAGGGAAATTGGCTCCGGCGCTGAGATCGTCCCACCATGCGACCAACGAGAGCGCCGCGATGACTACGCCCAGCGCCAGAGCCAGCACCAACACCCAAGTCGCCAGCGGTGCGAGAAAATTTCTCGTCTCTTCTGCGGTTAGCTTTCTGATATGGGAAATAACGTAGACTTTCGGATGACTATCAGATTGCATCACTGACTCCTCATTACCCAAAGTCTGTCTTAACTTCCCAGTTGCGCTGTTTACTACTTTGAATCTTGTTACGAATTCCGAACAGACTCTTGGCCCCATGAATAGTTGTTTCGTCCTGTGCTAATGTTCGGTCGCTGTTGCCGCGCTTCCCCCGGAAGGCAGTGCAGCGTGGACGAAGGTAGAACGGCGAAGGTGTGTCCCTATTGCGAAGGGAAAGGCTATGTTTCGGTAGTTGTCGATCTTTCTCCCGACAACGATCCCCGCGAACGGCTGAGCAGGACGAGTTGGGTCCGCAAGGACTGCCCATTGTGCGACGGAAAAGGCCGCATCTCCGGTGATGACTCAACTCCACCGAAGCTGCCTCCCAAGGGGC
>JBAUVZ010000204.1:0-5036 GCA_049583505.1 Candidatus Sulfotelmatobacter sp.
CCCATCACTAATGCTTACGCGCTGTACCACGCGCTTAAAGACAACGGCGTCACCGTGAAATTCATCGCCATTCCCGTTGCCGAGCACTATCCTTATGACTTTCCCGTGCACGAGTCCGACATGTACCGGCTCTGGGTCGATTGGATGGACCAATATTTGAAGTAGTCTTGCCGCCTCGATGCACGTTCGTACATCCCGGCTACTTCAGGTACTGGTCCAGCCAACCCAGCCATCGGATATATACGTCCTGATAACGTACGGGGTCGCCGGGAAAGTGTCCGGAAACCGGGTAGGCTACGAATTTCACCGGCACTCCATTGTCCCTCAAGGCATGGTAGAGCTGGTACGACTGCGTGATGGGGGCGCGTGCGTCTCCTGTATCGCTCATGATCAGCGTCGGCGTCTTGATCTGAGTCGCGTAGGCAATGGGCGACTGGGCGACATGGTCCTTCATGTTGCCTCCGACCCACGGAGAGCCCTTGAAGAACTGGCGCGTATACCAACCGCCCATGTCCGACAGGTTGTACTCCTCGTTCCAGTCGGCGACCGAGGCTCCCGCTACCGCCGCCTTCCAGATGTGGTAGTGGCCGATGAGCCAAGTTGTCATGTAGCCGCCGTAAGACCGGCCGGTGACCGCAATCTTCGACTCGTCGACAAATCCGAGCTTCTCGATCGCGTCGACCCCGGCCATCACGTCCCGGCCCGGACCTTCGCCGGTGTCGCTGTAGATAGCTCGCTGGTAAGCATTTCCCAGGTTATCGCTGCCGCGGTAGTTGGGTTCGAAGACAACATAGCCTCGCGCTGCCATCAGTTGACCCAAATCGTCGAATGCAATTGTTGAAGCGCCCTGCGGTCCTCCATGAACGTAAAGCACTAGTGGATACTTCTTGTCCTTGCTGAAATCGGGTGGGTAGATGAGGAGGCCGTCCTCGCGGAAGCCATCCGGCCCCTGCCAGTCGAAGCCCTCCATCTTTCCAAGTTGCAGTTCGACTATCTGGTGGTTGAAATCGGTCAGCCGCTTTGGAGGGGTCGTGGAAGATGCCATGTAATAAAGCTCGGAAGGGCTGGACACCGTGGTACCGGGGAATGCGATCTCGCCTTTTGGCCCAACGGCGACGTCGACCCAGTCGTCCGAAGCAGGATTAACGTCACCCAACGAGAGTTTGCGGGCCTTGCCCTTGATCGGCTGCAACCACAGAGCGACGTCGATGCCGTCGTTCCCGCCAACCAGCAAAGACTTGCCGTCTGGCATCCATATGGCGCGCTCCAAGTTGCGGTCAATCTCGCGGGTGAGGTCGACGCCGTTGCCACCGGCAGGGGAAGTGACAAAGATTTCGTAACCGTTGCTGTAGTCGCCATCGCGGGGGTACCAGTAGGCCAGTTGTGTGCCATCGGGCGAGAACACGCCAACTCGTTCGAACTTCTCGTGGCTGGTGAGCTTATGGATCTCGCCGGTCTGGACGTTCAGGATTTGCAAACTGGTCAGGTCGCCGTCGCCGAAATGCGGGTGCTCCTGTCGGGTGAAGGTCAGCAACTTGCTGTCCGGCGCCCACGAAATCGGGGAGGCCGGACGATTCGGCGGCGGGCTCTTTTGAAGGCTCCACGTGCCAGAGGTCAGTCTCTTCGCCCCGCCACCCTCGGCGCTCACCAGCCAGATATGAGAAGAAGTCGGCGTGGCGGTCGTCAGGTAGTCGTTGTCTCCTACTTCGAACGAGTCATTGTGCTTCTCCATCTCTTTCTGGGTGGGTGGGTCGTCACCGGTGACATAAGCGATGTCCTTTCCGTTCGGCCGCCAGGCAAACTGCTCGACCCCGTTGGGAGCATTGGTGACTTTCTTGGCGTCGCCGCCACTCATCGGCATGATAAAAACCTGCGCGCTGTCTTCGTTCTTCCTGGCGGAGTCGTCTTGCTTGTCCTTGGCGTAGGGCACGACCGCAAGAAAGGCCAGCCTGTCACCGCTGGGAGACCAGCGGGGAGATCCCGCATTCTTGCGATCGAAGGTCAGCACTCTCTGGGCGCCGGTGGTCACGTCGACCAGCACCAGTTCGTTGTCGTAGCGGTCTTCGTCAAAATTCGGACGCGACACTACACAGACGATGAACTTGCCCTCCGGCGAGATCTGGGGATCGGAAACGGTCACGACCTTTGCCAGGTCGTCTAGTTGGATGCGGCGTGCCTGAGCCGACGCAGTGGCCGCCGCAAGAAGGACGGCCAGCAGCATCAAGGCAGAGGAGCGGGCGTTCGATCGCCGAAGACAGCAGGCAAGAACAGAATGGTTCTTTGGCATAGATAACCGAACTCCTTGCAATGAGTGGACTCGACTGAGTGAACGGCTGACGGCCTTGGAATGCGGGAGTAATGATACACAAGAGAGGTGGACGGTCGCGCCTGCATTGGCTCACCAAATGCGCACGCGGTCGGCTGGAGCGAGGTAGAGCTTATCTCCGGGCTTGACATCGAACGCCGCGTACCACGCGTCGAGGTTGCGCACAGTGACCGGCCGGTACTGGTCGGGGGAGTGGTCGTCGGTCATCACTTGCTCCCGGAGAAAAGCTTCACTCGACTTTGATACCCACTGCTGTGCAAAGCCCAGGAAGAACTGCTGGTCGCCCGTGAACCCGTTTTCGACGGGAGCGGCCTTGCCCGCGAGAGAGGCGCGGTACGCATCGTAGGCAGCGGAAATGCCGCCGAGGTCGGCGATGTTTTCATTCAGCGTCTGCTTACCATTCAGGGCGAGGTCGGGAAAAGGTTTGTAAGTGTCATACTGCGCGGCGAGTCTGGCGGTGGCCGACTTGAAATGAGCCAGATCAGCAGGCTTCCACCAGTTGCGCACGCGCCCTGTGGAATCGAATGCGCTGCCTGTGGTGTCAAAAGTGTGGCTGATTTCGTGTCCGATGGTTTGACCGATGGCGCCGTAATTCACCGCGGCGGGAGCCTGGGGGTCGAAATATGGCGGTTGGAAATTTGCGGCGGGAAACGTGATCGCGTTTTGCAGCGGCAACTCGCAGGCATCGACGGCTTGGGGATACACGCACCACTCTCTGCGATCCACGGGATGGCCGAGACGGGCGACTAAGCGGTGGTAATCAAACAGACCGCCGCGCCAGAGGTTGCCGAAGATGTCATCGGCCTTGACTTCGTAGGAAGAGTAATCGCGCCAGGTCTCCGGGTAACCGATTCCTACATAGAGAGTGGAGAGCTTGGCTTGGGCTTCGGCCTTGGTCGCTGGATCCATCCAGGAGAGGGCTTCAATGCGGCGTCGGAAAGCGGCGATGATGTTCGCAACCATGGCTTCAATCTGGGCCTTGGTTTCGGGTGAGAAGTAGCGCTGGGCGTAGAGCTGCCCGACGGCGTCGCCGAGTACGCCGCGGCCTGCAAGCATTCTGTTTCCAGTTTCGTCCATCACACTGCTGACCATTGCGACGCCGCCCTGCCAGCGCGGGCGGTGCTCCGTTTTGCCGGAGAGGGCCTTGCCGAAGAAGTCGAAGCGCTCGTCGGCGAAGGCTTTGGGCAGAATGCTGGCGTAGTCCTCAAGCAAGTGGAAGGCCAGCCAATCTTTCCATGTGTCGAGTGCGGTGGAGGCAACGAGAGCGGACTCTCCTGTGAAGGCTGTGGGCTGCCAGACGATGAAGCTGCTCTGGCTGCTGAGGCCGGCGCCACGGAAGTACTCTGCCCAGTCGAGGCCGGGGGCGTTGGTGGCGAAGTCAGCCTGCTTCCAGGTGTTGTTCGCCTTGTGGATGTCCTCCTGATCCGCAAAGGGAATATGTTTTTCGGCGATGACGTGCTCCAGTTCGACAATGTGCCGGGCGCGGACGTCTGGGTCGGCGAATCCGGCCAGCTTGAGCATGGCTGAAACGTGGACCTGATATTTGCTGCGGAGGTCGCGCATGCTCTCACTGTCGGAAAGGTAGTATTCGCGATCGGGCATTTCCACGCCGCCTTGCAGCAGGTAGGCAGCATAATGCTCGGGGTCGTTAAAGCCGGGGGCGACCCACAGTCCGAGAAGGTTGGCGGTATGAAAGTTGTCGAGGTTCAGCGCATCGACATCCGCTCGCAGGCTTTCACCCAAAACTCGGGCCAGGTCATGCTTGTCGCGGATGGCAGCAATGGCGTCGAGGTGTGGGCGGAGCGGAGCAAGGCCTTTGGCTTCAATGGTGGCCTCGTCCATGTAGGAGTGATAGAAGTCGGCAATCTTGCGGGCATTGGAACCGGCCGGGGCGTTGGCCTTGGCTATTTCTTCAATCAGGCTAGCGATACGCTTGCGGCTCAAGTCGGTCGAGCCGTCGAAGTCGAGGCCGTTTGGATCAATGTACCTGCGATCAGGCGGAATTTCGGTGCGCTTGATCCAGTCGCCGTTCGCGTAGCGGTAGAAGTCGTCGCCCGGCTTGACCGAGCGATCCATGTTGGCGACGATAATCCCGTGATTCTCCGGCGCGTTCTGCGAACAGGCGGCAAGAAGGGCGAGGGCTAAGAGGGCGGATGCAGCGGCGTTCAGAGACAAGAATCTAAATGTGAATCCCATGGGTAACGCTAGCCTCGCCAACTGGGATTAAACGCAGCCAGCCAAGAGGGTAGCATGGCCCGCCCGATTGGTTGGTGGGATTCAGGTAGCGTTTGCACTCGCTGCCGATTGCGGACGAGTGACGGGCAAACAGGAAGTTATCGGTTGGTCCGTCGGATTAGTAACAACAAAACGCTCTTGTGGCTTCGACCATAGTCATCGAGTCCTTACTTGTCTCGATCAGCCGACGCTTAGGCGAACATCGGCGCTGGTCACAGAATGGTCACAAAACTGCGGCCACTCTGCAAAGTTAAGTTGTTGAAAAATGATGGGGATAAGCTGGTAGTACGCAGCCCTGAAAAGGCTGGCGTCGGCGGTTCAACTCCGTCCCTGGCCACCATCTTTTCAATGGTCCGGCCCGGAGACATGGGTTACAGAATGTACCGGTCACATGGGTGACACTTTTGGGCCGAACGGGTTTTCGAGCGGTTCGAGCACGCGCGTCTCCAGATCGAAGTATCCCAAATCATAATCC
>JBAUVZ010000205.1:0-5652 GCA_049583505.1 Candidatus Sulfotelmatobacter sp.
CTTCAGGATTGCCACGATCTGCTCCACCGAAAATCGTCTTCGTCTCACGGCAAATCTCCCTTCCTGGTCCTTCGATTTTGCCGGAAACTCACTCTCAGACTGGATCAAAAATCCCGGGGCCGATCAACATCACTCCCGAAGCCGCGGCCGCACGGCTCCGTGCGGCGGGGGACTGGTGAGGCAGCTTCAGAATCGCGCTCTGGCAGATTTTCCGGTACTGCAGCATGCGCTCATGTAGCGCATCAAGCCACGCCGCGGTCGGCATCAGTGAGTGGGATGCCCGCTGCCATCTTCCGGCGGTTTTCCTGGGTGATAATCGTCGGCGTCTTCGAACTTCCATCCCATACGAGCGGAGAGCAACGTGCCAATGGTCGTCTTCCCGACGCGGTCACCCCATCAATACTAGGATCATGCGTTGCGTCCCACAGAGTGTCATCCCGAACCTGTTCGCCCCAGAAAGACCGGGGCGATGTGGCGGCCGAAAAGGTTCTCTGTCACGTTCTTCGCAATCACAGCTTCATCGAGTTCGACCAGGTCCAGATAGCGGCTCCCCATCTTCGCTGCGATTTTGAAGCCAACATGCAGCACCTGGCGAAAGCTGCTGTTGTAGGACGCTGCTCCGGGAACGTGGCGCAACGCGGAAGCGTATTGCTCGGAAGACCAGTCGAGAACTTCGCCGGGGGACGGAAGCTTTGCCGGTTCAATGTCGATCACTGTGGCGTAAGGCGCGCAAAGTTCATCGCGATGTGCGAAGGCTTCGGAATAAATCTTCTTCGCCAGCGCCAGACCGTCGCCACCGCCTTCTGCCAGGCCGATCAGTTCTTCGAGCCATGAGGTTCCGGCGGTCTTGAGGTGCAACCCGGCGTTGAATCGCTTCATCGTGGCGTGCATGGCGGGGTAGATCGAAAACTTGTCGCTGCCGGAGTGCACGCTCAGCTTGAGATTTTCAGGCAGGCCATATTGCCGGACCGCGTAGGTGATGGCCGCGACGTCGAGCGCCATCTCTCGCTCGAATTGCGCCACGTCGCCAACATAGTCCACGCCCTTGTTGAAGCGACCGCTGAACTTGGGAGCGATGGTCTGGAGGGGAATGCCTTCGTCCGCGATGGACGCCAGGATGATCAGCAGTTCTACCGGGCTCTGCGCGCAGTCGGTCTCGTCCATGGAGACCTCGGGGACGAAGTTGCCAGCGCCTTTGGCGTTCTCGATTCTGCGGTAGACTTCCCCAGCCTTCTTCACGGCAGCGAGAAAGTTCTGCGCGGTTTGCTTCAGATGCTCGGGTGTGATTTCGAAAGCCTCGTCTGCCCCTTCCAGTTGGATGCGTCCCAGCAAGTCCGGGTGTCGCTTCACGAAGCTTTCAATGTCGGTTGCCGGCGCCGGTTGGCCGATTGAATCGGCCACGTCGATGGTGTAGAAGTCGCACGACGAAAGGAAGCGGTCGACCGTCAGCAGCGTAACGTGGTCGGCATCGCAATAGTACGGCTTGTCCCAATGCAGCGCACGCACGGCCGCCTCGGCCGCCCGCCGTACTGAGGAGGGCTCGGAGCCAATGATCGTGTGCTCGCGGTTCGACTTGTTCCACACCGGAATCACTTCGATGCCGTTCCGCAGAGCCTGCACGCAGGCCTGCAACTGCGCTTTGGCTTGGTGCGCGAACCGGTCTCCCGTGCCGATGGAATACTTGCTGAGCTTTAGACCGCTATTTCCCACTCCCTGCCTCACTTAGTAATCTGCCCCGCCAGGCCCAAAGCTCTAACCCTGGATTTGCAATAAAGAACACATCTTCACGTGCAATGTGGTTGATGCCGTGGCGGAGTTTCCGCGGATCGTAGTGCCGGCAAAACCGCCTGCATCCGATCGCCGTAGTATTCCCACGCATAGCGCGTCAGCTCGCCGCGCGGGAATGCAGGCGGCTTTGGTCAGGCGGCACTGCGACCACGCGGTTCGGTTGCTCGAGTTTCGCCAGGCTTTCCGATAGCAGATCTTTCAACTGCGGGAACAGATCGGCTTCGATACTCCCCGTGGCGCAGTAAAGGCTCATGCGGTGAATTCCACTTTCTTCAAGCCAGGAGCAAGCAGATGCAAGATGAGCAAAGCCAGCAGATACGCGCTCGCCGCGATGGCGAAGAGGATGGCATAACTATGCGTCAGTTGCAAGATGTGTCCTGCGAAGAAAGCAAAAAGCGCGCCGCCAACCGATCCGGCCATGCCGCCGATGCCAACCACCGCGCCCACTGCGCTGTGCGGAAACATGTCCGACGATGTGGTGAAGAGATTGGCCGACCAACCCTGGTGTGCGCCCGCCGCAACGCTGAGCAGCGCGATGGCAGCCCACTCCGACTTGAGGCTCGTGACAGCAAGAATGGGAACGACCAGGCAAGCGCAGAAGAGCATTGCCGCAAGACGCGCATAGTTGGACGAGAGTCCCAGGAGACGAAAGGGCGCGGGCAGCCAACCGCCGCCAATGCTTCCAACCGCCGAAACGTTGTAGACAACGATGAGCGGCAGCCCAAGGTGCGAAAGGTTCAGATTAAATTTCGAACTAAAGTACGACGGCAGCCAAAACAAATAGAACCACCAGATTGGATCCGTAAGGAACTTCGCGATGGAAAACGCCCAGGTTTGGCGGTAGCCCAGCAGCCGACGCCACGGCAGGGCGGAGCCCGTCTCCATCGCCGACTCCGGGTAGAGGTGCCGCAGTTCGGCGCTGGTAAGAGTTAGGTGGTCGGAGGGCTCGCGGTAATTGCGGAACCACCAAACAATCCAGAGCGCGCTGAAGAAGCCAGTAGTCAGAAAAGCCGCATGCCAGCCGTAGCGCAGCGTGACCCAAGGCACGATGATCGGAGCCAGAATCGCACCGACGTTTGCTCCCGAGTTGAAAATGCCCGTAGCCAAAGAACGTTCGTTTTGCGGGAACCACTCGGCCACCGTTTTAATCGCGGCGGGGAAGTTGCCGGATTCGCCGAGTCCGAGGAAGAAGCGCGCAAAGCCAAACTCCAGCGCAGTGCCGGCCAGCGCGTGGCCCATTGCGGAAAGGCTCCAGACTGCCATCACCAGCATGTAGCCGATGCGGGTGCCGACCCTGTCGATCAGCCGCCCGGCGGCCAGCAAGCCAAGCGCGTAGGCAACCTGAAATGCATCCACAATGTAACCGTACCCCACCTCCGTCAGGCCAATGCTGTACTGGAGAGTGGGCTTAAGGATCGCGATGACCTGCCGGTCCATGTAATTGATCGACGTGGCGGCGAATAGCATGGCGCAGATCGTCCAGCGCACGCGTCCAAGCCGTGCACCGGAAGATGAGCTGGGAGATGTGCCACTCTCCGTTCGGATGTCGAGATCTGTTCTATCCGTCATGTCGCGTTCGCTACAACTTATATGCGCGTTTCACTAACCTGTAGGCGAGGTCGTGGGCCACTTCTAGAGCTTCTTCTTCCTCCAGCTCGTGCTCGGCGACCAGCTTGGCCAGAAAGGAGCAATCCATGCGCCGTGCCACATCGTGCCGCGCCGGAATAGAAAGGAAGGCCCGCGTATCGTCGTTGAAGCCCACCGTGTTGTAGAAGCCCGCCGTCTCCGTCACACGCTCGCGGAAACGGATCATCCCCTCCGGACTGTCGTAAAACCACCAGGGCGGGCCCAGCCGCAGGCACGGGTAGTGCCCCGCCAGCGGAGCCAGTTCCCGGCTGTAGGTCGATTCGTCCAGCGTGAAAAGGATGATCGTCAGGTTGCGCTCATTGCCGAACTGGTCGAGCAGCGGTCGAAGCGCGTCCACATAATTCGTCGGCGTGGGGATGTCCGCACCCACATCGCGACCGTAGCGCTCATAGAGTTTGCGATTGTGGTTGCGCGCACTGCCAGGGTGAATCTGCATGACCAGCCCGTCTTCAAGACTCATCCGCGCCATTTCTGTCAGCATCTGGGCGCGGAAGAGCTCCTGTTGCAGGGCATCCGCGTTGCCGGCGAGCACCCGACGAAAGAGATCTTTAGCCTCTGCTTGCGGAAGATTGGCGGTACGTGCGGTGGGATGCCCGTGATCGGTTGCCGTGCAGCCGAGTTGGCAAAAGTGGCAGCGCGTTTTTCGCAACGCGTCGAGATAGCCCGCCCACGTCGAGGTGTCTTCCCCGGTCTTTTCGCCTAGCTTTGCGATATTTTCGGCAAATCCCGCAAAATCAGGATCGACAACCGGGTCGGGCCGAAAGGTCGGCAGAATCCTCGCCTTCCAGTTCGATTCCCGGATAGCTTTGTGACCGGCCAGGGAATCGAGCGGAGAATCGGTCGTGGCCAGCACTTCCAAGTCAAAACGCTCGTAAAGAGCACGCGGCAGGAACTCCGGCGTCCGCAACTTTTCCGAGATGGTGTCGAAGTACAGATCGGCGGTCTCTTCCGACAGTCGTTGCTCAAGCCCGAAAAGCTCTTGGAAGGAAAAGTCCAGCCACATGCGCGTCGGCGTCCCGCGGAACAGATAGTAATGAGCGGCGAAGATGCGCCACACTCTTCGTGCATCCCTCAGCGTCGGCTGCCCAATCTCGAGATCCTCAAGAGAGACTCCCTGGCTGTAGAGCATTCGATAGATGTAGTGGTCGGGCTGCACGAAGAGCTTGGCCGGATCGGGAAAAGGCTCGTTGGTTGCAAACCAGGCCGCCTGCGTGTGCCCGTGCGGACTGATGATGGGCAACGTCCGCACTTGCTCATAGAGTGTCTTGGCTATCTTTCGTGTACTGGCTTCGGCAGGAAACAGACGGTCTTGATGAATCAGCATGACTTCGATTCTATCTTTTCGCTTCGCATCGGCGAACGGCGAGGCAATAGCCGCGATCCAATCTGACCACCAGCATACACGCATCGCTACTGGGTATAGGCCTCAGCCCCGAACGGTACAGGCGGCCAGATCTGCACCGGACACACCGGGGGACACATTAATTTGTTCCCTGCTGTTCCTAGAACGCCATCCAGGACTCCTCCGTTGTCCGGATGAGCAAGCTGCATTCAATTCCTTTTTCAATGAAGTTGACTGTTCTCGGTACAACTTCGGTACAACTGAGCGGGAGAAAAGGTGGTTTGCTGACCCCTAAGCGACACCAGTTAAAGCACTTGGAGTTTGTACTGCGATAGTTCGGGACTCGGGGGGGTCGGAGGTTCAAATCCCCCTCTCCCCGACCAAACTTTCTCAATCGGTTACGCTGCCTTTGCTGCTTCGGTTTTTTCAGCGGTTTTCGGTACATTCGGTACAGCTGAGGGCAATTCGAAACCGAATCCGCTCTTTTCCGCCCACATCTTTTGGAACGTAACGTCCTCCTTAACCTTGTCGTAGAGGTCGCTCATATCTTTTCCCGCGTGCCCCATCCAGTAGTCGTACAGCCCATCCGACGCGGGCAATGGAAACATTTCGATACTGTACAATTTTGAACAGACGCTCGATTGCCAGTGTCGGCATGCTGTCGGTGAGCAGACTTCGGGGCAGGCTGTTCAGCGAACATCCCAACTCGAAAGAGTTGAGGGGCGTTTTGTTTGGGAAGAAGGTCTGCACGGATAAACCAAGTCACGGCGGTCAATTTGCTCGGTAATTTGAAGACAGAGGCTCAATACTCGCAATGGATAACCGTCAGGGCGAGCGTCGGATTGTCCTCTGTGGGCTTGTGATGATCATTACGC
>JBAUVZ010000206.1:0-49251 GCA_049583505.1 Candidatus Sulfotelmatobacter sp.
CTCTTGCCATTAGGAAGTTTCTACTTGGCTAAGAAGCGGAACTTTCTACTTGGCCTTGACACTCCGGCCCGCCTGCTAAGTAAGGGTTCGAGGATGCGCTGGCGAGTTGTCTGCTATCGTTATCTGCGGCCGGAGGACCCGTTCCAATGGAAACCCTTTACACCACGAACATGGACTCGGCGATTGGGCCGCTGTTTCTGGCGGCTTCCGGCCGCGGTTTGGTCGCACTGGAATTCGACGCCAGGTTGCCGGGACAGCAATCGATCCGGCCCAACCCTCGCCATCTTCGGGAAGAAAAGAAGGGCATCGCGTTCGAACATTCCCCCCGCCGGATGCGGCCTTACCTCAGCCAGCTCGAAGAATACTTCGCCGGCAGCCGCCGCGAGTTCACCTTCCGGCTCGATCTTGGCGGCACCGATTTCCAGCTTGCCTGCTGGCGCGCTTTGCTGGCGATTCCCTACGGAGAAACGCGCAGCTACGCCGACATCGCCCGTGTGGTGGGCAAACCGAACGCGTTTCGCGCCGTGGGCATGGCCAACAATCGCAACCCTATCGCGATTGTGGTCCCCTGCCATCGCGTGATCGCCTCCGATGGCACGCTCTGCGGCTACGGCGGCGGGCTCGACGTGAAGCGAAAGCTGTTGGAACTGGAAGGCGCACTGACAGGAGTGCTGGCCGCATAGTCCCTTCGAGATTACGACCCTTTGACCTCCTCAAACGGCAACGCATCTGCGCTTCGCAAGGCTGGGCTTTTCTATCTTGTCTTCGTGATGTTTTCCTACACGACAGGCGGGCCCTTCGGACTCGAGGACATGGTCACGACTTCGGGGCCGGGGATGACGCTGATCTACCTGCTGGTGCTGCCGTTTTTCTGGTGTATCCCGGTCTCTCTGGTCTCGGCGGAACTGACCACCGCCATGCCGGTCGAGGGTGGCTTCTACCGCTGGACTCGCGCGGCTTTCGGGGACTTCTGGGGATTTCTCGCCGGCTGGTGGAACTGGTCGGCGTCGTTCTTGCTGGGCGGAGCCTATGCCGTGCTCTTCGCCGATTACCTCTTCCCCGGCACGACGACCGGGATGCATTACCTCGTTTCGGTGGGGCTGATTGCGGTGATTACCTGGATCAACGTGCGCGGGATTCAGATGGTAGGCCGGGTTGCAACCATGCTGGAGATTTTTATCTTCATCCCGGTCGGGACGATGATTGTGCTGGGGTTTATGCACTGGCGACACAATCCGTTTCTGCCATGGGTTCCGCCGCATCAGCCTACGTTCAAAATCTTCGGCGTGGGGCTGGCTCTGGGACTGTGGCTGTATTCGGGTTACGAACAACTCTCGACCGTAGCGGAGGAGGTGGAGAATCCGCAACGGGCTTATCCACGGGCGCTGGCGCTGGTAGTGCCACTTTCGATTGCGGCATATTTTCTGCCCACGCTGGCTGGGCTGGCTTCGGCAGGAGACTGGCAGAACTGGCACACCGGATACTTCACGGAAGCGGCGAAACGGATCGGCGAGTCGTCACTGGGAAGCCCGCGGTTGGGCATCTGGATGACGCTGGCAGCGATCGTCGCCAACGTCGCGCTGCTCAACAGCACCGTCCTCACCACCACACGCATCCCGTTTGCCATGGCTGAAGACGGCTACCTTCCCGCTGCGCTCACTCGCAAACACTCGCGGTATGGAACGCCCTGGCTGGCGGTTGTCGTATCAGCGGTAATTTATGCGCTGCTGGCTTGGCAGAGTCTTGGGCAGATTATCTCGGTGTATATCTGGCTGCGCTCCGCCACAACGGTGCTGACTGTGCTCTCGGCGTGGAAGCTGCGGCGGACGCGGCCGGAAATGCCCCGGGCATTTCGAATCCCCGGCGGGCATTTGGGACTGATTTATGTAGTCGCTGCACCGGTGGTGATGAGTTTGGTCGCGCTGCTGGGAAGCGACCGCTACGCAGCGATCGGCGGGGCAATTGCGCTGGTGCTGGGACCGGTAGTGTACTGGGTTGTTGCCTTGCGTGCGCGCTAGATATACGACTCCCGATGTATATTCGGTGCGGACGCAGCGAGGTATCCTGCGCCAGCGGCGGCGATGCCCGGTGGACAGGAGGGTCCGCCACACAGCCGCGAATCTAGCTCACCCAATCCAGAAACTTGTAGCACATTCCTGCGAACGGTAAGAACCACGGCTTGCCGTTATAGAGGCCGAGGGGCGCGCCGGGGAATGGGATGCCCACGAGGGGATTCTCGGGCCTGTCGCCTGCGATTAACTCGGCCATCTTCTGACCTTGAAACGTGGCCATAGCTACGCCGTGTCCGGCGTAGCCTACTGCGTAATACATGCCATCGATCTGGCCGGCGTGGGGCATGATGTCGAAGGCGAAGTCGAGCGTTCCGCCCCAGACGTAGTCGATTTTCGTATCGCGCAGTTGGGGATAGACATCGATCATGCCGCGGCGCAGGATTTCGGCGCTGCGGCGGATGGTCCGGTCAGTTTCAGGGAAGAATGCGGCACGGCCACCGAACAACATGCGGCGGTCGGGCGTGAGCCGGTAGTAGTAAAGATAATTCTTCGAATCGTAGATCATGCGATTGCGCGGGCTGAGTTCGCGCGCCAGGGCTTCGGGCAGGACCTCCGTCGTAATGATGAATGATCCAATCGGGATGATCTTCTTTTGCAGAGTGGGAGTGGCTTTGCTGGTGTAGCCGCTCGTGCCAACGAAGACTTCGCGCGCCCACAGCGGGCCCCGCGAGGTTGCTATCTTCCAACCCGCTTCGCCTTGACGGGATTCACGCTGCAGGGCTTCGACACGCGTGCGCTCGAAGATCTCCGCATCCGCTTTCATGGCGGCGCGGCCTAGACCAGCGACGTAGCACGCTGGGTTTAGTCCGGCGCTGACTTCATCGACCATGCCGCCGTAATAGATGGCCGATCCGATTTCCGCGCCCAACTCATTTCTCTGCACTACGCGCAGTTGGTGATTGAACTCGCGCGCAATCACTTCCGCCTGCCGCGCGTAATCGTCGAAATGCTTCTGCTTGCAGGCCACTTCAAGGTGGCCGCAACGGGAGAAGTCGCAGTCAATGGCTTCTTCGTGGACAATCTGCTCGACGCAATCGATGGTCTGGAGCGATGCGGCGTACATGCGCCGGGTGAGCTCACGTCCATACATGGAGATGAGCTGGTTCACACCCAGTTTCATGCCGGTCAGCACCATGCCACCGTTGCGGGAACTGGCTCCCCAGCCTATGGTTTCGGATTCGAGCACCGCGACTTTGGCGCCGCGCTGGGCGAGCGTGCGGGCGGCGGAGAGTCCCGTGAAGCCGGCGCCGATGACGGCGACCTCCACGCGGTCCGGCAAAGGATGGACTTCAGTCCTCGGGAATTCGGTTGTCGTGAGCCAGTAGTTACGTTCTTGCACGGCCATGGTTGCCTTTAGAGCACTGCGGTTTCTTGGATCAGCCGGCCTTCGGCGAAACGCGTAAGGCTCAGCGACGATGCGTCGATCAGGTCCGTCTTCCCGGTGAGAATGAGGTCGCTGAGAATCTTCCCTGTTGCCGGGGCGTGCATCACACCGTGTCCGCTAAAACCGTTGGCGAGGAAAAATCCCGGCACGCCGGGAGCTTCGCCCAGAATTGGATGATGGTCCAGCGTCATCTCATAGAGGCCGGCCCACGCGCGCTTGGGATTCACCGGGAGATTGGCGAAGCAGGGCACGCGCTCGGCCGCCCGGGTCAGTATTTTTTCGACAAAGGCGGCGTCGAAATCCGTTTTGAAGCCGGGCGTTTCTTCAGGATCGTTCCAGGCCAGGAGAAATCCGCGAGCCTCGGGGCGAAAGTGAAATCCAGTCGACATATCGACGATCATGGGCGCGGTGTGAGGGAATTCGTCAAACGGCTCGCTGGGGACCAGCATGCGGCGCAGCGGTTCGACCGGCAAATCGACGCCAGCAAGCTTGGCCACGCTCGCCGCCCAGGCACCGGCGCAATTTACTACGTTGCGAGAGGACACAGAGCCGCGCGTCGTCTCCACTGATGCGATCCCAGTTGCATCCCGCGTAAACCCGGTGACAGCAGTATTCTTCCATAATGTTGCGCCATGATCGGCCGCCCAGGTCATGAACCCGGTCATGGCGCTGTAGGGATCGACGAAGCCATCGCTGGAGCAGAAGCTTCCGCCAACAATATCATCGGCGCGCAACCGCGGAAACATGCTGCGGATCTCATCCCCCGCGATCAGACGCACGTTCTTCAACCCCATCTTTACCTGCTGGGCGTAGTTGGTGCGCAGATAAGCCATCTGTTTATCGTTGGTGGCGCAGAACAGATAGCCTTGCGGGCGGTAATCGCACGGGTAGCCGAGATTTTCTTCGAAGTCGGCATAGAAGTGTATCGAGTAGAGCGACATCTGGATGCTGACTGGAGTGGAAAATTGGGCTCGCACCCCGCCCATGCTCTTTCCGGTGGATCCTTTACCCAGAGCCGATTCGCGCTCGATGACGAGGACGTTGCCGCAGCCGTTCGCCGTAAGGTGATAGGCGATGCTGGAGCCGACGATTCCTCCTCCGACGATGACAACATCCGCAGCCTGCATAAGACTTGCCTATCGAGACCGAGCCAGCATTCTAGCGCACGGGGCCGAGCCATCCTCGACCCAGGACACGGTAGAACAGGGCACGGCTGGCCCGGCCGTGCTCCGAAGGTACATGTACTGTTGGGGCATTCCGTTATTTTGGAGGTGCAAGAGACCTCGACCTCGGTAACTTGCCGAGGTTACCCAGCCCGCCTAGTCTGGACTAGTATGCCCTTACGCTGTCTCCTGTTTTCGTCGCATGAAGAAATGGCACAGCCGATCTGGCAGGTGCTCGCCGATCTCGGGATCGAGGGAGAGTACTGCAAAAGCGCTGTGGATGCGGTAGAGAAGGTTACAACCCAAGTGTTCCAAATCGTGATCACGGATTGGGACGATCAACCGGAGGCGGGGTTCCTGCTGAAGACGGCGCGTGAACTGAAAGCGGCGCAGCGCCCGTTGACTCTGGCGATTGTGAGCGATCATGCCAGACTGCCGGAAGCATTGCGGGCCGGAGCCAATTCGGTTCTGGTGAAACCGATTCGCGCCGAACAGGTTCGGGACACAATGAGCACGGCGTGCGAGTTGCTTCGCGCGAAACAGCAACCGGGAGCGCCGCAACCCGCGCCGGTGGCCCAACGGGAAGCGCCCGAAAAAGTCGCTTTAGCGGCAGCGGCTGGCACGGTTTCGAGACCGGCGTCGGTGACCGTGGCGCCAGAGAAAGCATTTCGGGCGGGAGAATTCCTGCAATCGTCAAGTTCCGCGCCGGGGGCGCAATTCGACACGGAAAATGAAGTTCATAAGTCGATGGAGCAGGTCGGAGCCGCGGAGGTCGACGCACTTACCGAACTCGAGCCGATGGCCGCCGCCGTGGAAGCTCCTCTGGCGCCGGAACCAGAACCCCAGGAACCATTGACCGGCTGGGCAGCGTTGCAGGCACGCCTGACGAAAGCGGCGCCACCACCGGAAGAAGAGACTCCGGCAAAAAGTGAATTGCTATCGTACGGTGAAACGCCCTCCCAGGTGCGGCCCCCTCTGGGGTCGCCTGCTGAAGAAAACAAAGAACCCGCGAAGCCGGAGGCGCTACCGGAATCCGGGCCGGAAGCCGCTCTTTTCGCCTACATCTCGGGTGAACCGGAAGAGAGCGCGCCGCCAGTAAAAGAAACGCGTTCAAAGCTCGGGAAAATACTATTCGTGGGGATATTTGCCGCGTGTGTGGTTCTGGCGGCGACGCCCCGGGCGCAGCAGAGTTTCCGGATGCTCTATCGGAACGCTGTGCGTGCGGGAGGGAATTGGCTGAATCCACCGCCCGCCCCGACACCGCCAGCAGTGGCACAGCACGACAGTTTTGGCCAGTCGGGTGACGAGTACAACCTTCCGGTGGTGGGGAATATTCCGGATGCGACGACCGATCCCTCTCAGATTCGTGTACTTCCCGTGGTTGATCCAACGGCGAAACCGCCGAAGGGCTCGGAGGCCAACGGTGGGCAGACGGGGCCGGGGACCACTGGCGAGAATAACGCCGCCGATCAAACCCAGACGGACCAAAACCAGTCTGGTCAAAACCAGCCTGGACAAAACCCGAGCGGGCAGGCGCAGATGGGCGATAGTCAAGTTAAGGATCCGGCTCCGGCGGTCGTGGGGGAGGTGCCAGGGAGTGCTGCAGCAGCGTCGCCGGGTCCGGCATCCACCGGCGCACCGGTACAGCCGAATGCACCAGTGGCCCAAGTAGATCCGCCGCAACGCGTGGTCGCACCGCCGGCACAGAGTTCTGCGCCGCCGCATGCAGCTTCAGCCGGAGACAGTGCGGGTATTCCAACGAGTCTGAAATCTCAAATGGCTTCGATGACCCCGGAAGCCGGCGGTGCCAAGCCGGCCGAGGCCGCGATGTCATCGATTGAGCCGGTGAATCTGCCGGAGTCTGCGGTGTGGGGACTCTTGGCTCAGCCCGTTGATCCGGTCTACCCAGATGCGGCAAAAGCCAGCGGGCAGAAGGGCAGTGTGGTTCTGCAGGTGTTCATCGGGCGCGATGGCGCGGTGCAGGACGCAAAGTTCCTGCAGGGATCGCTGGTATTTGCGCGATCCGCCATCGACGCGGTGAAGCAGTGGCGCTTCAAACCGTATTCCATGAACGGCCGGGCAGTTTCGGTGCAGAGCGTGATCACCCTGAATTTCAAGCCGCCGGCCTAATGGCCGGGTAACAAAGCGGGGGTTGGATCGTCTTAATGCTTGGGGAAAGGCCGCATCCCGGGAAGTTACCGATGGGAATCGAACCGGGGCAGCCACGAGACAAAAAGGAGCATCTACAAGATATAATGATGGGAAGCTCCTCAGGGAAGTGACTCCTTTCCAGAAGAAAGAATCGGATGTCCATGAAAATCAAAGCTGCGATTCTGGTTTCGTCCTTTGCCGTGCTGTTGTTTGTGGTAGTCGGCTCCTTTGGGGGTGTGCACGCCTCCTCGAACGACGGCTCTTACCGGCAGATGCAGGTCTATAGCGAGGTATTGTCGCGCGTACAAAGTGAGTACGTGGAAGACCCGAACATTCCCAAGGTGACCGACGGAGCATTACATGGTCTGGTCGAGTCGCTGGATGCGAACTCGAGCTACCTGACGGCGGCGGCCTACAAGGCGTACAAGGCCCACAAAGTGGAGGCTAAGGGCGAGATTGGGGCAACTGTCTCCAAGCGTTTTGGGTACGCGGACGTGGTTTCGGTGCTGCCGGGATCTCCGGCAGAGAAGGCAGGGATTGAGGCGACGGATATCTTCGAATCGATTGAAGGCCAGAGCACCCGAGACATGTCGCTGCCGGAGATTCGCAGCGTGCTGTCGGGAACGCCAGGTTCGACGGTGAACGTTTCGGTGGTGCGGGCGCGGAGGGCGGAGCCGCAGAAGATGGTGATCACGCGGGATATCGTGAGCATTCCACCGGTCTCTGACAAGATGCTGGAAGACGGCATCGGCTACGTGAAAGTGGACGCTTTGACCAAAGGCAAGGCACAGGAAATTGCCGGGAAAATCAAGTCGCTGGAGAAATCGGGAGCCAAGAAGCTGGTCCTGGATTTGCGGAACACGTCGGAAGGGGAAGAGAGCGAAGGCGTCGCTACCGCCAACCTCTTCCTGAGCCACGGCACGATCACATATCTGCAAGGGCAGAAGTTTCCCCGAGAAGCATTCAATGCTGATGCGGCGAAAGCGGTGACCACGCTTCCGGTCGCAGTGCTGGTGAACAAGGGGACGGCCGGGGCAGCTGAGATTGTGGCGGCAGCGCTTCTGGAGAATGCTCGCGCCGACGTGGTGGGCGACAAGACTTTCGGCGACGGATCGGTGCAGAAAACGATTGATCTGCCGGACGGCGGGGCGCTGATTCTCTCGGTGGCGAAATACTACTCGCCCAGCGGGAAGGCTATTCAGGAAACCGCTGTGACCCCCAACGTGTTGGTGGCCGACGACACGGACAACGTGATTTCCGACGATGAGGACCAGGAACCTGCGGCCGCAGAACCGGAAGCCAAACCAAAGAACACACAGGACGATCAGTTGCACAAAGCTGTCGAAGTACTGAAGAGCCGGGCGAGCTAGGCAACTGTCCGTATTTCTTGGGGATGTTCGTCGCGCACCGCGAGGTGCGCGATTCCTTTCACATTCGCAGCTTTCTTACCCGCCGCCGCCATCCGCCTACGACTTGCGCTTGCGACTACCGGGGCGGTTGATGCCCTGCTATTCTGAACCCATCTCACCATGAAGTCGCTCTATGAAGATCTTCCGCCGGTGGAGATTGGCGGGCAGAAGTTTGTGGGCCGGGTGTTGTTTGGCCTGCTGGTGCTGGTTTCCGCTCTGGTGGGAGCGACGACCGGCCTTCTGCTGGTCTACACCACAGACTTGCCGCAAGTGGAAGCCCTAGAAGCGTACCGCCCCAGTTCGATTACAGAGTTGTACGACGACCATGGGCGCGTGATTGGATCGTTTGCCCTGCAGCGGCGCGTGGTCGCGGGATACGATGATTTTGCGCCGGTCCTGCGGGATGCTCTGGTCTCCATTGAAGACAAAGACTTCTACCGGCATTCTGGAATCAACTTCTGGCGCATCGTGGGCGCGGCATACCGAGACATTGAGTCGGGCGGGAAGGTGCAGGGGGCATCGACTTTGACCATGCAGTTGGCGCGCAACCTGTTTCTTTCCCCCGACCGCTCCTTTCATCGCAAGGTGCAGGAGGCGATGCTCGCGATCCAGATTGAGCGGCGCTTCACCAAGCCACAAATCTTCGCGCTGTATGCCAATCAGATCTTTCTGGGGCACGGGGTGTACGGGTTCGAGGCGGCGTCAGAGTTCTACTTCAGCAAGCCGGCGCGAAAGCTTACGCTAGCAGAAGCCACGCTGCTGGCGGGTCTGCCCAAGGGGCCGGGAGTCTACTCGCCGATCAACCATCCGGACCGGGCGATGAAGCGCCGGAATCTGGTGATCAACGCCATGCTCGAAGACGGAAAGATTACGGCGGCTCAGGCGGAGGACACACGGTCGGCGCCAGTAGTTTTGCATCTGGCGCACGATCCCAACTCGCTGGCGCCATATTTCGTGGAGGAAATACGACGATACCTGGAAAACAAATACGGGGCCGACCAGGTGCATGAAGGCGGGTTGAAGGTCTATACCTCGCTTGACGTCGATTTGCAGAGAGCCGCGAACCAGGCGGTGCTGGATGGTCTGGCGGTGTACGAACGGCGTCACGGATGGCAGGGACATCTGGAGAACGTGGTGGCAGAAGGAAGCGCGATTGAGAAGTATGAGCATCCCGATTGGGACGACGAACCGGAAGTGAATGGATACGTCCACGCGCTTGTGACTTCGGCCGGGGTTGGGATCGCAACTTTGAAGTTCGGGCGCTACGCGGCGGCTCTGGGACAGGCGGACATGGCCTGGACGCAGGGCAAGATCCAGAATCTGTTGCGGGTAGGGGACATCTGCTACGTAAAGATACTGGCGCTGAACCCCAACGGGGCGGCGCGAGTGAGCCTGGAACAGGATTCCGGCGCGCAAGGAGCACTGATCGCGATTGACAATGCGACGGGTGGAATCAAGGCCATGGTGGGTGGGCGTGATTTCAGCGAATCGAAGTTCGATCGCGCGACCCAGGCGTTGCGGCAAGTGGGATCGTCGTTCAAGCCCTATGTGTACACCACGGTGATTGACCGCGGCGCAAGCCCGAATGACACGATCCTGGATGAACCCATCACTTTCGAGACCAGCTCCGGGCCTTACTCGCCGCATAACTATGACGAAAAGTTTGAAGGGATCATCACGCTGCGGCGGGCGCTGGCGCAGTCGCGGAATATTCCAGCACTGAAGCTTGCTAACAAGGTTGGGATCAAGAGCGTGATCGACTATGCTGAACGTTTCGGAATCACAGCCAAGTTGCCGCCGTATCTGCCGGTGGCGCTGGGCTCGGCTGAAATCACGTTAATCGAGCAGACTTCGGCATACAGCGTTTTTCCGAACAACGGCGTGCGCGTTACGCCCCGCTACATCACGAAGGTGACCGACTATGAGGGGCGCGTGCTGGAAGAGGACTATCCCGATGTGAAGGATGTGATCAGTGCGCGCACGGCGCGAATCATGACCGCGATGCTGCGCGAGGTTGTGCTGCACGGGACCGGGGTGGCGGCAGCGAAGATGCCCTTCCCGGTCGCAGGGAAAACCGGCACCACCAATGATTTCACGGACGCCTGGTTTGTGGGATTCTCACCCACCATGACTTGCGGGGTGTGGATGGGATTCGACGAGAAGAGATCCCTGGGAGCCAAGGAAACGGGCGCGCACGCGGCCCTGCCGATCTGGATGAACTTCATGAACACCGCCATGGCGGGGAAAGATCCGGGACAGTTCCTGGCGGCGCCAGACGTACCCGTCACCGTGGTGCAGAAAGTGGACACGCCCGATGTGTCGCCGGGCGCGCATGAGACGCACTAAGATGGATCAATCGACGATCTGATCAATCGACGATCAACCTCTTGAGGAACCTGTTCATGATTGCTCCAACTATAATCTCCGTCGTCTTATGAAGCCTTTTTTCAAGTTTGCGGTGCTGGCGCTGGTGCTGGTGTCTGTAGCCTTGCTGTCAGCGCTGACGGCGATGCGATTTGCCATTCACGGACAGGTAGTCGAAGTACCTGCTGTGGTTGGGCTGACGCCTTCAGAGGCGGAACGCGCTGTTGCCGGTCTGGGCTTGCAAATCGAAGTGGAGCGGCAGTATTACAGCCCGGAGATTCCTGAGGGACGGATCATGACCCAGCTGCCGTTGCCGGGGGCGAAGGTGCGCCGGGGATGGCAGGTCCGAGTGGCGCAGAGTTTGGGGCCGCAGCGTGTGGTGATTCCAGATGTGACCAAGCAAAGTGAGCGCGCGGCGGAATGGAACATCCAGCGGCGCGGGCTGGAAGTGGCTTCGACGGCGGAGATGCAGTTGCCTGGAACGGCGGCCGATCAGGTGTTGGCGCAGAGTCCACCGGCGAATGCGAGCCAAGTGGCGGCGCCGAGAACCAGCCTGCTGGTGACAGTCGCGGCCGATCCGCCGGCGTACGTGATGCCGAGTTTTATAGGGCAGCCGCTTGGCTCTGCGAGCCGCACGCTGCAGGATGCAGGCTTCAAACTGGGCACAGTGAGCATGGCGCCGCCGGCAGAGAACTCAGAAATACCAGGTGTCCCTCCGGTCGTGCCTGCCGCGCCTTCAGAACCGTCGCCTGCCAGCATGATCGTTACGCAGTGGCCTCCTGCGGGACAGAAAGTTCTGGCGGGGGCGGTGGTGAACTTCGAAGTGCGATGAGGCGCGCGGACCGTCTGCGATAGGTGCAGTCAGATTTTTCTCAAGATCGCGGCGAAGAAGCCGTCACACGGGTGGACGCCGGGCAGCGTGCGCAGGTATGGGCCGCGAGTAAGCGAGGAAGGGTCCGGCCAGATTAATTCGCCCTCCCGTTGAAGCTGCTCCATCTCACTGCGGCAATCGAGGACGCGGAACGATGAATTTTCTCCCAAACAGCGCTCGATGACGGCCTCGTTCTCTTCTGGTTCCAAAGAGCAGGTGGAGTAGATCAGTCGGCCTCCGGCAGCAACTTGAGCCATAGCCGAATGGAGAATCGCGACTTGGCGCGCGTGCAGATCGGCGAGGTCCTCGGGCACGAGCCGCCACTTGATTTCCGGGTTGCGGGCGAGAGTGCCGGTGCCGGAACAGGGGACGTCGGCGAGAACCCGATCGAATCTTGTGGCAAAGGGCAGGCTACGCGCGTCGGCGGCAACCACACGGATATTGCGGGGTCCCACCCCGGTTTGCCGATCGTGTGCGCCTAACAGTCTCCGCAGAAGACGTGCACGGTGAGGATGAAGCTCGACGGCGGCAACGTCGGCATTGGGATTACGGTCGGTCATAGCCAGCGTCTTTCCCCCTGGGGCCGCACAACAATCGAGAATCCGCGCACCCTGGCCGACGAGAGCTGCGACAAGCTGTGAGGCTTCATCCTGAATCACGCAAAGACCCGCCCGGAAAGCAGGTGCCTTCGTGATGTCTCCGTGCTGAACTCGCCGCGCGGAGGCAAGAAAAGCACCGGGGGTGAGTTCGATTCCTTCGATGCGCAGCTGGTCTTCGGCCTCAGGGCGACGAAGGCGGATTGCGGTCACGGGAACCGATTGATTGTGCTGGCAAATGCGAGACGCGGAATCGAGTCCATAGGCCTGGGTCCAGCGTTCGACGAGCCACAGCGGATGGGCGCTGCTGGCAGCGAGAGTCTCGGCTGAATCGAGGCTGATCGCGTGTTGAGGAAGTTGGTCGCTGGGCGAGAGGCTGGGGGCGAGTTTACGCAGGACGGCATTGACGAAGGGAGCGGCGGAGCGCTTGCGGGCACGCTTGACCAGCTCAACGCTCTCGTTGATCGCGGCACGGGCGGGTATGCGGCTGAGCCAGCGGAGCTGATATACCGCGAGGCGGAGGGCGGTGAGAATCTCGGGATCGAGTTTGGAGAGTGGCTGCGCGGAGCTCGTGGCAATTTGTGAGTCAAGCAGCGATCGCCAGCGCAGAACACCCATGACCAGCTCCGTTGCCAGGGAGTGATCGACCACCGTAAGCCGATTGTAGGTCCCCGAGTGGAGTAGTTCGGATGCATAAGAAGACTCGCGCTCGACGCGAAGCAGGATGTCGAATGCAGCAGCACGGGCCGGAGAAATGGCTGGTTGCGAATCTCGAGATCTTGGTTTCACTGTGGTCAGTATGACGGAAGCCACCGGTGTGGAGAAGAAATTCGTGGTGTCTTACGCGCCGAACTTCTCGCCGGGCAGGGGACGATAGCCGCGAACGAAGTCAGAGGCAGAAATGCGCTTCTTGCCTTCTAGTTGCAGTTCGAGGAGTTCGATTGCCGTACCTTGGCCGCAGCCGACAAGAAGGCGATCGCCTGCCACCTCTAGCTCAGACGGCGGCAGCGCCCGATCGATCGCAGCAGCATTCCATACTTGCAGGTTCTTGCCGCGAAACTTTGAATATGCGCCGGGCCAGGGTTGAAAGCCGCGCATGCGGTTGAGAATCTCGGCCACCGGGCGCGAGAAGTCGATGAGGCCGTCTTCTTTTTTGAGGATCGGCGCTAGCGTGGCTTGGGTTTGATCTTGCTTGCGAGGATGAATGTTGCCGGTTTGCAACCCGCGGAGGGTTTCGACGGTGAGTTTCGCGCCGACGGCCGCCAGCTTCGGGGCCAGCGTCTCTGCCGTATCGTCAGGCACAATGGAGATTTCCTGCTGCTGAAGGATGTCGCCGGTATCGAGGCCGGCGTCGATTTTCATCGTGGTTACTCCGGTGACGGTTTCGCCTTGCGCAATCGCCCACTGGATGGGCGCAGCGCCGCGGTATTTCGGCAAGAGGGAAGCGTGCAGGTTGATGTTGCCGAGAGGAGGAAGATCGAGCATCCACTGCGGGATGATGCGGCCGTAACCGACCACGATGATGGCGTCGGGCTTGAGGGCGATGAGTTGAGCACGGAAATCGTGGTTGTTCTTGATGTTCTCGGGCTGAGCGATTGGCAGTCCCAGCTGCAGAGCGCGGTGTTTAATCGGGGAGGAAAGCAGTTCGAGGCCGCGCCCTTGGGGACGATCCGGTCGGGTGACCACGAGATCAATGTGGAATCCAGCCTCGACCAATCGGTCAAGCACAGGTACAGCAAAACCAGGCGTGCCGCAAAAGACGAGATTGAGGGATTGGGGCATCGGGTAACTTGGCAGTTTTGTAATCAGGCAATTGAGTAAATAAACAGTTCGACAACCACTGCAGCAAATTGCTCAATTGCAAAATTGCCCAATTACAAATTCTTTTACCATTCTCCCGCTTTGACCAGCTTGCGAATCTTGCGCTTGATTAAGTCACGCTTGAGCGCGCTGATGTGGCTGATGTAGAGCTTGCCGTTGAGGTGATCGGTCTCGTGCTGGAAGGCGCGGGCCAGCAGGTCGTCGCCCGTCTTCTCGAAGATCTTCCCGGTTAAATCCTGAGCGCGGATGGTTACTACCTGGGCGCGAGATACGTTTTCACGGAAGTCGGGGATGCTTAGACACCCTTCGCTCTGCGCGTGGCGGCCTTCCTTGTGGATGATTTCCGGGTTGATGAGGACGAGTTTGGCGTCGGGGTCCTCTTTGAAAGTGACATCAACAACTGCGATACGGCGCGAGATTCCGATCTGCGGAGCGGCCAGACCCACACCACGGGCAGCATACATCGACTCGAACATGTCATCGACCAGCTTCTTCAGGTCTTCGTCGAAGACGGTGACTTTCTCGGCCGGCTTCTCGAGGACGGGATTTCCGAACTTAACGACGGGATAGATCATTTCAATTGCAATCAATAGTTCTTAAGTTGCAAGCAGTAGCCCTCGAAATTGCGCAGGGTCTCTCCCATGGAGTCACCGCCGAATTTATCGAGCGCACAACGGGCCAGAGTAAGCGCGACCATGGCTTCGCCTGCGACGCCGGCGGCCGGAACTACACAAACGTCGGAACGCTCATAGGCGGCGCTCACGGGCTGGCGGGTAGAGAAATCAACCGATTTTAGCGGGCGGCGCAACGTGGAGATGGGCTTCAGGTAACCGCGCACACGGATCTCTTCGCCATTGGAAACGCCGCCTTCGATTCCACCGGCGTTGTTGCGAGTGCGAGTAAACCCACTCAAGCTCGCCGGCTTGCCATAGCCGATTTCATCGTGCACGGCAGAGCCGGGAGAAGCGGCGGCCGTGACCCCGGAGCCGATCTCAACCGCCTTGACTGCTTGCAACGACATGATGGCGGCTGCCAGCAGAGCATCGAGGCGCTCGTCCCACTGCGCGTAAGTACCCAAGCCGGCTGGGACATTGTGAGCCACCACCTCGAAGACTCCTCCCAGCGAATCACCGGTCTTGAGGACTTTGTCGACTTCGCCCTTCATGTGCAACTCGGCTTCTTTGTCAGCACAATTCAGCAAGATTTCTTCCTGATCCCAAAGAGCCTGAACCTGCTCCCACGGGACTTCTTGCTGCAAGCCTACGCTCCCGACGGCGACTACGTGGCTGAGAACGTCGATGCCGAGTTCGCGCAGAAAAGTCTTGGCGAGGGCGCCAATGGCGACTCGCGCCGCCGATTCGCGGGCTGAGGCCCGCTCGAGTACATAGCGAGCTTCGGGAAAATTGTATTTCAGCGCGCCCGCCAAGTCGGCGTGCCCGGGCCGCGGAGATGCTACCCGCTTGTGGCGGGCCGGGTCGCCTTCGCCGACGGGCAGGGACTCCTGCCAGTTTTTCCAGTCTTTGTTTTCAAGTCGGACAGAAATGGGCGAGCCTATTGTCATGCCGTGGCGGACACCCGAGAGGATGTGAGCGGTGTCACGCTCGATCTTCATGCGCCCGCCGCGCCCGTAGCCCTGCTGCCTGCGCCAGAGTTCATGGTCGAGGAAGGCCTGGTCCACTTTGAGCCCGGCGGGCAGACCCGAAAGGAAACCGACCAGAGCTTCGCCGTGAGATTCTCCGGCAGTAAAGTAACGCAGCATAGGTGCTCGATTTTACCTGATGCGGCATCCCTCCGGAGTTGTCCGCATAGAGAAAGAATCTCCGCTTCCCGACCGGTGGCAAGAAAAGGCACCCGGTTTGTCGATTTTCATATGTGCCGGAGCACGAATGATTGCTACAATGACCCAACATCCATATTATTTTCGTAGCTTGAGTTCTGCCCTGTCGCCCGCTTCATTTTACAAACTCTCTGGCCAAACTAAGGAGAAACTGTGTGCCCCCAAGCACAGATCCACGGGAGGTAATTTCTCCCGGCAGGAAGCTTCGTTGTGTGCTCGTGCACGACCATGTTCTGTTGCGACAAGGTCTGCGGCGTTTATTGGAAGACGAGCCCGACATTGACGTGGTCAGCGAAGCCGGCAACGCGGCGGAGTGCCTTCGCAAAGTCTATGAGCTCCGGCCGGATGTGCTGGTTGCAGATGCGGGGGCGTTTGGGCTGCCTGCGGTCGAGGCAGAGCTTCTCGTGGCGCGGGAATCTCCTCAAACCAAAATAGTGTTCTTGAGCATGCAGGAACAGCCCAGTTCCCCGTTTGGTGGCCTGCGGGCTGCCGCGGGAGACTGCACGGTGCGGGAGACTTCCGTCGAAGAGTTGGTGGAGATGGTCCGGGGCGCGCGCAGCGGCGATCGAGCAAATGATCCGGAAGCAGACTCGCGGCGTGAGCTGCAACGCCCCCCCGAAACCCCGTTTCCACGAGAACGCGCTCTCACCGCCCGCGAACGAGAAGTGCTGAAGTTGCTCGCCGAGGGAAAGACGGTGCGCGCGGCGGCAACGGTTCTGGGGTTGAGCAGCAAGACTGTAGACGCGCACAAGTTCAATCTGATGCGGAAGCTGGGCATCCACAACAAAGCCGAACTGGTCATGTGGGCGATTCAGAAGAGGGTGGTTAAGATTCCAGCCAACTTCTAGACTTCGCACCGTTTCAAGAACGTTTCAAGAGATTGGCGCCGAGAATGGGTTGCTAACGGATGGGGCGAGCTGTACGTCTCTAGAGTGTCATCGATGG
The DNA here is from genome assembly GCA_049583505.1 of Candidatus Sulfotelmatobacter sp. Lineage (GTDB taxonomy): Bacteria > Acidobacteriota > Terriglobia > Terriglobales > Acidobacteriaceae > Sulfotelmatobacter. The sequence continues at coordinate 16,614 of JBAUVZ010000206.1, forward strand.
TGACACCATGTATGATTTCATACTCGGAGGAGCGATGCGCCCATTTCGGAGTTCGGTTTTCACATTCTTGTTGATCATGGCCGGTGCGGTTATCGCCAACAGCAGTCTGGGATTTGCCCAGGCAGTTGCATCGGGCGACGCGCCCGCGTCCCCGCAAACCTTCAAATTGATCCCCAGCCTCGACAAGGGGTTGATGGATACGGCTGCGGACCCTTGCGTTGATTTTTATCAGTACGCCTGCGGCAACTGGAGCAAGCTGCATCCGATTCCGAAGGATTCGCCGGTCTCCGATCAGTTCTACAATCTTGATCAGTACAACCGCCAGGTGCTGCACGGCATTCTCGACAAGGCTGCTGCTGCCGGCAACGGGCGCGACGCGAATACGCAGAAAATTGGTGACTACTATGCGGCCTGCATGGACGAAGCCTCCATCCAGCAGAAGGGCATGGCTTCACTGCAGCCCGAACTGGACCGCATCAACGCACTCTCGAGCAAAGCTCAGCTTCCTGAGTTGCTGGCGCACTTTCAGCTGATCAATGTAAATGCGTTTCTGGGATTCGGCTCGCAGCAGGACTTCAAAGACGCGACGCGGGAAATCGCCGCGGTCTCGCAGGGCGGACTAGGTCTGCCGGAAAAAGACTATTACCTGCGGACGGGAGAAAAGGATGAGGAAATTCGCAAGCAATATGTACAGCACGTCGTCAACATGCTGAAGCTGTTGGGAGCAAGCGAGGCACAGGCGGCAAGCGAGGCGCAAGCCATCATGAAGCTGGAAACTGCGCTGGCCAAGGTTTCGCTGGATATCACTTCGCAGCGTGACCCACACAACATATATCACCTGATGCCGAACAGCGGGTTGCAGTCGCTGACGCCGGTTTTCAACTGGGAGCATTTTTATCCGACGACCGGATCGCCGGGATTCAACGAAATCAACGTGGCGGAACCGGAGTTCTTTAAGGGGATGAACCAGGTGATTGCGGATACGGATTTGGCGACCATCAAGTCCTATCTGCGCTGGCAGCTTGTGGCGTCGCTTCCGGGAATGGTTCTGCACAAGGCGCTGGATGAAGAACAATTCGATTTTGGCGGGCGCAAGCTGGCGGGCATTCCGGAGCAAGAGCCGCGCTGGAAGCGTTGCGTCAGCAGTACCGACGGGGCGCTGGGCGAAGCATTGGGGAAGGCGTATGTCGAGCAGGAGTTTCCGGCGTCCAGCAAAGAAAAGTCGCTGCAGATGATTCACGACATCGAAGCGGCCGTGGACCGGGACATTGAAGGTCTGGACTGGATGAGTGCAGAAACCAAGAAACGTGCAGAAGAGAAGCTGCATCTCATCGCCAACAAAATCGGCTATCCCAATAAGTGGCGAGACTATTCGAAATTGAACATAGAGCGCGGAGATGCCCTGGGCAACAGTCTGCGCGCAACAGAGTTTGAGTCGCACCGGCAGTTGAACAAAATTGGCCAACCGGTTAACCGCGATGAGTGGGGCATGACGCCACCCACGGTGAACGCCTACTACAATCCCAGCATGAACGACATCAATTTCCCTGCTGGGGTGCTGCAGCCTGCGTTTTTTGACGCGGCGGCGCCGAGCGGCTTGAACTACGGGCACATTGGCCTCTTCATGGGCCACGAAATCACTCATGGGTTCGACGATGAGGGGCGGCAGTTCGACGGGCACGGCAATCTCACCGACTGGTGGACGAAGGAAGATGCAGACAAGTTCACGGAGAAGGCGGCTTGCATTGTGAACGAGTACAGCCAGTTCAGCGTGGGCGACACCAAGCTCAACGGAAAACTGACGCTAGGAGAGAATACGGCTGACAATGGCGGGATGCGCCTTGCCTACATGGCTTTTTTGGCTCGCGCTGCCGAGATGGGGCTCGATCTGGATAAGAAGACGACAGACGGATACACGCCCATCCAGCAGGTTTTCGTGGGATTCGCACAGGATTGGTGCGCGGTGTGGCGCCCGGAGTTGGAGCGTCTGGTGGCCACCACCGATCCACATTCGCCGGACCGCTTCCGGGCCAATGGAGTCCTGGTCAATATGCCCGAGTTTGCCAAGGCCTTCAGCTGTAAAGCCGGACAGCCGATGGTGGCAGTGAAGGCGTGCCGGGTGTGGTAGGGCACGCGCGGGTCTGTCTTTGATTTGGGTTTTGATTTTTCCAACCGGATACAGGGTTACAGCTGGGCGCAGGCAGCGGCAAGCTCTTCCAGGCTGGAAACCTGCAGGTCCGGATTCCCTTTGACTGCCTTGACGGCCCCCACACCACTACGCGCCGATGGGCGGTTGACCCAAACTGTGGCCAGGCCGAGCGACTGGGCCGGCAGCACGTCGTGGTAGACGCTCTGGCCAACGTGCAGGACGCGGTGGGCGGGAACACCAAGGCGGCTCAAAGCGAGCTCGAAAATCTTAAATGACGGCTTGTAGGCTCCTGCCTGTTGGGCCGTGACGATCTGGTCGAATTCCACTCCAAGCTGAGGTCGTGTCATAGCGAATAGATCGTCGTCCACGTTGGAAATGATCGCCAAGCGAAAGCGGCTCTGAAGTTGGCGGAGTGCGGCAACGGTGTCGGGCCACGGCTTCCAATTCGGTAGAGATTCAGGCAGCGAGCGGACTTCCTGATCGGTGGGTGCGAATCCAAGTTGTTCTCCGAACTGCCTTACCACGGACTGAAGAACTTCGCGGTACCGGCGATACTCACCCTGTTCGGCGCGGGCTTCGAAATCGCCGTAGAGCTGCAGGATGGTGGCATCGTCTGTGTCCTTGCCGTGGGCCGCGAGGATGCGGTGCAGGCAGCGGAGAATTCCATCCTCCCAATTGATGAGAGTCCCGTAACAATCGAAGGTGAGAAGTTCGAATCGGCTGAAGTCGAGCATGGTGCTGTAGCGCGCTCCTCCGGACGAAAGCTAAGGCTTCAAGCCGGGTAGCGTCGGCGCTTCTTCGCTTGACTCGGCGGTGTATTCCGCTTCGCTCTCTGCGTGATCCGAAGAATCCTCGGGAATAGCGGTAGCCTTCGGGGCGAGGAACTTGGAGCTGTTCAGCAACGGCCTTCCGAGCGAGGCGTTGTAGCTGGTCCAGGGGCTTTCCAGGTCGGCCTCACGCTCGAAGTGAGCGCGCATGGCCTCCATCTTGGAGTCCAGATCGTCCATATAGTGCAGCAGCAGCGCTTCGGGAAACATGGGCAACTTAGGTGAGCCGAATTCGTACTCGCCATGGTGGCTGATGATGAGGTGCTCGAGCAGAGTCTTGAGTTCGCCAGGAAAGTCGGGGACGAGCGCCAGTTTCGCCTGCAACATCTCAAGTTCAATGATCATGTGGCCAAGAAGCTGGCCGCGCGTCGTGTACGAAAACGAGCGATTGTAGGCAAGTTCGTGAATCTTGCCAATGTCGTGAAGAAATACGCCGGTCAGCAGCAAATCGCGATTGACCTGCGGATAGTTTCTGCAGACCAGGTCGCAGGAGCGACAGAGCGAGACCACATGGTCGAGCAGGCCGCCGATATAGGCGTGATGCAGGGTCTTGGCGGCGGGAGCATTGCGGTATGCGGCCGCAATCTCCGGATCGGACATGAAAGCCTGCACCAGAGACCTGAGATGAGGATTCTGAAACGACAGGACGAAGTCCGTTAGCGTTTGCCAGAGCTCGTCAATGTTCCTGGTGGTCTTGGGAAGATAGTCGGAGAATTCGATTTCCGATTCGCCCAGCTTGCGCAGCTTGTGGATGGTGAGCTGAAAACGGTTCTTGTACTTGTTGACTAAGCCTTTGATCTTGAGGAAATCGTCCTGCTCGAAGGCATTGAGCACTTCTTCAACGTTGTCCCACATCTTGGCTTCGAGTTGCCCGCTGCGGTCGCCGAGGGTCAGAGCGAGATACGGCTCTCCGGTCTTCTTGGGTTTGATCTGCTTGCTTACCACAACAAAATTGGAGGTGATGATCTTGTTTTCGTGGCGGGTGCAGTCGCTGATGTAGAACTCTTTCATTCTCTCCATCAGTGTAAATCAGAAAGGACGAAGATGGCGGGGGTGTACGACGGCGGCGTTGCGACAAGCAAGAAAATCTCGCTCCGCTCGGCGGACGGCCGAGGGCCTGCCCTGAGCGAAGCGGAGGGCGTCCGTCCCAATGGGGCACCAGGCAGAATCTCCTGGCAGCCTTCTAGATGGGGACGCCCAGCAGTTTCTTTTTCTTCTTCTTGAGCTTCTTGCCCTCGCTCGCCTTGGGTGCAGCGGTTTCAATCGGCTTGGTCTGGTTAGGGCTGAAGCCGGAATCGACGTAGCCTTCTCTGTAGTCGATGTAGGCGTCCTCGCGCAGCTTGGTCAGATACGCGCGAAGCGCGGGCTGCAGCTTTTGGTAATACAAAGCGTCCTGAATTTTGGGTTCGACATCTTTCATCGGCGGGATGCCCGCCATCTGGTGGCCCGTTACCTTCAAGATGACATAGCCCTGCTTGGCGCGGATCACGTCGGTGACGTCGCCGGACTTCATAGCGAATGTTCTGTCCTCAAGTTCTTTGGCCATAGTGCCACGCTTGAACGATCCTAGATCGCCGCCCTGGGCAGCCGAAGGACCGTCGGAATACTTCTTCGCCATATCTTCAAAGCTGGCTCCGGCACGAATCTGCTTAAGCACATCAGCGGCTTTGGCTTCGGCTGCCGCCAGAGCCGCAGCTTCCTCAGCCTGTTTAGCGGCCTCGCCGGCGTCTTGACTTTTTGGATTCTCACCACCCGCGGCGGAGGCATCAGAAGCGCTGGCCGGGCCTGGCTTACCGGCAGCGGACTTATCCGGCGCAGGTTTCTGCGGAGCGATCAGTATCTCGCTGAGTCTTATCGACTCGGGTTGCTCCATCTCATTCTTGTGCTGGTCATAAAACTGCTGCTGTTCTTCTTTAGTGATGCTCAGGTGGGAGCCGACCTCTTCGCCAATCACCTTTTGCGTGATGATCTGGTTGCGCATGTTCTGCTTGAAGTCTTCATAGGAGATGCCCTGGGCGGTAGCGGCCTTTTCCAGCTCTTCCATGGTTTCGAGCTTCATGTCCTTGCGCATCTGATCAAGGCGTTTGATCAGCTCTGTGTCGCCGGTGATGCCCAAGTCTTTGCCTTTTTCCAGCAGGAGTTGCTGGTCGACGAGATCGCGCAGGACGTCCTTTTCGCGCTCGGCATAAAGCGTGTCGGCGTTGGCCGCATCCTGCTGTTTGACGTCGTCCCTGAGCTGGTCTTTGCTGCGTTGGAACTCGGAGCGGGTGATGATCTGGCCGTTCACCCGCGTGACAATTTCTTCAACCACCTGACCCCGATCGACAACTTGATTCGCAGGGACTTGAGACGCGGCAGGGACCTGAGCCGCAGCGGCGACCTGAGCCGCAGCGAGCGCGGGCAAAAATGCGGTAGCAATGAATACCAGGAACAGTCTCTTCATAGGATTTTGGTGGGCCGCCACATTGCCTGGACTTGCGGGCAAAAGCCGTTTCACTATTTTACTACCTCAGGCCGGGGACAGGTCGACCTGGCTTGTTTGGATGCGCTGGCGCGTTTGACAGGTTGCTGGCGAGGTATGCGCTAAGCGGTCCTCGCAAAGACTAAAGCGGTCATGTCGTCTGGAACCAGGGGTTCGCAGGTAAACTCCCCGACCGCATTCAAAATGGACGCGCTAATCGCTTGAGCGCTGCCCGAAGCGGCTACCTGCAAGCGCTCTTTTGCGCGTTCCAGGCCGAATTCTAGGTCTTCAGCCTTGTCATCTTTGCACTTGCCTTCAACCACACCCCGCGAAACCAGCAGAAGAACCGCGCCTTTCTCCAGAGCTACGGTGGGCGCCTCCGCGGTGGCGTGGGAGAAGAGGCCAAGCGGCAGGCCCGTGGACCCGAGTTCGACAATGCCGGTTTGGTCGCGGAGGAGTCCCGGAGTATGCCCCGCGTTGGTATAGCAAAGAGTGCCAAATCTCTCGTGGTAGCAGCCGATGAATGCCGGGCAGGAGTGAACGCCCGACGCGGCTTCCATGATGCCGCGGTTGAGTCGAAGACAAAGCGTGGTCATGGCTTCGGATTCGTTGATGTCAGGCGGCGAAAAGAGTTCGGGTCCAAGCGTGCGAAAAATCTTTTGTGCGGCCGATAGGATCTGCTGGTTGCTCTCGCGACGTCCGGCAACATCGAGCAGGCCGAACAAGATCCGTTCGGGGCCCACTCGTAAGGAATCGTAGAAATCGCCGGCGACCCGCTTTCCGTAGGTGGTAGCGGCAATCTCCGCGCCCTCCATCTTCGGAAACTCGCTCGCCACAGGCTCCAGGGCCGGCGGCGGTTCGGGGGCGCGGGATTGAAATAGAGGGCACATTCGACGCTAGACCAAGAGCCGAAACTAGCACAAGACATGGCGGCGGGCAAATGGGCCGAACTGGCTATGCAGAAATGCGCGGGTTAGTCGCCGTATTTGTCGCTGAGATACTTGCCAAGCTCGGATTCGAGTTGGCCGTAGTCAGAGTGGATAGTCGCACGCAGGGCGGCTTCGGTGGAACTGCCCTGGCTGAGGAGTTGCAGAATTCGCTGAATGTCGCCCATGCCGTAAGAGTCGTTGATGTAGGAGACCGCGGCCAGCGACTCAGCATAGGCCAGGTAAGCCTGGCCTCCAGAGAGGCTCAGAAAGCTGCCTTCCAGCGCATTCAGCGGGATGTTGCGTTGCGTCTTGAACAACTGCGCCAATTGGCGTCCATCGCTGCCCAGGGACTTCGGTTCAAGGAGCTGGGCGATGCCCTCGTGCAGCCAGGGCGGACAACGGCCGCCGGAAAGCTGATTGATGAACGAGTGAGCCAATTCATGCTTCAAAACCCGCGCCAACTCGGGCGTCATGGCGTTAAGGCCGCTAATGGGGATGCGGAGTTTGCCGTCGTTGAGGGCCCCCGACCAGGAAGGGGCGCGCGTAACGTCAAAGAAAGCCTGTTCGGTGTAGAGCGTCACAAGGATGTTGTCGCGCGGCGGCGTGCCCAGATCGCGAGCCAGATCATCGTAGTCCGATTCGAGCGCCGCCAGGATTTGTCCCCGGAAAGCTTCCGACGTCTGCTTGCCTTCGTAGTGCAGCACGAAGTGGCTGCTTTCACGCTGGGCAAAATCGGTCTCGACGTTCTGTTCGCGTTGCGCCTTTGCAAGGTATTGCTCGACGGCTGGATCGGGACGCAGTTCGAGGGAGCGCTTCCATGAGGCAACGGCATCTTTAGTACGGTCGCAAGCCTGCTGCGCATAACCGAGCACGGTGTAGGCGTCGGGCGATTCTGGCGCTGCGCGCACGGCGCGCTGAGCATAGGACAGCGCCTGCGAAGGGTTCCCGGTACGCACCAGCAGGGCGGCGTAGTAGATAAGGACCGTTGAGTTCTCGGGCTGGAAGCGGAGAGCACTGTCGAAATAGCGGCGCGCCTGATCGATGTTGCCGTGTTCGAATTCAAATTTGCCGGCAATGAAGTCAGCCGTGGCGCTCAACTCGGCATTGCCTTTGCTCTCAAGCTTCGAAAGAGCGTCAGGGTCAACCTTGCCATCCTTAACAATTGTCTTGGGAAGGTCGCCCTCGTTCGCGAGACTGTCAACCGGGGTGAAAGCGGGAAGATCACTCTTGTTAGCTCCGGACGAGACGATACTACTCGCGGTTGCGCCGCCGGTTTCGACGCGGTCTACCGCACTCTTGGGAATAGCATAGCTGTCGTCGCCGATGTCGTATTCATAGCGGTTGCCATTTTCGCGGACGTGGTCGGCGAGAATGGTACGCCCATTCTTCAAATGGATCGTGTCCGCTGATGCCGCCGCAGAGGCAAGCATGAGCATCATAGCTAGAGTAGTGACACGAAGCCGCATTGAAGCGCATTCTAGCAACAGTGAGGGTCCACACCTACGTAACGAAAGTATCAGCAGTGCCATGCAGAGTGGGCATGATGCTGGCCGCATGCCTTGCGGCTTTGGCATTCCCGCCGTCATGGAGTGCACAGGCGGTTCCGGCGCAGACAGCTCCGCCACAAGCGCAGCGGCCTGGGCCGGCTGAGTCCCTTTACCTGCAGCTCAGTAGTACCGAGCTGGATCCTGGCCGGGTATTCAAGGTGCGGGGAGCGTCGCTGGACCGATCCGCGATCCATATCACTCTGGACGATGGCACCATCGCCTTTACGAAGGACGTGCTGGGCAGGATTACCGGCGCATTTTTTGAGGGCGATGGAGAAGTGCTGCTGGCCCCGCCCAACGATGTAGAACGAAGATCAATGAGCTTGTTCACGGGAATGGCAATTCTGGAGGAGCGCTTTTCGACCGCCTACTTCCGCTTCAACGACAAGACTGCCGCCGAGTTGCAGCCGGGTCTCAGGGCGCCGGAACAGGCCGAGCAGTTTGCCGCACGCTGGAGCGAGACCGCCCGCAACCTGGCGCAGGCGGACGCTATGAGGTTGCTGGCCAGTTTCAGCGGGATGCTGCCGATTGCGGGCGGGACCATCTCAAAAGACTCGCCAGCTACGCGCGCTGCGGATCCCGACGATCGCATGCTGCACGCCCGGCTGCAAGGGAACAAACTCGGCATCTTCGACATCTTTTTCGACTCGACGGCCGGGGAACAAGTCGAGGCCGGACAAGCTAAAACTGCCGAAAACGGTGCTGTGTATTACGACGTGTGGACCTCATTCTCGACCGCGGGTACGAGTCGGAGCCTCCTGGCTCAAAGAGAAATCCCACAGACCTTGCCGGCAGAAACGGAGTCTCGGGAAGATCCGATTCTGGTGCGCAATTACGAGATTGATGCCCAGGTGAAACCACCAAAAGAACTCGATGCGAAGGTGAAACTGCAGCTCGATGTGATGCGCGGCGGATCGCGTTTCCTGGTATTCGAACTATCGCGGTTTCTACAGATCCAGACTGTCGAGGCGGACGGGAGAGCGGTGGAATTCATCCAGAACCCAGCGGTGGAAGGCACGCGGCTGGCACGCAGTGGCAACGATTTGGTGGCCGTGATTCTGCCCGAACCGGCCCGGAAGGGACAGAAAATTAGTCTGCGCTTCGTCTACGGTGGAGAAGTGTTGGCTGAAGCAGGTAAGGGCCTGCTCTATGTGGGGGCGCGCGGCACATGGTATCCCAACCGGGGAATGGCCATGTCCGATTTCGATCTTACCTTCCACTATCCCCCCGGTTGGACCCTTCTGGCTACCGGCAAACCAGCGCCGCTCTCCGCGCCCTCGACAAAGCCTTTACAAACCGTGCCGCAGAACGCTGGTGACGAGCAAGTGGCGCACTGGGTTTCGGAACGACCCATTCCGGTAGCCGGATTCAACCTTGGCAAGTATGTTCGAGGCGCGGCGCAAGCCGGAAATGTCCTAATTGAAACCTACGCTACGGGCGGCGTGGAGCGAGATTTCCCCAGCCCTCCGTCGCCAACCCTGCAAATAGATCCGACGTCCCCTTCGCGGCTTCAGCCCCCTCCGGCGTTGGCGGTGCCGCTCGAACCTTCTCCCGCGCGGAACGCGACGGCGGTAGCGGAGGCTACGGCTCGGGCCATTCGTTACTATGCCGAGCGCTTCGGTCCATTTCCTTACAGTCAACTGGCTTTGACTCAGTTGCCGGGGCGAGAGAGCCAAGGTTGGCCGGGGCTGATCTTCCTGTCCTCCTATGCTTTCCTGGATCAAGAAGAGCGCGTCGGTCTCCACATGAATGCTGCCGACGCATTGATTGGACAACTTGTCCCTGCGCACGAAACCGCACATCAGTGGTGGGGAGACCTGATCACATGGGCTACTTATCGCGACCAGTGGTTTTCCGAGGGCTTGGCAAATTATTGCTCGTTGATGACGCTGCAGGAAAAAAACCGGGAAGGCTTCCGCCAGGTCATGGAGAAATATCGACACGATCTGGCTGACAAGAACAAAGACGGCAACTCTCCCAAGGATGCTGGACCCGTGACCTTGGGAGGCCGCTTGCTTTCGTCTCACTTTCCAGAAGCTTACGAAGCCATCAGTTACGGACGAGGGACCTGGCTGTTCCACATGCTGCGCTCGATGTTGCAGGATGGCGCGGAGAACGTTGGGAAGAAGGGCCCAGGCGGGAGGGCTTTGGAAGATCCCTTTGTGCGGTCCCTGCGCAAAGTTCGCGAGCGGTACCAAGGAAAAACCATCAGCACGCGCGAACTGCTGAACGTTTTTGCGGAGGACTTACCGCCCTCGTTGCGATATGAAGGCAAAGCTTCGCTCGACTGGTTTCTGGATGGCTGGGTGAACGGCACTTCTCTGCCCAGGCTGGAGTTGCAGGGTGTCAAACTCACGGCGCAAGCGAACGCTACGGTAGCCAGCGGGGTGATACTGCAAAAGGACGCGCCGGAAGATCTAGTGACGTCCGTTCCTATCTATGCAGTGGTTTTGGGCAAGGCTCCGGTGCTAGTGGGACGCGTGTTTGCCGACGGGACGGAATCTTCATTTCGCTTGTCTGCACCAGTAGGGACACGCAGGCTTTTGCTCGATCCAAACGGAACTATCCTCACCGGTCCAAAATAATAACGGATAAGAAGTTCGCGAGAGAAAGGAGGGACCAATCTTTCCTGGACGATCTCCCGGATCGGAACCCGTGCGTGCTTGGGTTGCCCGGAACGGGCGCTGAGATTGCAAGAGAGCTAGCGCTGACAAGATGCGTTTGCGGAGCTAAGTAACTGATCATCTTTCTCTTGCAGCCGTATTGCTCGCGAAAACAGAGGATGGCAATTGATTTGCTGAAGGGAGAGCAATACAGGAGTGCAGATTTGAATTTTTGTACAGCGGTCGAGGGTGTAATCCACGGGAGCGAACCGGAGACCCTCCCAGCCATTGCGTCGGGGTTCGCCGCGGCCGGCCAATGGGGCGGGCCAGAAACCATTCTGCTGGTGGAAGACGAAGCGTTTGTGCGGAAGGTGACTGCCGAGGTCCTCGAGTCGGCCGGATACAGAGTGGTGATTGCCAGAGGCGCGGCCGAGGCCTTGGAAGCCTACCGCGGGCGCCCCGGGCCGCCCGATCTGCTTCTTGCCGATGTCGTCATGCCCGGGATGAGCGGCCGCGAACTGGCGACTGAGCTCGAAAGCTTCTATCCGCGCACCCGGGTTCTGCTAATGAGCGGGTACGCGGAACAACTCGTGCGCTGTGAATCATCTCCTTATGGCCATGAGTACCTGGCCAAGCCTTTCTCGATCGGGATGCTTCTGAGGAGGGTGCGTGCAGCGTTGGACAAACCGGTTGATGGAAGACGCGCCTAAATCGCGCTGGCTTTGCGGTAGCCTGTGGCTTGCAGAATCTCACGGGGAATCTGGGATAGTGGCACAACCCGGTCGAGGATCCCCATCTCCGCGCAAATGCGAGGCATGCCGTAGACCGCACAGCTCGGCTCGTCCTGGCCCAATGTGAAGCCGGCCTCTTGATGAATGGCTTTCATTCCCTGCGCGCCGTCTATTCCCATACCCGTCATGATGATGCCCATCGCCTGGGAATGAAAGGCGGAGGCGACCGATTGCATCATAAGTGGGCCTTAATCACACAGCGATTCTAGTTAGAGAAAGCTCAGTTGAGACCGAAACCGATGCGCACGAAAGTGAGTGTTTCCAGAAACGGAGCGAGGTTTCAAAACAGGAGGAAAATCGATCGAAGGCAGGAAGAGCGATCCCTACTCTCTGCAATGTCCCTTGGGCTTTATAATCCCTCGCGTGAGGGTTGACCATGTGTTTCTCAGCCACGGCGAACTTCGTCGGCAGCGGCGTTCTGGGTGCCGTCGGCGTAGTCACGCTAACCAGGGTCAAACACCGCCGCGAACTGCTTTTTGCCTCTCTGCCCTTGTTATTCGCCATTCATCAGTTCATCGAGGGATTCGTCTGGCTGGGACTCGATGGTGTTCTCTCGCCCACGGTGGCGCACGACATGGGTGCGGCGTTCATGCTCTACGCCCAGGGATTGCTCCCTTTCCTGCTGCCGCTCAGCGTGCTCCTGTTCGAGCCGACTAAGAAGAGCCGCCAGCGCATGCTCCCATTCCTCGTGCTCGGTGGAGCAACGACGCTCTACATATTATGGGCGCTGACCGCGTACCCGTTGCAGCTCTACGTCAAGGCAAACAGTATCGTCTACATCAATCAAGCGACCAACAACGAGGCGGTTGCGGTGATCTACGTGATCGCAACTTGCGGATCCTTATTCTTCTCGAAGATTCGGCCGATGATCATCTTCGGCGCAGCCAACCTGGCCATTCTCCTGGCAGTAATGGAGGTCAAGCGCTACGCCTTCACCTCGCTGTGGTGTGCCTACGCCGCGGTCGCCAGCGTGATCATCCTCGCCTACTTCTGGAGAAGCCACGGAGACCGCCCGTTCCTCTACGCGTAACAAAGCGATTTCCGAAGCTCCCAAGACATAGATATAAATAATAAGGAGACGCACATGAGAACCAGACTAGCCGTGATCCTGCTGTGCATTTTGTCAGTGGCAAGTGCCATAGCACAGACCACGAAGGACGGCTTTTTCAAGACTTCGGACGGCATCAGTATCCACTACCTGGAGGCTGGCAGCGGCCGGCCCATCGTTTTCATTCCAGGCTGGACGATGCCAGCCTGGATCTGGCAGAAGCAAATCGACGAGTTCTCGAAGCACTACCACGTCATCGCCGTCGATCCGCGTTCCCAGGGCGAGAGCGACAAACCTCCATACGGCCATCTGCCCGAAACTCGCTCCCGCGACTATAAAGAGCTCGTCGATCAACTTGCCTTAAAGCAGCCGGTCCTAATCGGCTGGTCCATGGCGTGCGGTGAGCTAGTCAAGTATGTCGAACAATTCGGCACCGATAACATTAGAGGTCTGGTGTTGGTGGACGGCTTTCTCTCGGACAAGCCCAGTCCCGAGATGTTCGTCGCCATCTCGGGATGGATGAACCAGCTCCAACAGGATCGCCAGAAACAAGCCGACAGCTTTGTCCGCACCATGTACAAAAAACCGCAGCCGGAGGATTACCTGAAGCGCGTCGTGGACGCCTCCATCCAGGTTCCGCCCGATACCGCCGTCGTGCTCATCTATGACATGCTGAGCGTAAAGGATTTCTCCGTCGGCCTCGCCCGCCTCTCAGAAATGAAGACTAATCGGCCACTGCTCTTTATGTATCAACCTGAATCCCAACCGAGCGCCGACTTCCTGAAATCAAAACTCGGCGACAAGGTCCGGCTGGAACGATTCGACGGCGACGGTCACGCCCTCTTCGTCGATGACCCGGAGAAATTCAACCATGTGCTCGAAGAATTTCTACAAAGCCTCCCCAAATGATTCACCCAGAGGACGCAAAGAGCGCAGAGAGTGAAAACTCGATGAAATGCCTTGTTTGCAACCCGCGAAAGGATGAACTAGACCCGCAGAGATAAATGCGGCGCTGCACTCGCTGTTTTGCTCGAAAGACTAGGCCTTCGGAGCGGCGCTGAAGATTTCGACCAAGCGATCCGCGATCATCTTGTCTTCGCCGTCCTTCAGTTGCCAGACCGCAAAGCCGAAGCTGTTCGGGTCACTTGAGCGGCCGTGGTGCTCGCCGCGATTGTCACCGGCCGGCGCGTCCGGATTGCGTCCGCGCATTCCACTGGCACCGGCGCCCATGCTGCCGATACCCATTGGTCGGGTGTCAGCCAGTTTCTGCATGACCTCTCGCCCAGTGATTTTGAGTTTGGAGGGATCGATCTGCCAGCTGTATCGCGGCGTCACGTTGCCCAGAGCCTGAGGGTTGAACTGCCGGGGAAGCGCCGTCACGCCGAACTTCTTCACTGCATCGGTGATGACCTGCGCCCGCTCGTCGTACATCCTCAGCGATGCATCGAGGTCCTCATTGACGAAAATCTCGAGCGCCTTGAGCATGCCGAGAATGGTCTCCTTGCCAACCTTGCAGCAACGGCCGATGCGATCTTCCTGCGGGCTCATGTTGAGCAGGGCGTAATGGATCAGATCTTCCTTGCCGATCAGGATCCCAGCCGCCTGAGGTCCGCGGATGTCCTTGCCGCCGCTGAAGGTGACCATGTCGAAGCCCAGTGCCGGATACTCCCATAGCCGCTCTTTCGGCGGCACGTCCGCGGCGGCATCGTTGAAGGTGTAGATATTGTGTGCCCGCGCGATTTCGACGGTCTCAGGCCCGCTGACCTTGCCCTTGTCGGACAGAATATTGGTGAAATGGATCGCCACCGTCTTGGGATTGATGGCGGCAATCATCTCTTCGCGCGTCTCGACCTCAATCAGCTTCGCTCCTGTCTGCCGTATCTGGTGGTCAAACGGATAGCGATGGCTCTTCTGGATGATGACTTCGTTCCTGGGGAAATTGCTCACGTCGGGAATGTCGCGCATGCGCGGCTCAAGGTCTTCAGTCATCATTCCCGCGTAACCGACCACCATGGCCGCGGCTGCACCGCCCGTCACCAGACCGGTGTAGCCGGCCGGGGACTTACATACTTTCGCGATGAACTTACCGGCTGCGATCTCCAGCTCGTCGATCAGAACGAAGTGCTCGTTGCCTCTCCGGATCAGCTCCATGACCTCCGGCCTCATCACCGACCCGCCGATCACGGTTACGGTGCCATTGATGTTGACGAGAGGTGTTACTCCAAGCTCGGCATAGATGTCGCCGGTAGAACCGAGGCCAGTTGTGATGGGCACGATGGGACTGCCGTCGACAGAGGGCATAGACAACTTGGGCTTCCTGCCAAAGATGCCCGCGGCGTTCAACTTACTGGGCGCGAACAGGCCGCTGCTGGCGGCCCCAAGCGCGGCCAGAAATGAACGGCGACTCCAACCAAACTTCAAATTCATGGCTTGTTTCCTTTCAACCCCGCGGAGTTATTTATCAGGAGCCGGGGTGGGCGGAATCACAACCATTGCGCTGCCGACGATTTCAATCAGCGAATCACCGGGAATCCATTCCAGAGCCATGCACGCGCGGGACGGCGCTTTACCAGGAGAGAAATAGGTCCCGTAGATCTTGTTCAACGCGTCGTACTGCGCTTTATGGGCATCGAACCGCGCCTTGCCCGTAGGCGTCGGGATAGTGTCGGCGAGAGGGAGACAGAGAAAGACCGTGAGATGAATGATGCTGTCCATGGTGCAGCCTGCACGCTCGACCGACTTCTTGAGCGCGTCCATGGTGCGAGTGACGTGCTTTTCGAATGGGTCTGTCACGAGGACGTGGTCCTCTTTGGGATAGCCGTCATTGGAGCCCGTGCCGGAAAAGTAATAGATCCCATCATGTATGTGGTTACCGCCGCCGCGGCGGGGTGCGTCTCCGGCAGGTGCGGTGGCGGGAGCGCTACCAGGCGCGGGTGCGCCGGCAGGAGGAGCCTGCTGAGCAAATTGTTGAGAGAAGAGTTTCGGCGCGCCCGTTACCAGAGCCGCCATCGCCGTGATCTTGCTGACGAAGTTGCGTCGCGTGTTGATTTCCATCGAATTTCTCCTTCGCATCTTCCGGTCCACGAAAGCAACCCTGAAAAAAAGCAATGATAGCAGGGACGCGTAGGGCATGGAGGACTCTGTCTCACCTCGAGAGATTGCGCCAACGCCATCTGCACTTCGCGGTTCTTCACGAGTGACGGTCAACCCCTCCGCGCGGTCCCAGTTATCCAGCAGTTGTTACCGGTTTCCCACGGAGCCGCGTAGCACCGTGATAGACGCCATCGGAAGCTGGTACAACGTTTCGGCACCGCCGTTTACCTCCGACTTCGAGGGCGGGCCATCGGGCTCCGCGTGGCCGCGTTCTCCTTCGGGGTGCCATTTATATTCGGCGGATCCGAAAGTGATGCGATCAACCTGGCCGGAGAAATGGCGCTCGTGCCCGGTTCCCGGATCGCTGAAAACCACCTTCACTGCATGATCGTTGTACTGGTCCCGGTTTACCAGCATCACGGACCACTGTCCGTCCGGCCGCTCGACGGCATACGCCGTGACCAGCAGCGTTCCCGCAGCATCGGTCACGTCGCTCGACGTTTTGAAGAGCTTGTGCTGAGCATCCACGGGCTGCACCCACTCTTTTGTAATCACCTGCGAAGCCATGTACTGAGGAGGATAGCCGATCAGGTTGTAGTGTTCGTCAAGCAGGAGGAGGGGGTAGGCGCCCCAGTGGCCTGGAGAAGGCATGTAATGGAAATAATAAGTGGCTGCGGCGCCTGCCGTCATCATAGATCCGACGTAATCGGCGAGCCATAGCGCGCCTTTCACGGTCGAAACCCCGGCTCCCCCGCCGATGTTGCCTTCGGTCATGAAGAACGGAATATTCGTAGGCAAGCCATTGTCCTTCCACACCTGAACAATGTGCTTGACGTATTCGGGTTCCGGGTACAGGTCGGCCCAGGAATAGGTCGGCTTGTCCTGGTAGGGATAATGCTCGAAAGAGAAGAAGGTGAAGTCGTTCAGCCGGCCGTGGGCTTTCAGATAGTCGAGAAATCGTCCAAGCCATGAGACCTTTCCGGCCGCATCCGGCCACACTTCAACATCATCAAACGTTCCTTCGAATGGCGGACCGCCCAGCTTTGCCTCGGGAACGAGCCGGTGAATCGCCGTGGCGAATTGCAGGTACAACGCGCCGTAGTCTTCAGGAAGCATGTGCTGCCCGTCGGCTTCTTCTCCCATCTCGATCCAGGAGATGGGATACTGGCGTTTGTAAAGATAAGCGATCTCGTTGGCCGCATCCTCTGGCGTGGAATACAACATGGCAATCGGAACCATGGTGGGAAGCCCGCGGGTAACGCCGCTGGTGAAGAAGAAATCGAATCCGACCTGATCTCCTCTTGATTCGTCCATATCAGAGGCCGCGTGCCATGGATCAACCGAAGAAGGCGAGGTCACGGTCTGATTGCGGCTGGGGAAATGAGTGACGTAATCATTGAACTGGCCATCCGGCGAGAGCGCCCCAGCATAGAGCTCATTGATCGCGTACCCCACGCAGTTTCGCTTGTCGGCTGAGCCATGACTGTCGCAGGTGTTGGAAGATTCCGTCATCCAGATGCGGAGATATCGCACCGGGATCATCCAGGAAACCAGCTTCAGCGTGACCGTGCCGCCTTTGCCTTCAGTGATGGCGCCCAGCGGAAAAGTTTGCCACGTGCCCTTGGTGGTGCCGTCATAGAAAGGTTCGAGTTCGCCCGTCCAGAACTGGACTGAGTAGTGCTTCGCGTAGGGCTCGGCCCAAGCGATGCGTATGGCGTTGACCGGGACTTTGCTGCCCAGATCGATCATCACCCACTGCGGATGCAGCGAGTCGTCTTCGCCGGTAAAGGCTTTCGTGAGGTATGGATTGCTCTTCCAGTACGATTTCAGGTCACCGTCGGTGAGCCGTGACCAGCCGTTTCCGTCGCCCCGGCTGAAGCCGCGATGCGGAAGTGGAGCTGCCCACGAATGGCGGATCATCTCCGCAGTCGGTTCCGCATTGCCCACAAAGTAGCCCTGTTGTTTCTCCGCATCGCTCCAGGTGCCGTTCGGGTTCCAATGCCAGGCCTCAACCATCAGCTCTGTGTTTTGCCGATAGGTGACTGTCTGCCATCCTGCACCCAGAATCTTCTTAAGGACCGGGTCAGTCAGCAAATGGTCCGGCGTTCCAGTCCTTAGCCGGTCAATGGCCGCGCCCAGAGCACGGACGGGGCTGAACGTGTTGACGACGTGCGAGGGCGCCGCGTCGACGACAATCGTCTGTGCGATAGCCGCATTGCCCGTCCAAAGAAAAAGCCCGATCCCAAGACAGATTCCCAGGACTTGGGCTTTGATGCCCGACGCCATAACAGCCTCCTTGCAGGACTCGCATTGCGCAACGCCTTCCGGCGCTGAAAATCCTCGCATGCTCCGTCTTCCCTCTGCGCCCGCCGAAGCAGCCTGTTGAACCGAGAGGTTCGATGCGCCGATTACTCCGGCTGTCAGCGCCGCGATCCTGCCAAACAACTTGCCTCGATTATTGATTTCCATCGAATCTCTCCTTCGGATCTTTGGTCGAGGAGAACAACCCTAATAAAAGAAAAGCAATGATAGCGCAGGGACGAGTTGTCCATGGAAGGATTCAGTCTCAGCTCGCGGGATTACGTCAGAAATCCACAGGCTCCGCCGAACCCGATCGGTCAATTACTCGCACCCCGCACATCCAGATAATCTAGAAAGAAGATAATGGGAAGACGACAATCTGCAGAAGACTCTGCAAGTCTAAGGACGTTCCCCATTAACGCCGGGACAAAACTTCGATGAAGTCCCTGATAACGCCAGGCATTTGTCTGCTGGCCGTTGCAGCACTGCTGCACACGGGGCTGGTCGCGCCCAGTGCCACGCTCGTTACCTACGCCTTCTACACCGCGTCGATCGCGGGCTTGCTGCTAGCCTGGAGGTTTCACTCCAGCCGCATATTCTTCGCCCTGCTGGTTCTGTTCCTCGCCCAACAAGCCATCTCATACTTCTCTTCTTCCTTGACTTCAGGACGTGTCCCAGCCAGCGGACCAGGCAGCACCGCCCTGGCTGCCGTCGGTCTACTCTTGCCTCTCAACTTCGTTCTTCTCTCGCTTCACAAAGAAAGGGGATTCTCTTTCTCGAGCGTAGCGCCTCCCAGCCTCTTGCTGTTCGTTCAGTCCGTCATTGTCGGCGTGCTCTGCCGGCCCCAGCCATTAGCAGCGGCGCGTGCTCTGCACCATGTTTCTTCGCCAGCTCCGCTGCCCTTCGCCACACTGCTGGCTTTCGCGGCAGCGGCGGTAATGTTGCTCACGCGCTTTCTACTGTTCCACAAGCCCGTGGAAAGTGGGCTCCTGTGGGCGTTGGCCGCTTGCTTTCTGTCGCTCTGTTTTGGAGGCGTGGGACGAATCCCCACGGCTTACTTCGCAGCCGCGGCCTTCATCCTGGCAGGTGCCATCGTCGAGACTTCCTACCTCCTCGCCTATCACGACGAACTGACGACGTTGCCTTCCCGGCGCGCCTTCCACGATGCCTTGCTCCGACTCGAACCACCCTATACCATCGCGATGCTTGACATCGATCACTTCAAACGCTGCAACGACACTTACGGCCATGACACCGGAGATCAAGTGCTGCGTCTGGTTGCATCACGGCTTGCGAGGGTAACCGGCGGAGGACAAGCTTACCGCTGTGGCGGAGAAGAGTTTGCCATTCTATTTCCGGGTAAAACCACCAATGATGTTCTGGATCATCTGGAAAAGCTGCGTACTGAAATCGAAGCCAGCACCTTCCGTTTGCGTGGCACAGACCGCCGCCAGGAGGCGCGCGGTCCTGACCGTCGCAACCAGCGCGCCCGTGGGCGTTCGCAAACCGGCCACGCCATCCGCCAGCTCGCTCGCGCAAAGTCGTCAACCGAGGACTCGGTTACCGCCAGTATCGGAGTTGCAACCTCGGGTCGGAAAAATCCATCTGCGGAAGAAGTTGTCCAGGCAGCCGACAAAGCCCTCTACCGCGCCAAAGCTGCAGGACGTAACCGAATCGAAACCGCTTCCCCATCCCGGCGTCGGCTCCGCACCAAAGCCGCCGGCATCGCCTGAAGCCGTGGAACGTCCGGCCCGGATCGTCATTTGATGGCGGGAGCATGACGGCCCGGGCCCGTACGTTTTCGCAAGCACCGCAGGCCGTGCGGTCAGCCCGCGGTCGTGGGGGGTATAGAACTTTTCCGTCCGCTGCCGGCGCAGGTCGGACACTTCACGCGGATAAATGCAACGCCCTCGGACTTACCCTTGATATCCACGGGCCTGGCAACGTATCCGGTACCGCCGCAGCGCGGGCAGTTTTTCGGATCCATTCCTCCCCCTCAGTTGCTAACGAGTTTTTCACCTCTTCAGGCTCTCAATACCACAAAGCTAATCCTGTTACGAAACACGAACACGTCCGGGGCGTGTGTCCTCTCTCAGGTTATCGGGACTTGAGCCTACGCAACCCGTCCAGGCATCGTTATAGGGGCGCCGTCGTGGATGATTTTGTCAACTTTTGGTGATTCCCGATTCCAGTCTGCCCGGCAACGGGGGACTGAGACCAAACCGTGTTACAATGCCGTCGAAGTTTCCCCCCTGACCGCCAGTTGTCGCGCGGCAAGAACAGCCTGCTCTCATGTACGGAGTTGTCGCATGTCAGCCCGCAAGAATTCTGCGTCCAGCCGCTCGATATTTGATTCTTTAGAATTCACGCTCGTCTACCGGATGGTCTCCCAGGTGGTCCGCTTTGCGGGGGCCGCATCTCTTTTCGTGGGAATTGCCGCTGGCGGCGCGGCTTCTGCACAGACGAAAGCAGCAACGGTGACATCTCTCTCCGTCAGTGCAAGCGGGAGCGAGGTAAGTTCCGTGGCCGCGGGTACGGTGGTGACCCTCACTGCCCAGGTGACAGCGGGCGGCGCCAATGTCAGTCCGGGGCAGGTGAATTTCTGCGATGCCACGGCGACATACTGCACGGACATTCACATTCTTACCACCGCGCAACTGACGAGTTCCGGCACCGCCACCTACAAGTTCCGCCCGGGGATCGGCAGCCACAGCTATAAGGCCGTGTTCGTGGGCACCAACTCGTATGCCGGCAGTATTTCGAGCGCATCGCCGCTGACAGTGACCGGAACTTCTGGGCCATTTGCGACAGCCACCTCGATTGCGGAAACCGGAGCTTGGGGGGATTACACGCTGACTGGAACCGTGACCGAGGCGGGAGGAACGGTAGCGCCCATTGGGACCGTCTCCTTTCTGGATACCAGCAACGGGAATTCGGTCCTGGCGACCGGATCGTTGGGAGCGGCTATTGCCGGCGTCGGCTGGCCAAACCCGGGATCGCTGCCGAACACACAGGGCACCTCTTTCGTGTTGGTGGCGGACCTTAACGGAGACGGCATCCCCGACCTTATATTAGGCTCCAATGTGGTGTCGATCTACCTGGGCAACGCGGGTGGGACCTATACCAGCGCGGGCACGATTTCCGTTCAGCAGGCACCCACGAGTTATCCCATCGTCATCGCCGACTTCAATGGGGACGGAATTCCGGATTTGGCCGTACCTTTGTATGGTTCGAGCGGGATAGCGATCCTGCTGGGAAAAGGGGACGGCACGTTCGCAGCGCCGGATCTCGCCTTAGTACCAGGCTCCAATGCCGATATCGATCAGATCTTGGTCGGAGATTTCAATGGAGATGGAATTCCCGACCTGGCCGTTATCGACGGTAACAATTCGACTATGGACATTCTCCTCGGCAATGGGGATGGGACTTTTACCGTAGAAACGACGAATCCTCCTATTTCCGGAATTCCATTGAACTTCGCCGCGGGCGATTTCAACGGAGACGGCAAGACGGATCTGGCCGTCACGGAGAACAGCGGTACGATTGCCATTCTTCTGGGAAACGGGGATGGCACATTTGCGGCGGCGGGATCTGTGAATTCAGCAAGCGGCGGTTCACCCTCACCCATCGCCGTGGCTGACTTCAACGGTGATGGCAAGCTGGATATCGCCGTGACGGCAAGCACCAATACCAGTGAATCGGTGAGCGTACTCACCGGAAACGGGGATGGGACATTCAATTCACCATTTTCCAGTCCGAGCTCAACATCAACGAGGGTCACCTGGATCCAGGTGGCGGATTTTAACCAGGATGGCGCTGCGGATGTGGTTCTGGCGGATTCGAGCGGCAGTGCAACTGTTTTTTTGAACAATGGCGGCGGTTTGCTCAACGAGAGTTTTCCGGTGGTATCGGGTCTCACTGTTCCTTACTATCTCGAAGTTGGCGTGGGTGAACTCAATGGAGATGGATACCCGGACATCGTGGCGGGCGGCTATTACAGCAGCGCCCAGGGGCTGTACCTGACTGAACCGACGGAGACGGCGAGCGCGAGCGCTAGTATTCAAGTCAATGGTGTAGGTCGGCATTTGGCTGAGGCAAGTTTTCTTGCTGAGGGCAAGTACGAATCCAGCGTTTCCAGCTCGATCCCGTTGTGGGGTCTTCTGCCCGCCACGTCAACCACGTTGAGTGTGACCTCGGGAGGGTCGATGGTCACGAGCGTTACTGCGGGCACCGCGGTGCTTCTTACTGCGCAAGTGACTGCCGGCACTACTCCGGTGACCGCCGGGCAGGTCAACTTCTGCGATGCCTCCGCGCCGCATTGCACGGATATACATACTCTTGGCTCGGCCGCGCTGAACAGCTCCGGCACCGCGACCTTCACATTTGTGCCCGGGCCCGGCGCGCACAGCTACCAGGCGCAGTTCGTCGAGGACGGTTTCGGCCTGGCGAGCGCATCGAACATTGCATCGCTGAATGTAGGTCCTGCACCCAGCCCGGTCTACAGCGATACAGCTGCCATCACATTGAATGGGTCGCCGGGCGACTACAGCCTCACGGCGACTGTGACGGGATATGGCGGCACGGCCTCGCCCACCGGAATTGTGTCGTTCGTCGATACGAGCTTCAGCAATAACGTGCTCGCGACCGCTTCCCTCGGAACTGGCATACCCGGTATCGGCTTCCTGGAGTCTTTGTCTCCTTCGTTTGGTTCCTATCCAACCATTGAAGTCACGGCCGACTTCAACGGCGATGGAATACCCGATCTGGCAATTCTCTCGACCAACAACACCATCACTTACGGAGGCCCCTTCACTGTCACGATCTTGTTCGGTAAGGGCGACGGCACATTTACAACAGGTCCGACAGTTCAACCGGCAGGTGTCCAAGTTTACCCAACGATGATTGGCGGCGATTTCAACGGCGACGGCAAGGCGGACCTGGCCGTGCTGAGTTACAACGGGTCCTCCATCAGTTACATCACGGTACTGCTAGGTAACGGCGATGGAACATTCGCTGCACCGCTAACAGGTCAGGTTTATAACCAAGGCCCAGCCGGGGGTGATGTCATTCTAGGGACCTTGGTTGCCGCCGACTTCAACGGGGATGGCAAGTTGGATCTGGCCGTTGTGGGCGACTATGTCTCAGCCGGCGGAGTCACGATTCTCCTTGGAAACGGGGACGGGACGTTTGCGGCCGCGGGACCGAACCTCGACCCGAACGCGGGTTTTGCTTTGATTGCAACCGGAGATTTCAATGGGGATGGCATTCCGGATCTTGTTGTTCCGAATTACTTCGAAGACGGCGGCAGCCCAACCATTTTTCTCGGTAAAGGCGATGGGACGTTTAGCGGCCCAATGCCGGTATCCTTCACACTGGCCTACTTCCCCACTTCCGTCGTGGTGGGAGATTTCAACGGTGATGGGATTCTAGACCTGGCGTTCTCAGACCTGAATGGCGTTGAAATCGCGTTAGGCAATGGCGATGGAACGTTCAAAGAAACGTCGGCCAGCCCCATTCATGTTCCCCAGGAACTTTATAGCTTGCAGATAGGGGACTTCAACCGCGACGGCAAACTGGATCTGGCAGGATTGGACAACTACGACGATCAGATCGTTCTTCTGCTGGGGGCTGGAGACGGCACTTTTGCAGTGACAGCGACCACTCCTGTCGTGAGCACTTCTTTCGTCGGCCCATTTCAAATTGCAGCCGCCGACTTCAACGGGGACGGCGTGCCCGATCTGGCCATGTTGACCAAGGGTGTCAATATAGCCTCGATCCTGCTGACGGTGCCGACCGAAACCGCGACGGCGACAGTGAACGGCATCGCGCCGGTCGGCGCTGGAACGCATAACGTGGACGCGAGCTATCCCGGCGACAGCCACTACAGTGCCGTTACCTCCAGCACGATACCGCTCACCGCCGGTCTGGTGCCGCTTGTCGTCACTCCCGCCGCCGGGACGTATATGTCTCCACAGACACTGACGATTACCGAGGCGATTCCCGGATCGACGATCTACTACGAACTGACAGGAGCTGTTAGCACGAAGGGGTACGTGCAATATACGGGGCCCGTCTCGCTGCCTGATAACGGCTTAGAAACTTTGCAAGCCTATGCGACGGAGACGGGGTATGACCAGTCCAGCTATTTGTTGGCTCAGTACACGATCAATATACCGGGCTTCGCACCAGGGCTTGGCGGGACCACGTCCTTGACGGTCACGGCGGGCGCTACTACCGGGAATACCGGAACGATTAGCGTGGTGGGGACGAACGGGTTCGGCGGAGTAGTTAATCTGACTTGCAGTGTCACTAGGACACTAACCGGCGTCAGTGACATGCCGACATGCAGTCTGAACCCAGCCTCCGTCACGATCAGCGGTGCTGCCGCGCAGACCTCGACACTCACTGTCAACACGACCGCAGCATCGAGTGCCGAGAATCGAAACAGAAGCCTCTTCTGGCCCTCGGCCAGCGGAGCCACGTTCGCATTAGTGTTGCTCTTTGTGAGGCCACGGAAACAGAGAAATTGGGTCGCGCCGATTGGACTTCTGCTCATGTTTGTCTCCACAGGACTCATTGCTTGCGGCGGGGGCAGCAGAGCGGGCGGAGGTGGTGGTGGTGGTGGCAACACCGGCACTACGCCAGGGGCCTATACGGTCACTGTCACTGGTAGATCAGGTTCGGTGACCGCGACGGTTGGCACCGTTGCTTTGAAAGTACAATAGGAAGACTCTTCATGACCAGCTGAACGGGATCTCCAAATCGGCCGCGTTTCGATTCAAACGGCAGGGCAGTGTGCCGGAATAGGATCGTCGGATAAGCACTTCTCATTTAATTGAGGTTCAACCTCGCGCTAAAGGAGGAGACCCGTGGCTCCAATGCATTCATTCTCTGTGGCTTACGCCATAGTTCCGGGATTACTCCCAAAAAACGGGCTTATGGGAAATGTCGACCTCGGTTTCCAAGGCGCTGACAGAAGTCAAGTCGCTAGGGCCGAATCCCCAGCTTCTGATCGCGTTGCATTCGCCTGATGGCCTACTGAAACTGCACTGCGCATCTGCCTCCCAGAGAAAAGCCCCGACAGGGTCTTACTGTGGTATCCATTGCGCATGGGTTGTGAAAAGGCCATTCACAAAGCAGATGTGGTAAGCGACGAAGAGACCGAAGCATAGACTTAGCAGCCCTGAAGCTAATGCCAATCGGCGGGAGAACTTCTGGCGACCCCTCCCGACCATGGTGAACGCCGAGGCAAGGCTCATTGTGATCAGCATCATGCCCGCGATAGTGCCCACTCCGAAGATAAGCAGATAAGCGACCGCCCAGCGGACGTTGCGAATCGTGGTGAGGACCAGCAAAGCCACAGCCGCTGAACCCGCAAGTCCGTGAACCACCCCCACTACAAATGGCCGAAGATATTGATACAGCCCGATCCTGCCAAATACCCGGTCCAGCCACGCCAGCGGCGTCTGGTCGGGCGAGTGCGGATGGACTTCGGGTTCGTGAGCGTGGGGATGGTTCTGGACGTAGTTTCCATGACTGTGGGGATGAGAGTGGATGACTTCCTGTCCATCGCGATTCTGGATTGATCCAGGCATAGAGCGCAGAAACCCGGCTACATTTATCAAGCCCAGGATAATCAGCATTACTGCGACCGACAACTCCATGCTGAGCCCGACTCGCACCGGAATGACGAGATTAAAGAGAATGATTCCAGCGCCGACCACGAAGATGGTGACGGTGTGGCCCACACCCCAAAATGCTCCGATCAGGGCCGCCCGCGTGGTGTTGCGCTGATTGCTGACGATGGTTGTGACCGCAATGACGTGGTCGGGATCCGTGGCGTGGCGCATCCCCAGGAAAAATCCCACGGCGAGAATGGAAAGAAAGCTAATCATGAAGTCTCCCTGAATTGCTTAGACCGCCGCTACCTGGCGCGGTTCGATCAGGTGCGCGGCAAGAAACTTCAAATACTCGTCAATGCCCTCCCCGGTCTTTGCTGAAAGCTTAAGGACCGGCATGCCCGGACGTACAGCCTGGATGTTTTCGTATGCGGTCTTCCAGCTGAATTCAACCGCGACCGCCAAGTCAACCTTGGTGACGACTGCCACATCCGCGCTGTTGAAAATGGTCGGGTACTTGAGCGGTTTGTCCTCTCCCTCGGTCACCGAAATAAGTACGAGACGAAGATCTTCACCCAAGTCATAGGACGAAGGGCAAACCAGATTTCCAACGTTTTCGATAAAGAGGAAATCCAACTGGTTGAGATCCCATCCTTCAAGCGCAGTCCGGACCATGGCTGCCTCGAGGTGACAGAGAGTGCCGGTCGTAATTTGCTTGACTGGGGCCTGGCTTCGCGCCAAGCGAAGCGCATCATTTTCAGTAGCAAGGTCGCCGACTAAGGCGGCTACGCGGTAGTTTGGACGAAGAAGGGTGAGCGTTTTTTCGAGGAACGCAGTCTTCCCCGAGCCGGGGCTGGAGACGAGACTCACGACGAAAACTCCGGCGGCGCGAAAACGGGTGCGCAGGGATCGGGCCACGAGGTCGTTCTGCTTCAGAACATTCTTTCGGACTTCAATCAAACGGGGTTCGGGACGCATTCCTGTATCTCCAAGGCAACTACTTCGAGTTCCTTGCCCTGCACGATCTCAGAGCATGGAGTGCCGCATTCCGGGCAACAAAACAACTGTACAGAGCTGAGAGGGCGTTGCGCTCGGCAACTGGGACAAAAGATTACCACCGAAACGTCTTCAATCAACAAGCGAGAACCTTGCAGCGGAGTATTCTCGCAGGCCATTTCATAACAGGAGAGGAGTGCCTCTTTCACCACGCCGGAAAGGGCCCCCAGCTTTAAGTGCACAGCATCAATCCGAACGCTTCGGCGCTCTGCCTCCTCCTCGGCCAGTTCGACGATGCTCATCGCAATGGAAAGCTCATGCATAACTCGACTCGCTGGTGTGTTCGCCGGGCTGCTGAATGGTGTCGAACTGACCGAACGCCGCCAATGCTGCTTGGCCCAGGCTGATACCTCCGTCGTTGGGCGGGACTGCGTGATTCGTCCAAATCTGCAGCGATCCTTCTGTCAGCATCGACTTCAAGTCTTCAAGCAACAACTCGTTCTGGAAGACTCCCCCGGAGAGAACAACAACATCCAATCCGTGACTGCGAGAGATGACATTCAAGGCATTGCGTAAACCCTGAGCGATTCCCAGCTGGAAGGATCGCGCGATTTCCCTAATGTCCCGCTCACGAACCCGGTCCAGCGCCACGGCGTGTAGCAGCGGTCGAAAATCGAGTTCCCTGCCGATGACAGGGAAGGGATAGGGCTCCGTCGAGGGCGCGCTGCGGGCGAGTTGCTCGAGCCACATCGCGGCCTGTCCTTCGAAAGTTACCTCACGGGTAAACCCGAGAAGCGCTGCAGCGGCGTCAAACAGACGCCCCACCGAGGTCGTAGCAAACGTGCGCACGTCTTTGCGTACCAACTCCATCGCGTTTCGGTAGCGCTCGGGAAAAACGAACGGATCGAGAAGCATGTCTGGCAGGGGATCTGTCTGGGCGAGGAATCCAGCCGCCGCCTGGACTGGGTAGTGCGCGGCAGCGTCGCCACCCGCAAGGGCTGCGCCGCGCAAATGGGCCACGCGCTCGAAACCTTCTTGGACACTGCCCACAAAGATCTCGCCGCCCCAGATCGATCCGTCGTCTCCGTACCCGGTGCCGTCGAAGCTTACGCCTACCACTCGCTTCGTCCACTCTCCCCGTTCAGCAAGCACAGATGCGACGTGTGCGCGGTGGTGCTGCACGGCATGGCTTTGCAGCGCATTTTGCGGAACCCCGAGCGTTGCGGCGTGGACTGTTGAAAGATATTGCGGGTGAAGATCATGCACCAGAAGCAGTTCATCCCAGCGAATTTCGCACATCGAGACCATGTCCTCGATAGTCTCGTGAAATGCGCGCAGCGACTGGTAATGATCCAAGTCCCCGATGTGCTGGCTCACGAAGGCCTGGCCATCCACAACCAGCGTGATCGTATTTTTCAGATCGGCGCCCACCGCGAGGACCGGGCCCTCGGCAGGAACTGATGCAACCGCACCAGGAGCATAACCACGGGCGCGCCGCAGGACTACTGGACCGAAGGCCCCGGCTCGCACCACGGAGTCATCCACTCGGCGCGCGATGGGCCGCTGCCCCATCAGAAACGAGTCGGCGATTCCTGCCAGACGCCGCAATGCGTCGTCGTCTTCGTAAGCGATCGGCTCACTCGACCGATTCGCGCTGGTCATGACCAGGACTTCTGGAGCGCCGGCTGCGAACAGCAAGTGGTGCAAAGGAGTGTAAGGTAACATTACTCCGAGTTCATTGTTCTCCGGGGCAACTCCGCTCAGTTCGGTTCTTGCGGGCGCGAGCACGATGGGACGGGCGACCGAAGTGAGCAGTGCTTCTGCTTCAGAGGAAAGCTCGACCAGAGTGTGGGCCATCTCGACATCCCGCACCATGAGAGCAAATATGACGGAGAGGAGGGATTGTAAAAATTGTAATGATCAAGGTCGTCGCGCCGCGGAGCCTCGCGCTCGTAATCCATCCCGCCAGCAACGTAAAGCTCTTCGCAAGTCTGGTTACGTAGGTCGCGTTGCCGCCGGTCACGGTGCGGAACTCACTCTGCCGGATCAATCCCAACCCAAAGTCGGAAAACAAAGACAGGTTATAGGTACGGAGAAATCCCGAGAGCTGCAACTCCCGATGATCGCCCAGCTTCCACACATCATTCAGCGCCACGAGTGCCGTATGAGTCTGATCTTCTTGTCTCGGATCGATCGTATCTGGATACTCCACCCATCCGGCGGCAGCATCGACGGAATTGAATCCGAGATCGGCCTCAGCCCGGCTACGTAGCCGTAGCCGAGGTATGCGATTCCAAACAGTGTCAGCGCATGGTCGCCCGCGTGAAAAACCCGCCCGCCGTTGAACTTGAACTGCTTGCGGTGCTCCAGTCGGTCCAGGAACCCGTTGCCGAGCGAGCCTTCCAGGGCCAGCCAAGAATTCGCTGAGGGGCTCATCCCTGCCGTAACCGTAATGTCTCTGTAGTCTCCCGTCAGCGTTAGGAACGGATCGAGATGCGAGCGCAGCCCATAGATGGCCGCAAGGTTCAGTGCGTGATTCCCCTCACGCACGTTGTAAGCGCCACCATCCACCTGAACGCTCTCAATCACGCTCGCTATATAAATGTTCGGATCGGAATAACCGTTACCGTGCGCATTTGCCGACAGATTGTTCGGTACAAGATAGGCCCCCACCTGAATGTACTGCGCGATCGGCTCGCCGTGGTCACCCGCCACGCCGGGCGCAAAATATTGCGGAGCCTTGATGCCGCTCGACGCAGTCTCAATCGGATAGCCGGGAATCGAAATTGGGGCACCGGGACGGCCGGGGTTGGCATCCAGCAAATTCTCGGAGGCAAAAACTTTGATCGCCGGATCGGGTGACAGAACGGCCATAGTATTCACGTCGGCAGTAACCGAAATGCTCTCTCCCTGGACCGAGAGTTGGGCCATTTTCACGGTGATTTCTGAGTTTCCACTCAAGGCAACCCTGATCGGCTGCACTACTGGGCGAAACCCAGGTGCCTCAACTCTGACGAGGAATTGTCCCGCAGTCGACAGCTTTATTTGAAACAAGCCATCGCTTCCGGAAATACCTTGTCCGAGAACCCGGTCGTGGTCGACCAGTTGCACGGCTGCCTGCGGCAAATTGTTCCCCCGCGGGTCAGTGACGCGGCCTTTCAGGACGATCTCTTGCGCAGTCGTCGAAACAGACGACGAAAGCATAAGCACGAAGAACATCCCTAAAGCTCCGACCGAAGCGACACCCCGTCTTGCCTTGCTGTTCCACCGCCCTAGCGAACCCCTTGTCATAACACGTTCTCTCTGTTCGTGCTACCCCACGGAATAACACGACCCTCAATATCGTGCTACCCGTTAGCGCAAGTTTATGGTGATAATTGCTAGCTATTCAAGAGTTTCTTGGGCACGTAGGACTTTCCCTGCGTGTGCTCTAGGGGTTTCCCGGTGTTGTCTCAACGATGTGGGTGGTGATGACGCGTGACGGTCTCCGGGGAGCTCATCACCAGACGCCCATGCTGCACGCCCTTTGTACTGATGAGCCGGTCCGCTAACTTTTGCACATCTCTCGACTTGCCACGAAGTACCACCACTTCGAGGCAATTTTCGTGATCGAGATGTGCGTGCAGGGTAGAAATTACAATTGCGTGAGACTCGTGCTGGAGATCGGTAAGCTTTTCCGGCAGTAGACGAGTGTGATGATCGTAGATGAGGGTGACCGTACCCACTACGGGTGCATTTGCCGCGACTACCACCGAGCCAACGAGCCGGTCGCGAATTAAATCGCGAAACGCTTCCGAGCGGTTATCGTAGCCCTGGTCCGCGATGAACGAATCAAACCGATGTAGTAGTTCTGAATCGATCGACACTCCGATACGGCTGAGTTCTCCCATAAAGCACTCTCGCAGGTCGTAAGAAGTATGGATCAACGTAGCACACGTTCAAGAGAATGTAACACTGGTCATAGTGGTCCTGATCACATCGACGAGGCACCCATTGCGATCTCTCAGGCATTGCGGCGACACTAGGTTCTACTCCAGCGGGCGGGCGGGGGAGGGGGTCGACAATTTTTCTCTAGAGGTACGATCTGCCGTCACCGAGGGTGGTGGGTACTTCATTACCGTGAGCGACTTCGCGAGGGTGAAACGATCCGAAGTATACGGAGATCCAAGCGGCTCGCGCCGGTTGACTCCATGCATAGGACGCGCAAGAGTATTGCCATACTTGCCGAAACCATGCTCGAACCGCTGAACAAAGCTTCCAGGGCATCGAGTCCTCTTCTCGCGAACAGGCTGGGGGACTTCGTTGACGACGTGTATCCGAGTCTTTTTCGGCAATCGAGAAGCCGGGATTGCTCCCCATATGCTCCCCAGAAAGTTCGGGCACAGCCCAGGAGACCACAACGATTGAATGGGTACAGTAAGGCAAGAGGCACGTAAATGTATGTGACTGAAGCGGTAAGGACCCTCACCTCAGACGTGGTAAAATGTAGCTCCGCACGCCGGAGAGGTGGCAGAGTGGCCGAATGCGGCGGTTTGCTAAACCGTTGTACGGGCTAACACCTGTACCGAGGGTTCGAATCCCTCCCTCTCCGCCATTACTTTTGTTATCTGGCACTTGCGAGTCGGTGATACCTACACTGATACCAGTTTCAGTGAAGGAGCACCGATGGCCAACCGCGAAGTCAACCTCACCAAAAGGATCCAAACACCGCATGGATGGCGGTATTGCCGCGTTCTGCTGTCTGCCAATGGACGTGTGAAGCCCGACGTGGTGATCGTGAACAGCAGGCAGGAATGCCACAAGGAAGGCGCGTATTACCTGGAATGGCGCGAAGGCGCGAAGCGAGTTCGCCTGTCTGTGGGCAAGGATCCTGCCGATGCCAGCGCTCGACGGCTGAGAAAAGAGGCTGAGCTGAACGCTGTGAACAACGGCGTCTCCATCGTGCCTGACGGACAGAACGGCCATCGCTCAATAGCGGCCGCGGTCGCCGAGTTTCTGGACGAAACGAAGCTCACGAAAAAGCCGAAGACCCTAGCCGCTTACACAACGGCGCTGAACTACTTCACCGAGTCCTGCCATAAACAAAACCTCGACGAAGTCGAACGCAAAGACCTACTCAAGTTTTCCGCCTTCCTGCGAGACGAGAAGGAGCAAGCCCCACGCAGCGTCTACAACAAGTTCGAGAATGTCATGACGTTCTTGAAAGCGAATGGAATTCGTGGTCTGGTTGGCAAGAACGACTGGCCGCGCTACACCGAAGAAGAACCTGAGATTTACGAGCAGGAGGGGCTCGACAAGCTCTTCGCGGCTTGCGATGAGAAAGAGCGCCTCTGGTATGAGTTCTTCCTGATGACGGGAATGCGAGAGCAGGAGGTCATGTACACGTACTGGTCGGATATCAACCTCAACCACGCTACGGTTCGTGTCAGGCACAAGCCTGATCGTGACTGGACGCCAAAGTCATATAAAGAACGTGAGATTCCCATTCCTGCGAAGCTGGCGAAAAGTCTGAAGGCGTGGAAGGCGAAAGCGGACAAGAACTGCGCTTTAGTCTTCCCAACTGCCGGCTGCAAGCCTAAGCTCGATTTCCTGGACTGCCTGAAGGCTGTTGCCGAGCATGCGAAGCTCGACGAAAATGACTTCTGGCTTCACAAGTTTCGTGCGACGTTCGCGACACGGTGTCTCTGGGCGGGTGTCGATCTGCGCACAGTGCAGCAATGGCTGGGCCACTCAGACATGGAATCGACGATGCGGTATTTGAAGCCGTCACGCAGCCAGCATGTGCGAGACAAGGTGAACGAGATTTTCGCGTGAGCACCGATAGATTTTGAGTTCCACAGTGGGTTCTGAACCATTAGGAAAGTTCTCTACTCTACCGCGCCCTTCGCTCAGAAGCCGGGCCGGACTCAGACGACTTGTGTGCGGAATGCGGCGATCGCCTCGTCGTTATCCCCGTATACATGGAACAGGGTGTCTACATGTGTTCGTCGAAGCACGTCCTTAACGTGCTCCCGGGGAGATACTAGCTTGAGCTCGCCCCCCCGGTTCTTCGCCGAGATTGCGAGCCCGACTAAGATGCCCAGTCCCCCGCTGTCGACGTGATCCACCTCATGTAGGTTAAGCACAATTTTCGGAGTTCCAGTCAGCATGCTTCCGACTCTTTCACGCAGGACCGCTCCTTCATCGCCAAACACGATGCGACCAACTAGAACTGGCGAAAAACTAGAACTGACCCCGGAGGATCTCCGCGAAATTCGCGACGTCCAGCGTGCCC
>JBAUVZ010000207.1:0-6915 GCA_049583505.1 Candidatus Sulfotelmatobacter sp.
GCAGGATTTCGGTGGAGTGTTGGCACAGTTCGTCGATTCCGAAGGGGCGCATTGCAGCGTGGGTGCGGAGGCGGCGTAGTAGGGATCACAATGACAGACGAAACCATGCTTCATCACGGAACCACGATGGTGCGTCTGGGTCTTGACAGTCCGTTCAACGTTCCAGAGGCAACAGGTATGCGGGGTTGCTCTCGAACGCGCTGCCAAAGACTTGCCTATCTGCTTCACGCATATCCCACGCGATAACCGAGGTCGGTGTGATCTGGATTGTCACATCATCCCACGATGCGAACACTGGACCAACTCGGGGGTCCGCGAGTGCGGCGTCGCTCAGATATTTGGCATGAACGCGCCCATTCCATTTCCGAGAGACTTCACCCGTCAAGATTTGTGCAGTGCCCACGATGTTTATGCCGCATGATGCTGCGGGGTCGCGGGAATCGATCATTAACGAGATTTTGGGCGTGGACTGCAGATTTCGAGCCTTGCGGGTGCGCGTGGACGTGGCGATATAAATATGCGCACCATCAAACCAGTACCACACCGCAACCATGTGAGTGGAGCCGTCTGGGTTCTTCGTTGCGAGCGACGCGATGAAACGGCTTTCCAACAAGTGCCGAACCAGAGAATCGGAAAGAGAAGCCATAGCTAGAGCCCTCACTAAACCGGAGCCACGTCATTGCCTTCCAGAGCGAATTCACAGAGGCATTGATTGTAGCGAACCAAAATCTTAATCTTCATGGGGCAATTTTGAAAATGGGCGTTTGCGCGAACACCCCGAGTCACTTCTCATACCAATCCGCGTGCGGCGACCATCGGCTGCAAGAGAGGCACTGCGTCTCAGCCCACTGGTGCAGGCACGAGGGAGCAGACGCCTCCAGAGTCGAACGTGTTCCACTCATGCCCGCAGGTGACTTAGCGGCGTCGGCTTGATGCTCAAACGCTAGGCTGGGCAAACTGATTGTAGAGCCAAGCGAACACAGCGCCGCCGATCAGACCATCCACTGCTCCGTAGAGAGTCCCGACGATGATTTCTGCGATGCTGCGAGTTGCATGATAGCCGGGGTAGACCGACGCCACTGTCTGGAGAAACTGCTGACCATAGCCGCTCCAGATCAGGTTCGCCAGTCCCATGCCCAGCATCGACACTCCCCAGAGGATTCCCGATGCCAAAGCCAGACCCTTCATGCTCAATTTCATGGCTGCTCCTTTCCCTAATCTTTAAGACTCGAAAGCCACGTCCGAACGGTTGGCTATCGAAGTTTGGGGCATCTAAACGTCCTTCAGTTGCTCCTCGCTCATCCCAAAATAATGCCCCAGTTCATGTATGAGAGTCTGGCGGATTTGATGTCGGACTTCAGCCTCATTCGAGCAGACCGCCTCAATGTTTTTCTGGTAAAGCACGATGTGGGCAGGACCGACTGAGAAGTCAAAGACGCTCTTCTGGGTAGCGGGCACGCCGTGAAAGATGCCTAGAAGCAAACGCCTTTGCTGTCCGAGACGCGGGGATGGTTGGTTCGCCGGAAACTCTTCAACGAGGATCGCGACGTTCTGGATACGGCTGCGGAATTCTTCCGGCAGCGAATCCAATGTTTCTTCAGCAACGTTGATGAAGTCCTCGCGCTTCATCCTCCACCCACGGAGACAGTGGCACGCTCACTCCGAGTAGCCGTCGTCGGCCGTGTCGTCATCAACGTCATGTTCTTTGCTGTCGCCTTCGTCTTCATCTTCGTCTTCTTCCTCGTCTGGCTCTTCCCGAAGAAGGACATCGCCCCTTCGTGCCGAGCGATCCGAAGGATTTGCGTCGAGCCATTGTGGGCATATTCTGCTCATGTCCACATGGTACTCTGTGCCAGTTGGTAGGAGCCGCGGCTGTTAGCTGCGGGCAATGGCGAATTGACTGACAGCGGACGAATCGCTTGGTACATCCAGCAGGGGAGGCCACCATGTCGTCGCGCACAATCTTTCTAAGCAGGCTGATCGGTCTGTACTGCATTGTCATCGCGCTCTCGATGATGACTCGCAGGCAAGCTACCGTGGAGACGGTGACCGCCATTCTTCAGAATCCATCGATGATGTTGATCGTCGGCGTAATCACGCTCGCGGCTGGGCTGGCGATGGTTCTTGCTCACAATATCTGGTCGGGCGGTGCGCTCGCGGTTGTTGTCACCCTCGTCGGCTGGATAACGCTCATGAAGAGCCTATTCTTCCTATTCCTGCCGCCTGAGTTGGAAACGAGACTCTTTCTTCAGCAGCTTCACTACGAGCAACTCTTCTACCTGTACACCGCTATTTCGCTCGTCCTCGGCGTCTACCTGACCTATTGCGGATTCAGGTCGAGGTCGCATTAGCGTACATCTCGCCGAAGCTCGGAAATCGCCTTCGTGCCTGTTCTAGCGGTATTCGTCCAAATTCACTGCGCATACCAGTCGGAATGCGGCGACCATCGGCTGCACGAGAGGCACTGAGTCTCAGTCCAGTGATGGAGGCAGGCTGGGCAGACGCCGCCCGTGTCGAAAGTGTTCCAGTCAAAACCGCAGGTGCAAAACCAGCGGTCTTCCTTGCGGGGCGACCAGCCGCAGAGCGGACAACGGATTCGCGGAGGTTCTGAAGCACCGGGCTTCTTGTCTTCCTCAAGCTCGCGGTCCGGAGCAATGGTGGGAGCATCAGTCGTTGGACTCATGCTTTTGACTCACTGAATTCTCTCTTCCTCGCCGAGGCTGCCACGGTTCTTCCCTATCACACGAACTTCCTTGCCACGGAGACCTGCATACTTGATCGCCATGCCGAGGAGCAGGTATTCATCTTCTTGATAGTCGGCAGCAAAGGCGTCTTGATGAAGCAAAACGTATTCCGCGTCGTCCGCGCACATCCTTGCAAAGTCTGGGAGCTTCTTCCTTATGGTCGCGATCAGATTCGATTCCCGTTGCATACGCTCTTCGTTCGTCATAAATGTCATGAGAATAGCTGATTCTGAGTCTCTGACAGTTCCATCCGACGCGAACACTCCGCGTCATCGTTTGCCGCGTGATTGATTCGGGTGCTTACCGGGTAGCACCGCATGAGGCGGGCATCGTAGGGCTTCAGCAGTTCGGAGATCGCTGCAACGTCCTGCATTCCCGGACCTCTTCGAGAACTGAGTATGCAGCAATGTATGCTTCACGGACACGATGATCCAACGATTCTTTGTACTGCCCGATCTCGAAATCTAGCCAATCAAAACCGTGCCAACTCATGCCGCTATGATATGTCAATTCCGAATCCGAGTTGATAGCGAGCTTCAATGGGATAGTTGTCGAATAGCTTCTTCGAGAGCAGCATCCCGCGATCCGAGCAGGTCTGTCGGCGGGAAGAACGGAACATGAATGTCGGGAGGTACACCCGTGGCGTCAAATGCTTTTCCATCTTGCGTGTAGTACACCTCGTTCGGCAACCCGAAACGCCAACCATCCGGGAGAACGCGGTCCAGAACGTCAGAGAACACGCCCTGCGTGTTGAGACCGATGCGCAGGACGTGAGGCTCTCGTCCCATCAGCGCCATCGTAAACGTTTCGCCTGCGCTGACGGTGTCGGGACCGATCAACAACGCGACTTTGCCCTTAAAACTAGGTCTGGCGCTCGGAACCACCCACACAGGCTGTTTCTCGCTGAAGGTCAGTGGCGCGTCAAGGCTGGTGCTATTACGTGCGGCCTTTGCGTAGGCGAGATACTTTTTGTCTGTAAGACGAGACGCGATCTCGATGCCAAGAGGGTCGTCGCCGCCTTTGTTTAGGCGGATGTCAATGACCAAACCTTTGAGTTGTCCGGCACTCTCGAAGATCGAATCTAGGCTTCGCCGCAGACATTGCAACTCGTCGGCATAGCTGCCATTCGCATAGTCGTAAAACGTTGTCACACGAAGGTAGCCGATAGAATTTCGCAGCAGCCCAAACTGGATGTGCTCCTTGCAGTACGCACGCAGGTGGTCTTGGACGTAGGTCGTCTCAATCACCGAGGCTGCTTTCTTCCAATCAGTGTCGCTGAGATGACCTGCATCCGGACGCCAGCCTTCGAACTCCGTTTTGATGTCTCGCGCTTCCAAGCTCGTGTGAGTATCGTTCAATGGTTTGATCATTTGCTGGAAGATGCGAAACAACTCTTTCGAAGTAGTCGCTGGCGTCACACGGTGCCGATAGTGCTGGTCAACCGCCTGCCAATCCACTTTGCGAAGGACGAAGAAGGGGTATTGCTCAGCGAACGTCTGCCAGAAGATGGCGTAGTTGTTCTGGGGAGTGTCGGGTGGATTCTGCTTACACTGTTCGGGCAGGCTGCCAGTACGACGCAGCATGATGTCGGCGGCAGCCCAATCCCACCGCATGTGCATGATGTTGGGATCATCCGTCCGCCGAACGGTAATTACCGAATTACCTGAGGGGAACACGGCAATGGAAATCGAGGAGCGGGTTTCGTCTAGCTGCCGGGTTTGTCCGGGAATGCAACTGATGGAAGTCAACTCGTAGGTGCGCAACGCCCTCCCGTCGAATTCGACAAGCTCACCATATCCATCCGTCAACCAAAAACCTTCAGTGAACTTCGAATCGTGTTGCTTCTGTGCATTGGCGACCATGATCAGTGAAAAATAGATCATCAGCAACCGTGATCGACAGAGAGCAACTCTTATCGCCAGACGAGGCATAAATCAATTTGGCGGCAGCAAGCCTGCTCCTTTCGCCGGGATAGGCGGTAACGCCCCGACATTGGGAGATTATGGCAGATCGGATAGCGTGACGATTATGGGGGTGTGGTCAGAGGGCTTTTCCTGTCCGCGAGGTCCCTTATCGATTTCACAGCTTTCCAGTCGATCTGCTAGTGTTGGGGACAATAAGAAGTGATCGATTCGAATGCCTCGATTATTTTGGAACGCCTGTCGAAAGTAATCCCAAAATGTGAAATGTCCGATTTCGCCCACGTGCAACGACCTGAACGCATCGGTACCGCCGTCAAGCTGGTTCAGCACGCCGCTACGCTCATTTCTAGGGCAGGGGAATTGGAAAGCAAATAGCGCGGCTTGACCGCGACCCGAAAAAGAAAAAACCCTAGTTACCACTTACGCGGAGCGCTCCCGCTGTTCGTCACTGGCGACGCTCTGGCTGGATTTCTTCGCCCTTGTGGTGGGGACGGGCGGCATAAAGAGCGGACGGTAGTGACGGCGCATGCAGGCATGGCATCTCACAACCTGCAGGAACAAGAACCCACACGCTTCATCCCACCACGTCCTCGGTCGGGACGCGTATATTTCTACCTCGCCGCAATAAGGGCAGTGATTCAATCCAATCCTATGCATGACGACACCCTCGACGTTTGCCCCGAGATTTCATCCCAAGCAGCGGAATCACGTCTGTTCAAAATTGCACACATTCGCGGAAACTGACTTCGGGACACGATCTACCGTCGCCGCAAGCGGCGAATTGTAGGCGACAAATTCACGTCTAGGCACTTCGGGCACGGACATCTAAAAGCCGTGTCGTTCGGAAAAACGATGTGGCCGCACTTTTCACAAATCTGCCGCCCATTGGAGAGAACCTTCATCGGCCTGAATCCCGTGCCCAAAACACAGTAGGGGCAGCGAGGTTGTTTCGCCTTTTTCACTGTCGGAGCTTGGATACTCCCGCACTCGGTTTGGGTTGCCAGTGACTATAGACGCTCGATGTCTGGAGGACTGTTCGATAGCAAACAATCCTTTTCCGTATTTCTGGGTCATCAACGCACTCTTGGGAGTATCTCGAATCGGGGGTGCGGTTTTGGATTTAGCTCTTGACGAACGGTGCGATAATTGCGTGCATGAAAGCGTGGCTATATGCAGAACGTTTGAGTGAACAGACTGCATTTACATGTCGCATTGTATTTAGCAGACTGCAAGCCGCGGAACTGACTGAGCACGATGCGCATGAGGTGATGCGCGGCGCTGAGCGCGACTTTCCAGAATACAAATGGGTGATGGTTAACCTTCCCGGGAGTGCCTTCTTTTTGGTGGAAGGGGACGAGAAGAAAAAGTAAGAAGCCCCGTGAGACTGGTGCAAACCCGTGGAACTGTGCCAGACTATTCGCGTCATGCCAGAGCGCGACTTCGTGATCCTAAGGCATCAAGGCAAGGTCCCTGCGATGGCGTCCTGCGCCAAGTGCCAACGCAAGTTTTTTACCCCGACTACATATTCTCGTGATCCTGTTGGAGCAGAAGAATACCTACTCAGCAAATTTGATCGACATGATTGCGAGGAAAAGCCAAAGAGCAACCGGAGCTGGAGGGCCTCCGCATGAAAACAGGAGGAGAGTGTCCAGCAGCGATTTGACAATGGTTGCGCAGAAGCCCGAGAATGCTTCCGGCTGGATGTTCCCAAATACGATTGGCGGGGCGCTAGACTTGGACAACCTCGCTGACCGCGTGATCAAGCCCAGTTTCAAGACAAGCGGGTTAGAGTGGAAAGGCTGGCACGCATATCGTCGCGGACTAGCCACGAATCTTCATGAACTCGGTGTTCCTGATATTGTGATTCAGGCGATACTCAGGCACGAGGACATCAGCACAACTCAGCGGAGCTACATCAAGACTGTGCCGCAAGAGGTCACTGCCGCCATGAAACGGCTTGAATCTCAGGCCGCTTGTACAGCGTTTGTACGGCAGCAACCACCAAGCGGTTTGGTAAACTAAAGAAAGTAAACCAGAAGCCGACGTAGCTCAGTTGGTAGAGCAGCCGATTCGTAATCGGCAGGTCAGCGGTTCAAGTCCGCTCGTCGGCTCCATCCTCTCGATGGTCCGGCCCGGAGACATGGGTTACAGAATGTACCGGTCACATGGGTGACACTTTTGGGCCGAACGGGTTTTCGAGCGGTTCGAGCACGCGCGTCTCCAGATCGAAGTATCCCAAATCATAATCC
>JBAUVZ010000208.1:0-38222 GCA_049583505.1 Candidatus Sulfotelmatobacter sp.
ACAGGGCTCTCGGAGAGCAAACGCCGAGCGAGTACGCCAGTCAGTTCGCTGCTCAGCGCGAACAGACTGGCTTGCAGGAGACCGAAAACTCACTTTAGCGATGGCACAGAAAACCCGAGCCACTCAAAAACGTTGAGATCCTCACTTCTACATGGATGAGAAAATCGAGGCAGGTCAATGTCTCCCTGTGGAGTACCCAGCCAGGAAAAAATCTGTGCTGGTCTTCATCCTGCGCTTGAGCACGAATCCAATGCCCAGCACGAAGGCGAAATACACCAGCATGATGATCCAATCGATAATGGTCAGGTTCACAGGTCGAGGCCTCAAGATTGCCGCAATTCACGCAGCTCCCTCGCCTTGTGACGGCGGACGAGGAGCCGTTATTGACAAAGCATTAGTGCGGGACGATTCCCATGCCTTCTATGACAGACAGGATCCGATTAGCCGGGATGTCTTCTAACTTCTCCACCAATCCGCTGGGCCATCGGATTTCCAACACGTCAATTTTCGTCGCCGAGCCGAGGCCGAAATGCAGTCGGAAATCACTTTGCGAGATGTAGCCACCGCCGCTGCGGACCTCTTGCAACTGCTCATGGCCGCCCGCCCTCACCGTCACTCGGGCGCCAATCGCGTCGCGATTGGACTTCGTCCCAACCAGCTTGAGCAGGATCCAATTACCGTGTTTGCCGTAGTTCTTTAACAGGCTCGGCGGATCATGGCTGTTGTTCACCAAGAGCTCCACCACACCGTCATTGTCGAAATCGGCGGCGGCCACACCGTGGCTATTGAAAGGTTTGGTGATACCCGGTCCGGCCATGAGAGAGATGTCCTTGAACTTGCCATCGTGTCGATTCCAGTAGAGCAATTTGCGCTCCCGGAAGGTGCTGCCCATGGCGTTTCGGTCCAGTTCAGGGTAGACGTGGCCATTTGCCATGAATAGGTCGGGCCATCCGTCGT
Organism: Candidatus Sulfotelmatobacter sp.; assembly: GCA_049583505.1. Taxonomy (GTDB): domain Bacteria; phylum Acidobacteriota; class Terriglobia; order Terriglobales; family Acidobacteriaceae; genus Sulfotelmatobacter. The sequence goes on from JBAUVZ010000208.1 coordinate 958, forward strand.
TATCAACATCCACAAAAAGCGTGCCCCAGCCCAGGAACTGCGTGTTGCCTCCGAGGCCAGCCTCGTAGGTAACGTCGGTGAATGTCCCGTCGTGATTGTTGCGGTACAAGGTGGCTGTTTGGTCGGAAAAGTTCGTCTTGATGATATCTAACCAGCCGTCGCCGTCGTAGTCCGCGGCATCGGCGCCCATACCGGCTTGTTCATGGCCATCCTCGTTGTAGGCTACACCTGCACGAACACCAATCTCGCTGAAAGTCCCGTCGTGATTGTTGTGGAACAGAATACTGGGAGTGGAATCGCAGGCCACATAGATGTCGGGCCATCCGTCGTTGTCGAAATCTCCCGTAAGGGCCGTGAAGCAGTAATATGGTCCCGCCTTTGCCACTCCCGATTTTTCGCTGACGTCGGTAAACGTACCGTCCCCGTTGTTGTGGTAGAGCTCGTTTCTTGTGCCCTTTAAACCGCGGGGACCGCACATGACAGGAATCCCCTTCCAACGGCAGAAACTGCTCTGCCCGGGGATAGGCGTCTTCGCGGGGTCAAAATCTATGTACTGGGAGACGAACAGGTCCAGGCGGCCGTCGCGGTCATAGTCCACGAAAGCGCATCCCGTACCCCAGCGCACATCATCGTGCCACAGTCCAGCTTTCTTAGTGACGTCTGTGAAGGTCCCGTCACCATTGTTATGCAGCAGCACGTTGTGGCCCCAGAAAGTAATGTACAAGTCCACCCATCCGTCGTTGTCGTAATCACCCGCGCACACGCCTTGGCCCCAACCCGTCAGTGCGACGTGAGCTTTTTGTGTCACGTCGGTGAAAGTCCCGTCGCGATTGTTGTGATACAGGTGGCTGGTTGGCTGCTTGTCCTTTGGGAAACCCTGAAGTGTAGTTCCGTTGACTAGAAAGATGTCCGGCCACCCGTCATTGTCATAGTCGAAGAAGGCCGCACCGCTGCCGGTGGTTTCGATGATATATTTCTTCGTCTTCTCGCCGCCATCCTCCGTCTTGGCCGTCAATCCCGCACGAGCGGCTATATCCACAAAATGGACACTCGGTGGCGTGGCAGGGGTACCGTGGGGAACTATTGTCTCGTCGGGCCGCGACACCGAGGTCGAGACAGCGAGCAGAAAGCTCCCACATACGAGTACCGCTATTGAGAAATGTGTTGCCTTTGACATCATGGCATGCATCGACGGAAATGTATGATCATTGAGCGACCTGGACAGCGTCCAGAGTTTGCAGGAAGTTTTCGCGTAGCATCTGAATCTCTCGCCCTTCCTTATCAGCCTTGAGTTTTTGGAACTGATCTTGCGCTCTTGATGCGTCCGCGCTGCGGCCCACATGGCGATACAGAGAAGCAAGGCGATACCAGGCTTCCGGAAAACTCGGATCGAGCCGAATGGCAGTTTCGAGATCAGCAATGGCTGCTTCAACATTGCCTTGCGCCTGATACGCTTTGCTCTCAGCTAAATAGCACAGGCTGCAGGATGGAATCCCGCGTTGGGCAATGCGAAGTTCTTCGAAGATCCGTTTGTATTGCTGCGATTGGAGCTTTACCAGAACAGAAGCGTCAAGGTAATACAAGTAGGGGGAAGGATGAGGAGAACCAAGGCCTTGGCGCGCGACCTTTTCGGCATCTTCGAGCTTTCCCTCCACAGACAGAGCAAAGGTCAGGAGAAGCTGAGCAGGAGCGAAGTCCGGCTGCATAGAGAGAACCTTCTTCAAGGCCTCTATCGACTGCTCATGTTGCCCCGCGAGGAATCGGGAGAGGGAGAGTCCGAGAAGAAGAAAGGATGAGCGGGGATTAAACCCTGCAGCGCGTTCAAACACTGTGGCCGCCTGGAGGTACGCACGCTCGTGGACGTAAAACAGGCCAAGGTCCATGGCGTAGGTTGGATTCTGCGGCGCCCCCGCAAACGCCTCCGCAAGATCGTGTTCGGCTTCACTGGTCTTTCCCTGCGAATCTTCTACCTTACCGCGTAGATACGAACACGCCAAGACTTCAGCTCTCGATTTCTGCGGTGCGTGTTGTAAGGTCGCAAGCGCCTCTTCCCACTTTTGCTCGGCGATTTCCGCTAATGCGAGGTTGTAATAGGCCTCAAACATCTCAGGATGCTCTTGAATACAGCGCTGGAAGGCCTCGGCTGCCTCGTCATACCGTTCCCGTTCCGCGAATTGTATTCCCACTCGCAACAGGAAGTCAGAAGTGAGATGAGGGCGCTTCAAGATCTGGATTAAGAGATCGTGGGCTTTTTCCGCCTGCCCCTTGGATAAGGCTCTTTCAAGTGAGTCAACCAACGCATCGGACGAGGATTCCGGCATTTGATGACTCTGTGCCGGAAGCAACGCTGGCGCCATTGCGGCGTTGGCACTGATGCTTGCGCACGCAACGGTCGTCGCACAAACGAGAAGTGTCACCGCCAAAATGGCCTGCCTCCATTCTTCGCACAGGATCATACGACACTTTCTGGCCTCTCGATCCATCTGGTGTACGCGCCTGCGGTTCACCGCTTCTTCGCAGCGCCGCAGTAGCACGTGCTGCCGCCACTATCAGGATTAAGCTCAGGATTAACCATAAGACTTGATTCATCCACTGCTTCCAATTCAGAGGAGGGAACAGTTACTAACTCATTCACCAGACTTTGTGACCAACCAGCATCAAGCGTTCCGTCTATTTGCCAGTCGTCTCCTATATCTGACATAAACATTCCGTACTTCTTAAGTGCAATTAAAATAACTTGCGCTTGAGCAGAGTAATGGGAGATATCAAAGGTTTTCTTAAGTCTCCAGCGTGATCCCATCCAGAGAACAGTTGAGTTAGGAGTATTCAGATATGTTGGGGTGTAGGTACCAGGCCATAAGACACCGCCCGAGTATGCGCGAGAGGCCTCAAAACGCACCGCATGATCAATGACACCCGCTTGTACTTCGTCAAAACGAACCAGTCCAGGAAAAAGTGGCAATCCTGCATCATCTGCAGAAGCACTAGAAAATGAGGGATTAGAAATTAAAGCATTAGACTTTAAGTCATAGATCACTCCATTGGCGGCTTTCGGATTACCGTTGTTCCAGTGAGCGTCATACAGCTCATAAAGGATGCAGGTATCTTTGTTGATCATCAGAGCATGGGCGTCGCCACCGTCAAAGGGTTCAATGGGTGTTGCCGAGCTAAATGGGTAAGGGCCAGGATCAGATTCCTGACGATCACTGACGGCAACGGATACCATAGGCGTACTGTTATCAACAACTTGGAAAGGAAAGCCATAGTTCTTCCCGCCCGCCGGGCCAAAGCCAAGGGTGAGATGCCCTCCCGGAAGGCTCGCCGCCCACGCCGCAGAACTCCGATTAACCGGCAGGTCGTCAATAGGCGTATTCCAAACGTTATTGGCTGGAAAAACCGAACATGTTGTACCGGGAACGAGTGATAACGCGGTAGTGCTTGCTGCGTCCTGACTAAAAACACTTCCGTAAAGTAGCGCTGCTCCGAAAAGAAGACTTGTGAGGACTGCTCTGCGCTTCGTCATTGTCCTGCTCCTTGGATAACATGTTCACGCCTTATGAAGAAAAGCCGTGACTTTGCGACCCTGGTGTAGTGACCTGTGACTTAAGGCGTAATCGCGGCTGTCAGGGTATAACATAAAGAATTCACTAGCTGCACCGACCTGCAAGGAGTAATTCGCCAAAGCCGGATGGGTCATGGAATACCTTGAGCCCGCACCAGTCAAAATAGTCGTACACTCCAGTCTCAGGATCCTTTCCATTTACGCCAAACTCGATTCCAAGAACGGTATGTCCCTCCCCCGGTTCAATGCCGATCTCCGCCCAAGGAATCGACACCTGTACGACATAGTGATAATCATCCAGGATTCGCACTATGTGTTGCGCAATACCATTCCACCGAGGGTCGGGCTGCCCTGAAGGTGTTCCCCGGTCGTCGTATACGGTATTGAGAATGTTGATGTGGTAGGAGAAATCGTCGGGCAGGAATTCTTTCGAGCGATGAGGCTTTGCGTCAATCAGGAACTCCACGCCGTCGTCTTCCCAGAGTTTGTCGCCGTCGTGTTCACGGACGCTGGCCTGCAGTTTCGAGGAATAAACATCAAACGCCAGGTAAAGGGTGTCCTTGTTCCATAGGGCGTAGACCGTCGCATGCCGAGGATGGCCAGCAAGAGCCTTCCCGGCAAACGTCACCGTACCCGCCCCGCGCCATTTCGCAAGATCGCCATCCAGCGGAATGGGTATGTCGGTCTTGAATGCACGCATCTTGTGCTGTACGTCGGGCGGTTCTGCCCCATCTGCCATACAAATACCAGCCGCAAGCAATGAAATAAGGAGAGCAAGAGACCAGCGGCAGGATAACGGAGGCACTCTTCTATCCTCCGCTCCGCCGTTGGAGAATGCGCTTCCGAGCTTCGCGTTGTTTGCCCATTCTCGCGAGCGCGCCGCCAACAGAACTCCCATCCTCTTCAGGATACTTTCGCGCCAGCGCCCGGACATCATAACTGAACTTCAGGAAACGCTTTTCCCATCTTTTCGCCTGCGCGGGAGTGTACTCGTAAAAGCCTTTGGCGTTGGCTACGCCTTGCGCACCGGACTCGACCAAGCTGGTCATAAGTGGTGGAACCTGCCGGCTGCAATCGAGTTCTGGCAAAAGATCGCGCATGACCGCACAATAGGCGGGAATTCCAGTCAGGTCCATGAAGCGGAATGGTCCGGCAAAAGTGATCCAATACCCCAGATCGTTTCGCAATGAGCGGTCCACATCGGCGATGGAAGCTACTCCAGACTCGACCAGATGAAATGCCTCGCGCAGCATCGCATACATGACTCGATTGGTGATGAATCCGCGCACGTCTTTGCGCAAAAGAGATGGCTCTTTGCCCAATTGCCCCGCCAGCGCGAAAGCGCGCTCAGCATACACCGGCAGCGTATCCTTCCCGCAAATGATTTCCATAAAGCGGGTTATGTGGGCCGGTTCCGCCCAGTGAATTCCCAAAATGCGCTCCGGATGGAGTGCATCTTGTTGCAGCGCCGTGGCTGGAATCGCGGAAGTATTGCTTCCGATAATTGTGTCTGGAGAAACAGCCTGCTCGATCCTCCGGATCACCCCCCTTTTGACACTAAGGTCTTCCGTGACGCATTCGATGACAATCTGGCTTTGCTCCAGGACGGCATAGTCTTCAGAAATGGTCAGCTTTCTCAGAATCTTTCGCGGATCTAATGTTAGTAGACCTTCCTTTCTTAGACCTTCAAGCAGAGACAGCACTTGACGAAGAGATTTCCTGAGCCGAGTTGGATCTGCCTCCACTCCCGCCACAGTGTGGCCGGCGGCGAGCAGGCAAGCCGCGATACTGCTTCCCATCAGTCCCATTCCAACCACGCCGGCATTGTTACAAATGAGGGTGCGCGGCCCGTTCTGGTTGCGCTCAAAACCAGATTTGCCCGGACGTCTGCCTTTTCGTCTCCCTGTCATCTTGTCCTGTCCAACTCGAGATCGTGATCCACTCACTAAGGTGCTGGCACTGCGGCGTATTTCCGTGAGGCCTGTCTGTTTTCCCAGACCGTAATCAGTAATGTGCTCCCCAAAATCAAAACCCCACCGATAATGGCCAGCAAAGTTAACTTCTCCTTTAGCCAGATGGCCGCGATCGGAATCCCAAAGAACGTAATCAAATAATTCGACAGCGCAGCCTGAATCGCATCGAGCTGTTTGAGGGCCTTAAGAAACAGAACCATTGACAGATAATTATGGAAGAAGGTGAGCAGCGCCAGTCCGATCCAGGTCTGGAGAGAGAAATGAGGAATGTTCGCGAACACCCCAGGCTCCTGGGCCAGAGTCAACGGAGTCATAACGACAAACATTGCCAGGTAGGTGAAAAAGAGCATTTCTGTCGGCGAGTAACGTTCCAATATCTTCTTGCCGTAAGAGTTGTAAAAAGCGCTACCCAGGGTGCCTAAGAAAATCAGAACATTCCCGTACAGATAGCCTTTGCCAAAGTTCAGAGTTCGAAAATCGATATCGGAGCACATTACGACGCCGATGATCGCCAGGCCGAAGCTGACCCACCTTACAGGTGTCATTTTTTCATGCAAGAAAAGAAACGCCAGAAACGCAGTGGACACCGGCAGTGTCAGCATGAGCAAAGCGGCATTACTGGCTAGCGACATGCGGGTGCCCCAGGTTATGAGCACTTGTCCGGGAAACACTCCCACCACGGCGAGTAAAAGGAAAATCAGAATGTCGCTGCTTCGCCTGTCGCTGCTCTTGACACTTTTCGACTCCAAACTAACCAGTGGGTAAAGCATTACGGTGGCCAGAGTCATTGGACCCCAGACGGTAAACAGGGAGCCAACCTGATCCTGAACCAATTTGATGCACGTAAACTGCAGTGCCCACATGAAGTTGCAGCTGAATAGAAGCAGCCAGGAGCGCAGGGGGGGCCTCACTTCAACATCTCACTTAGCTGGTCTTGGATTTGCTGCAAGGTGGTTTCAATGTCTTCTGTCGTGTGGGCAAAGGAAATGGAACATTGCTTGGCGGCAACAGGAAAGAAGTAAGTGCCAAGCTTGATCAACTTCCTGCGCAGCTGTTCGTCAAAACTGAAATTATGATGGCCTGCCAGATCGTGCCAATCTCTCGGGCAATGGTCCATGAAATAGATACAGAAAGCAGAGCCTTGCCTGGCGACTACTGCCTCAAAACCCAAGTTGCCAATGATTCGTTCCAGGCCTTCTTGCATCTTTTGTCCCAACGATTCGACATGCCGATAGACTTCCCCATCATTCATAAGCAGGCGCTCGATTGTGGCAATGGCGGCTGCGGTCGGAACAGGGTGTGCATTGTAAGTGCCGGCCAACAGTACCCGCTTCGAGGTGTCGGGATGGACGAACCAATCCATCAACTCCTTCTTGCCCCCGAGTGCGGCGATGGGGTACCCGTTAGCCATGGCCTTGCCAAAAACGACTAGGTCAGGCGTCACGCCGGCAATCTTTGCATAGCCGCCGATCCCATGGCGAAAGCCGGTTTTGACCTCATCCAGAATGAGGATAAAGCCGCACCGATCGGCCAATCGGCGAAGTCCTTCCAGATATCCAGCTTCCGGCTTGATGATCCCGATATTTTGGAGAATCGGCTCCGTGATGAGTGCCGCTATGGAATACTTCTGACACACGTACTCTACGGACTCCAGATCGTTGAAGTTAATGGGGTGAACGAGTTTTTGGTGCTCGTGTGGGATTCCAGCGCTAATCGGAATGTAAGGGTATTCACCCGGAGAAACCCTCGGCCCGATCACATCAAGGGGCGTCATTAGGTTACAAGAGACGTCGTCATGCCACCCATTGTAGCCACCTTGCATAACGATGATGTGATCCCTTCCGGTGACCGCGCGAGCCAAACGAATCGCTTCGTAAGTAGCTTCGCTGCCAGTGTTCAAGAATTGAACGGATTCGACCGCTGGTATATGTCGGCAGATGAGTTCCGCCAGATGTCCCTCCAGTTCGGTCGTTCCCGAGCCATAAAGGCTGGCCCCTTTTCGCAGCACAGAGATGACTGCGTCGGTGACGTAGGGATCGTTGTGCCCTAAGAAGTGCGGAGCAAAAGCTGCATGATAGTCAATGTACCGATTTCCATCTGCGCCCCAGAGGTGCGCCCCTTGACCTTTGATGAAGACGATCTCCGGTTGAACGGCCCGGTTCACTGAGACGACGCCGCCGGGTATGAAGCGCCGATTATGACTGAAGATTTCGGCGGACCTGGCATACGCAGAGGCATCCGTGTCCATTGCGGCCTCGTGACAAAGTCCTTCTGGGGGCTGTAGACCAACGGAACCCGTTTGAGGGTTGAAAACCTTATTACTATTCTGTGCAGTCATAGGATACTTATCCCATACTCTGGCATGTATTGCAGTTCACAAGAGCTTACCTCGCATGAGGGGATGCCTTACTTTGTCCGCATTGGCGTATGGTTATTACTCTCTATGATCTCTTGAAGCGGCGGCAAAGTATCTCCCTCATGCGAACTATCGTTAAATTCCCGTAATTTGTCGTGAACGCCTCGCCAATACTGATATTCCGCATCCCATCGCCCCAAAGCTGAACCCAACCGGTACGGCGTGTACTCTTCCAACCACTCGCTACGATATTCAGGTCGCAAATCTGTGATTCGATCCATAAGATCGACGATGAAGGAATGATCGTAATGCGTAACCTGGGATTCCCACAGATTCCACCAGCGCTCCGCGTCGGGACGCCTGGCACCTAAGGTTAGCCACAGATCCGAGAGATCCAGAGCCGCCAGAAATTTTGCCCCGGCATAGTCCAGAAGCTGGCTTCCTATCATCAGGCTGTTCACGGTCGCGGGATCCACACCCAGACTTTTGGCATGCAAGAGAGATGTCTCCGCCCGCTCCGCATTGAGCCGAGTTTCATGCAGATCCTTCCGGTGCGCGGCCAACCCCTTGTAGTAGAGAGGGGAGAAAGGATCCCCCCACAAGGCAAACTGCGTTTGCTCATTTCCAAGCACCTTTTGCAGGTCAGTTTCGGCCTCGGACATAGTGCTCAGCGCCGAGGCGATATCGGGAGCGATGATTGCGGGGTACATCACGTGTGCGTAGTCGGAGAAAAAATTGGCCCGGTCCATGGGAGCGGATTGCCATGGCGCCGCCGCGCCATACGCCATACCGGGGAAGGACATGCGAAAGAGCAATTGCGCGTCGTCGGCCCAGACGGTGTTGACCAAGCCCAGCGCGCCGGAACGACGGCCGGCTGCCAGGAAGGTGTCGATATTTTCAAAGGTCGCGTTGTAATCGGGGGCAATGTTGTCATAGCTCATTACCCCCGGCTCTACAATGTGAGGAACATGGTTGGCGATTAATGGCGCAAGCCAGCGCTTGTAGGTCGGATCTTCTGAGGTGTAATACCAAGCGGCAGCAATCAGACCCGGAGGAAGATCGGGAATGATACGGGGATATTTCACCATGATGTCGTCGTACGCTATGACGTGCTTGCCGCGTTCTTGAAATAGACGCGTGACAGCCGTGAGTTGCTTCACGAACAATGCCGTTGGAGTTGCGATCGTGCCCGATGCCTGGGTAGCCCGCTCGATTTGAAACGTCTCATCGAGCCCGATATGGACGAACGGACTGGGAAATAAATCTGCCAACTGGTTGGCCCAGTCGGTGAGAAGAGGCATCACCTTTGGATTACTGGGGTCGAATTCAGTTCCGTGCGGCTCATCGGACAACTCGGAATATTGTTCTATTCGAAACAGATCGTGCTGGTGACCGTATAGATCCAGATTAGGAACCACGTCAATGTGGCGTTCGCGTGCGTAGGCTACTATTCGCCGTACCTCATCTTGCGTCAGGCGGCCGTCTGGATTCAGGAGTGGGTAGCCCCGCAACTCTACGCTGTCTTCCGTGTAAAGGTAGTATTGGTTAGCCTTCCAGCGTGCCAGAAAGTCAAGCTGCCGCTTAATTTCATCCTCCTTGGGTAGGGGGCCGTGGCTCATGTCCACCATCGTTCCCCGGTATGCCAGCGATGGCCAGTCATGAATTTCCACTTCCGGGAGTACCGCCTCGGCTGCGTTCCCTTCAATCAACTGGCAGAGAGTTTGCACCGCATAGAACAACCCGGCTGAGGAGGTCGCTTGAACCTCACCTCCATCAGGCGTCACCTTGAGAGTGTAAGCCTCACGGGATGCCGGTCCGGGGCGTTCGCCAGGACGAGGTAACGCGGCAACCTCTCCTGTCCGTTTAAGCACAATCAACGTACTTGCAGCCTCGCCATGGGAAATGCGGACGGGTTCCTCTGCCACATCGGAAAGGCAACTCGACAACTGCCCGGCAGCGAAGCGATCCTCAATGCTGGGATCTCCCACCAACCGGATGCCTAGGCCTCGTATCCGAAGTTGACGCGACCCATAGTGTGTCTGCTGCGGTTGAGGCAGGAGCACGTTGTGTCCCGCGATTGCCCATGCGGTCACCAAGAAAGCCTGAATCAAAACAAAAGTACAAACCGACCAGCGCACAAAGCTTCGCTTTCTCAAGCTAGAGCATGCCTTGCACCGTCCTATCACAACCCTTGCAGCCACAATCAAATACCTCTCTTTATCTGCAGCATGACCACCCCATGCTGGGGAACGATCGCGGTGTACTTTTCCTGCATTGGCCCGAGATCTTTTTGCGCCCAGAGATCCCGCACCACTGCGGAATTTCCAAGGCCAACATCTCGAAAGTTAACGGTCACTGGCATCGCTCCCCATCCACGGTTAAACAGGCCCACCGCAGCGCTTCCATCCTTCATCGGCTTCATCCACATTTCTAAAGGCCCTTCTTGCTTGATCCGGTGACCCTGAATGCCGAGTGGGTCTTGGTCAATCGCAATGACCTCCGGATTGGTGAGAAGATTCCGGGTTTCCGCATCCATGGCTGCGAGATTGTTGCCGGTAATCAGCGGAGCCGCCAAGATGCACCACAAACTCATGTGTGTCCGGTACTCGTCATTGGTCATTCCCCCGTTACCGACTTCGAGCATGTCAGGGTCATTCCAGTGTCCGGGCCCAGCGAATTGCTCAAGGCCGTTCTGTCCGAATCCAAGTTCCGACATCACGTAGTAGTCGTCGCGAATATCGTCGTCCGTGCGCCACAGGTTGCCACCCACGGAGGCGCCCCACTGCCAGCCTTTCTGCATTCCATATTGGCAAAGCGCGTAGACCATAGGCCGGCCGGTCTTCTCGAGCGCACCACCCATTTTCTTGTACGCGGCAACTTGATCGCCCATTCCGTCATAACTGCACAAATCGTACTTCAAATAATCCATTCCCCAGCCGGCATAAGTTTGGGCGTCCTGTTCTTCGTGACCATAACTTCCCATATAACCCCCGCAGGTTTTCGGGCCAGGCGAAGAATAGATTCCAATCTTTAAGGCTTTGCTATGAACATAGTCGGCCAGCGCTTTCATGTCAGGAAACCTTGCATTGGGACGGATGTATCCTGCGGCGTCACGAGTTCCTTGCCAGCAGTCGTCGATCAGGATGTACACATAGCCGACGGACTTCATTCCGCTGGTAACGATCGCATCAGCCTGAGCCCGCACCACCGCATCGCTCACTTCACATGCAAAATGATTCCAACTGTTCCATCCCATCGGCGGTGTGCGCGCCAGCATCGAATCTTGGGCCCAGGCACTCCCGCTCCAGGACAGCAAGATCAGAACGCTCATCAGGATGCAAAAACAGCCATATGCAATTTTCATGCTCATTCCTCGTCCGAAGACAAAAAGCTTGCTTGACACTGTTCGTATTGCTGTACCAGTCATGGGGTTGCGCAGGCCTCTTTTCAAGCCTTAAGGAAAATTTTCCGTTTGTACATCCAGAACAGGATGAACCATTCGACCGCAAGAACCGCGACCTGTTGGAAGAGTAGTGTGGAGTTCGGCAAAACTCTCACGATCCCCTGAGTAAAGACGTCGACTATTGGATCAAGATGAATAAGGCTCGTAAACATGTAAATGAAAATGGCGTTCATCCCGATGACGGTCAGGGGAAACGCCCATTTCCGATACCCAAGGATGTCAATAACCCAATAGAAAAACAGAAGCATGAGGCAGGCACAACCAGCGGACATGAGACCGTAAGACGTCGTCCACATCTTCATGACCACCGGCACAACCGGGCTTATGGCATAACCGAGAGCTATGCACACGAGTCCTATGCCGCCGATGAACTTGGCCTTACCTTCCTTCGAACGCGGGCTCATGAGCAATTCGCCAATGAGCAAACCGAGAAGCGTGGTTGCTATGGTTGGAATCGTGCTCAAGACGGTTCCCCAGCCTTCGTCTGCAAAAGGCCAGCGGTCCCAGTGAACCTGGCCGAGCAAAGCAATATCCACCCAGTGAACCAGGTTGTGATTGAACTGATAACTACCGGCCGGCACGCCGGGAGCCGGGATAAACGCTAATACAATCGCATAGACGGCGAGGATCGCTGCGCCAAGTGCGGCCTGGAAACGCCAGGACTTGCGGACTACCAGGACGGCCACGAAATAGGCGATTGCAATCGGCTGCAGGGCGCTGCTCAACTCGATCAGGTACGGCGAACCAACCAGAACCGATTCGCGCAGCGAGCCCAGCAAGAAAAGGACGAGAGCGCGCTTTGCGGCGTGAACCAACTGCTGTTGATAAGTTTGTGTAAGGGAGCGCTTTGCAAACGAGAGAGGAACTGAAACTCCGACCATCAGCATGAAGGATGGCCAAATGCAGTCGTAAAAGCGCAGCCCCTGCCACGGACTGTGGTTTAGCTCGTACACGATAGCGTCGAAGATACGATTGTGTCCGACCGCTGCCAGGCCTGCCATCAGCCCCTCGCCGCCAATGATCCAAAGCATCACGAAACCGCGGAAGGCATCGAGTGAACCTAACCGCTCGGGGCCTGCGGGGACAGGTATTCGTTTAATATCAGAGTCAGTGGCCAGAACGTTTTTCGCATCTACAGCGGGAAGCGAAGCGAGATTTGCCATTTTTTCTCCAATCAGGGAGCACAATTGCTGGCAGCGATCCGGCTTCCCAATTGCTCGCGAACTGATTCCAACAAGCTTTCGTCCCTGGTCCAGTCGGTCCAGTCCGGGCCGACTTTTCGGGTCTCAGCCAGCGCAAATTCAGCTTGGCCGCAGTTCTTGAGTAGCTGCACGTATTCGTAATCCTCGACCCCGTCCCTCAGGTACTTGAGCCGCATGGACGGGGCCACACCTTTGAGGCCTGCGGGCGCACCCGGATAGACCAGTACACCTTCTCCGGGATAATCAGGATTCTGATTGCCTTGAGGGTTTTCCCAAGGGTTAGCGGACCAATCGTCCACGCTCCAGTAAAGCAGTCCCGTCAATCCCAGGCTCTGGCTGATAAAGCCTGCCTGGATACGGTAGTTGATTGGCCGGAAATCCAGCTCCCACTTCGGGGAATAAGAGTCTTGCACGAGATCGTTATACGACCATGCCTTGTCCCCCTTTTGCAGGACATAAGTCACTCGCGGAGGGGAAAAAGACTGAGCATCGTTGTAGGCGAGCGGAAGCATCGTCCAGATATCGACAGCGGACCGGCCCGTCCCTAAGCCATCGTCGTAAAGTTGGGGCTCTGGTTCCTGGGTTACCAGGTTATCGATGCCGGCTCGATGCAAATTCTGTGCCCAATCGATCACCGAGCGGTAAAACGCCGGGCTGGTGCAGCTGCTTTCTGGGTCGGCGGTTTCGTCATACAGGTACAAATCTGGCTGGTGAGTTGCTTTGGCGCTTTCTATCGCTTGAACTGAAGGAGGCTCGGACGCATCGCACTGGCCAAAGAAAACCCCATCGTAGAATCCGAGGTCCGTACCATTGAGGCCATATCGTTTGATGAAATTCTTTTCAGCCGCCGGATCCACGGCGTCGGGCATTAAGCTGTTCCTGAGGAGCTCTTCGTTAATGCCAGGTAGTGTTATATTACCGCCGTTGAAACTGGACTTGAGGGATGGCTCGAGCGGCAAAGTAAATCCCCACACCTGCATGCAAATCTGGCCCGCAAACGCCCCCTGATCGCTGGTTACGGTATAGCTGCCCCGGTATTGGCCCGCCGCCGTGCCGCGGGGCACAAAGACGTCGAGCCAGATGACTGCGTTGTGACCGGCCTTGAGGTTGAAGGGAACCGCTCTGAATTCGGCTTCTACGGGCGGCTTGCCTGTAGCGGGATCAATAAACGGAATGAGCGCGTCGGGAAACGTATTCACGCTGGTGATGGGAAGATTGGGGGGCCCGTTGTACGTGGGGCTGTGTTGCCGTACGGTGATGAACCCTTCTCTGTACTGGATCAGGTTCTTATGAGAAATCACGGCTCCACCGGGACCCACCAAATCCGACACTGAAAAGTTGACGTTAGTGAGCCCGCCGCTAGGCGCTTGGATCGCAACCTGAAACGGTTCGTACTCCCCTCGGGCCGCATGAATCACTGCCTTGGTTCTTGCGCAGGGTGCATCGGTCGGCCCTACCCGGTGCAAAGAGCTGGGAACAACCCACACGATGGGTGTGGCAGCAAAGACCCTGCCGCAAGTCAAGACGATCCACACCGCCGTTAAAGATGCAGCCTTTTTCATTTCCTTCACTGGTACGAGCGGAGATGGAACCCTCGACTGGCCGACACAGGAGCGCCGACGCCCTCCAACATCTACAGAGAACGTCGAAGCAAAATCTACACTCGCCAGCTCGAGCAGCCTGTGACCTGCCTACTCTAGCGTATCTGGAACCTACCGCCAGAAAAGCGTGAAAGAGTCAATACCATCTCCTTCTCTTGTGGTCTCGGGCCAGAGCTTTGTGAGCTGCGCCCTTTTGCCTATCACTCGCGTGTCTCCTTACCTGTGACGACGACCTGTTGCAGCTTCTTAGGTACGTTGAGGTCGTCGGTGGTCAACTTGACGGCCTCTTTCAAAACCGCCGAGGTTTTGGAGCCCAGCGCGGTGACCGGACTGAAGTCGATAATCAGCGCGCAGTCATGGGCGGTTGCCAGCAACGTGCTCGAGGTGCATTCGTTGTCCCCGGAGGTCTCCGGGAAATCCGGCGGATAGGTCAGTGCGGAAAACTGAAGCGATCGGTTGCCGATGTTCTCCACCTCCACCGTTTTCGGACTGTCCGTGCTCGTCGAGTTTATCTTCGTGGTGTCAAAGTGCAACGATGGTGCATCCGAGCGGTCGATCTTCGTCACCTGTTCGTTGAAGGTATCGACGACATAGAGGTTGCCGGGTCCATCCCCGGCCACGCCGTTAGGGACGTCTAATCCACTGCTTACTGTACTCTGCGTGCCGGCTGGCGTTACCTCATAGACCGTATCAGTGGCTGAATCGGTGATGTAGACATCGCCAGCCGCATCCACGGCCACGGCGGCGGGACTGATGAGTCCGCTGCCGATCATGGTCTGTGTGCCACCCGGCGTTACCTTGAACACTGTTGCGTCGAAGGTATCGGCGACGTACACATTGCCGGCCGCATCCACGGCCACGCCGGCTGGTGTATTGTATCCGCCGCCTACCATGGTCTGCGCGCCCTCCGGAGTTATCTTGAAAACCGCGTCGACGAAGGGATCGCTGACGTAGACGTTGGCCGCACCATCCACTGCCACGCCAACTGGATAGTCGAATCCGCTGCCCACCGTGGTCTGCACGCCGCCCGGCGTCACTTTGAACACCGCGTCGACTTGACTATCGGTGATGTACACATTGCCCGCCCCATCCACAGCCACGCCTTCGGGCACCTCAAGCCCGCTACCCACCGTGGTCTGAGTTCCACCGGGCGTTATCTTGAACACCTCTTGGAGGCCAATGTCGGTGACGTACACGTTGCCCGCGGCGTCCACGGCCACGCCTTGGGGACTAATAAACTTGCTGCCCACGCTGGATTTCGCGCCACCCGGCCCAAAGACCACCTGCGGCCCCGTGCCTATGCCAAACACCGGCACAGTGGCCAGCACTGGGCTCGTTTTGTTGGCGCCGGAATAGAACACCACTGCGCCCCGGCGCAGGCCGGTAGCCAGGGGCGTGAAGCTCACGTTGACCACGCAGTCAGTGGCCATGGCGTAAGTCGTCGCTGTGCAGGTGCTTCCCGCTGCCTGGGCGAAGTCCTTGCTCGCAATGCCGGTGGTCAACACGGCGATGCTGCCCACTTTCGTGCCTGCGTCGATCGTGAAAGGCAGGGGAGTCGTTGCGCTGGGCGATCCAACCGCCTGGGAACCCATGTTCACGCTCTTGTGGGCCCCGGTGAAAGTGACCTGCGCCTGAGTCGCAATCGGCAGCAGCAGGCAGGCCAGGGCTATAAGAAACAAGCTAAGCTGCTTCGACCGGAACCGCGGTGAACGAAAGGAAAGAGCAAAAGGTACTGTCATCATGGCCTCCAAAGTTCGTCGAATTATGCACCCTCAACTGCCGACCTCAAGCTGCAAACCAATCGAGAGCTGAGCGCGTCCAGCGCACAACTGTCCCTCGGGCGAGATTCGGGCGGCAATGCCGGAACAGCCGCAGCCGCGCTGGACACGCTTCGGCTTATTCTTGATACGTTTCACTTAAACAAGTCACTCAGATCGTTCGTCTGAGGGTTAGCCGCGGCCCCCAAGAGCGGTCCAACGTGAAAGATTTCCTGGAACGTTTTCAGTGTCGAGCTATGATCGTAGTGAATGCTATTGCTGTAGGACGTCTTGCCCCCGCCCTTGGCGAATGGAGAAAGCAAGAAAAACGGGATCGGGCCATCGCCAAACTGATCGGTGTCTTCGGCTTCATCCCAGGTAATGATCAAGGCACCGCCTTCTTTGTATGCGTCTGATTCGAGAATTAGCGGCACATTTTGCTTCAACCATGTATCTCCGCGCGACGTGTTGTCTGCAGGTTCTGTGCTATCGCAGGGAGAAACTCCCTCGTGACCGTCATGACACACGTCGGGCACGATGAAGTTGTAACGTGCCACGGTATGGTCGGCTAGATCTGTCGCTAACTGGTAATACGGCCGGACGTGCGATATACATTCGGCCGAGTTAGGGTTCGGCGGATTGCCAGCGACGTCTGTGAAATACACGAATGCGAGATGTTCAACGTCGAGATCGGAGAAGTCAATCGGGCAAGTATCGAAGACGGGGCTGCCAAAATCGGGCTCTGCGTAGACCATCCAGGAAATACCTGCATCCTGAAGAAGTCTCACCAAATGCTTGGCATCAATGTTAAACGGAGGCTGGCCGGGCTGAGTATCAGCGAGCACGCCGAAGTTGGTCCCGGCTTCCAGCCACAAATAATTCGGCTGGCTCGGATGATTACCCGGAGGATTGAAATACTGCTCGGCGTGCGCCGAGGTATTGAGCAGCTCGCCGTTGGCGTACGGGGCCAGTGGGTTGCCTTTGATATCTGGGTCACCAAAGGAGGCACCGGCGTCGTTGCCCGTCCAATTGTGATTCTCCATGAGTATGATCCAGACAGTCTTTACCTTGCTCATTTGTGCATTCGTAACGACTGGCACCAGCATGAGCAGTGACAGCATAGTTACGCTAAGCGTCAAAACCTTCCGAAAACGTTTCACGGCTCCTCCATAATTTTGTTCTAATTGCGGCCTAAGCCCTTGCATCATTAACCGGAAATGCCCACAACCAGATTCCTTGCCGGGCCCCGCTTCCGGGGACTGCGTAATTATTGGACTCGCGAAGCAAATAGATGCTCGATCTCCCTCCTTAATCACCAGAAGAACTTTAGCGCGAACGTCATATTCCGCGGATCGGTCTGGATACCGGTAATTCTGCCGAACGTGCATCCGGCTTGATGCACCAGGTCGGTCGAGCCGTCCGGATTGGGCGGCAGGCAATATGTTGTATTGGGAAGCCCCAAATTTTGATGGTTAAGCGTATTGAACACTTCCCAGCGGAATTCGACGTACCTGTCCTCTGTGAGATGGAAATCCTTCATTAGCGATGAATCAAGGTTCCAAAAACCCGGACCACGAATGGCATCCGTCCGCGGCTTCATGTTTCCGAACGTCCACGCCTGAGCATCGGTATCCAAATAGTTCACATCGTTTCCAAATGCGGGCTCAAAGGCAGCGGGATTGATCCAATCCGCGATCTGCTCGGCTTTGGTGCGATGCCCTTTGAAATGGGGATCGCCGATCATGTTGCACCTGCCTCCTGACACCGTGTTGGCCGTACCCGGGGTGCTTAGCACTTGCAACTCGCTGGCGGGACACGAGATGGGCAGTGGCAGGCCCTCCTGGGCGTTGAAATTGCCGCTCAGTTTCCAGCCCCCGAGAATGTCGCCTGCGATACCTTTCCGGTTCAGAAAGGCTTTGCCGCTGCCTACCGGCAGGTCGTAGGTAGCGGCGACGTTAAACTGCTGCGGTATGTCGTCAACCGCGATGGCGCGATCGGCATTCCGGTTGGACGGATCCTGAAAGGTCCAGGGGCCACCGAAAGTGCTCTCCAATTGGCCGCCCCGTCCGCCGATAATTCCGTTGCGGGTGAAATGAATGGGATCGACTGCTTCTACGCCCGCTCCACCCACGGACCAATTGTCCATCTGCTTGGAGACTGTATAAGCAACGATGAATTCCAGACCGTGGGAAGTCCGTTTTTCGACCTTCAAGTTCATTCCATTGTAAGTAGTCATACCCTCAAACGTGCCGCTCGTCGGAACCGTGGGAAAGAAAGGGTAAGGCTCCAACAGTTGTAAGAGGGACAACTCCGTCGCAGGTCCGTTTACTGGATTTCCATACAGCAAGCCCAACTGTGTTGCCGTCTGACCTGAAAAGTACTGTGAAATAGGGTAATTCGCCAAAAGGTTGGCTTGCTGCTTGAGCTTTTCCGACGTGGGGACATTGTTGTACAGGTAGTTATTTGGCCCGCTTCCCGACAAGTGGGTCCCGTGAGTGCCCACATAAGCTAAAGTGACCGCAAGTTTGCCGGGAAGCTCCTGCTGAATTTCGAAGGTGTAGCTCTGCACCATGGGATCGCGCGTTGGCTTGACAAAGGCGTAAGTGCCGCCAAGAAGGTTTTCGCGCGTCTGTGCTGGGAACGGGCCGGTTATGGAGGGGAACAAGAGGTTCGTCTTGTTAGTGGTGGTGTCGCTCAAGGGAAAGGCTTCACAAGGTCCGCCAAACGCGTTGCACTTGTCCGGGAAAGCAGAAAAAGTCCGATACCACCCTGCACCCTGGCCCCATCCGGCTCCGTTGACCACAGATTGGCCGGGCGCGTTGAAATTTTCAATCGCGTCGGTATAGAAAATATCATAGCCGCCGCGGATGACCGTTTTGCGGAGGGCGGAAGGCGACCAGGCAAAGTTGAGCCGAGGAGCGAAGTCGGTGTGATTGGCCGGAAAGACGTCACCATTCGGGAATCCCGGGCTCCCTTCATAAATGTTTTCCCCCGGCAGCCCGGTCAGAGGATTCAGGCAGGTAAAGCAGAAGTTCCCCATGGGGTAATAACGCGCCTTGAAATAACCGTTGAGATCGTAGCGCAAGCCCAGATTCAAGGTGAGATTAGGTTTGACGTGGAAGTCGTCTTGTACAAACAACCCCCAGGAGCGCCAGCGTATATAGGGCGACTGCAGCTTGCCGGCGAACCCGCTTCCGTCAGCGGGAACGGCTCCCATCATAAATTGCGCCAGACCATTGCCCCCAACGAACGAATTCGGATCCTGGGCCAGTGAAGCGTTAAAGTCGAGGGTGGTGGGATCGTCGCTCTCGTAGCTGGCATGGTCCAAGCGATAGATGTAGCCCATCTTCATCGTGTGCTTGCCAATGATCCGGGTCACGTTGTCGATAATCGTATAAGCTTCCGATCCAGTCGCAATGTTGACCCAGGGTTCGGGACCGAAGTCAATCCCGTTACCGCCTCCGGGAACATTATCGATTTCAAAATTCGGTGTGGGAAAGTAAGAATTACTGGGCAGCTGGATCGGCGCTAACTCCCGCTCTACCTGCGACTGAGATGTGATGCTATTGGGATAAGGATGCGACAGCGTCGAGAGAAATTGGCGGCTGAAGCTGACGCGAAACTCATTGACGAGATTGGGGGTGAAAGCGTAGGTGTGGCCCAGCGCGATAACTTGGCTGCGAATGCCGAAATTATAGGGCGACCCAAAGCCGATGAGCTCCTGAGGAAACGTGGGGCCAGTCCACGGCACTTGGTAATTGCGATACTGGGTCGGGCTGAACAACCACTCAAAGAAATATTTACCCTTGCCAGTTTGATGGTCAACCTTGATCGAAAGATTGATGGGATCCTGGCTGCCTCCACTCCTGCCCTCGAAGTTGTTGCAGATACTGTAGGCGCCAGTTGACGCCGGGAGACAGCCGCCTAGAGTATCGATATGGTTGGGCAAGGGAAAAGAATTCACGAAGAACATTGCCGTTGGGTCCATCAGGGCGGCCGGAATCTGGCTGCTGAAATTGCACGTTTGCACTGGCACTGGCGTTACCGCCGCGCCCGCTTCCACCGAGGTGTTCAAGCAGCCGGGCCCGTAGAAATTGGTGATGGGCGTCCCGAAGGCTTGGCGCGTGAAGATGCCTTGCGAGTTCGGTCCCGCCGTGGTCTCGGGATTCCAGAGCCCATTACTGACGACGTTGGGATCTTCGCTGAAGTTCCCCTGGCGCATCAGAGGGGTCGGAACGGTGTAGGCGCTGTTGCCGCTCTGGTGAAGAACCGAGGCGTCAAGCGAGAAAAAGAAAAAAGTCTTGTTCTTGCCCTCGTAAACGTGGGGAATAATGACCGGGCCTCCTAACGTCCCGCCAAAATTGTTGAACTGCACCAGGCTCTTACCGAAGCCGCCCTTTATGTCAAAAGGATTGGTGGCGTTGGTCGCGCTGTTACGAAGATATTCGTAGATATCTCCGTGGAAATTGTTCGTCCCTGACTTCAGAACGACGTTAAAGACCCCACCCCCAGTGTGCGAGTACTCGGCCGAGAACGCAGTGGTGATGGCCTGAAATTCCGAGACGGAATCGGGAGAAGGATTGACCACTATGTTTTCCCCGAAGCTGGAAATGTTAAGGTTGCCGTCGAGGTACCAGGCATTGGTTCCACTCTGCCCGCCGTTTACGGCGATCGCCGAACCCAGAAGGTGGGTCGGATCCGGGAAGGTTCCGAAATCGCTGTCAAAACCGAAATTAGTTCCGGGAGGACCACCCACGTTGTTCACCCCCGGAAGCAAGAAGGTTAATTGCTGCAGATCCCGGCCTGCCAGGGGGACACCTTGGATAATGTCGGTTTGCAAAGTGCTGCTGAAGTTGCTGGCGTCCGTCTGCAGTATCGGCAACTCGGCCTTGACTTCTATTTTTTCGTTGACCGACCCGACCTTCAACTTGGTGTTAACCCGGATCACTTGGGCAGCTGGCACCTCAATGCCTGTCATGTCCAACGAAGTAAATCCGCGTGCTGCGAAATGCGCACGGTAGGTGCCAGGCACTAAAGCCTCCGCCCGATAGTAGCCGGCATCGTTCGTTTTGGTGCTTGTCACCACGTTTGTGGCGAAGTTAATAGCAGTGACCTCCACTCCGGATATTGCCGCCCCTTGTTGATCAGTCACGGTGCCTTCGATTGTGCCTCGATTCAACTGCGCCGACAGAACCGTCGAGCAAGCCAGGAGCAAACCGAACTGTACAGAGAACACAAACAACCGCCGGAGAGCCATGCCAACCTCCGTTCATCCCAGCCCAGGGATCCCCAACTGTCTCTTCGAGTAGCCGACTCAGGACGCGCAGCCGACGATAGACCTGCAATTACTTAGTTCCCCTTAGCCAGAGCTGTCAACCGATTTCGCCCCTCAAGTGGCTTTTTCGTTCAATTGGCTGGACGGCGAATTCTCAGTCGCTCCGAATGTATGGGCTGGGACAGGAGTCCCACGCCGACCTTCGAATTCCAGGTTAGAAATCCGGCTGGACTCACCTAAAGTCGGAGGCGTGCGAACAGAACTTCAGTGTGCATGAATTTTCACACGTTATGCTCCTCGAATCAGATCAAGAACTCCTTCGAAGGGTTCTCGTGCGCGGCTTTCTGTCAAGTTTCTTTGATGTTCTTCGCTGCTTCCAACTTCCAAGCGTGGGTTCCCAGTCCGAGAGGAATGCCAATCTCCAGGGTTTCTTGATGAAAATCTGATGCTTTGTTTCTACCTTTTGCGGGCTGTATTCGAGGCAAGCCAGCCTACGTCGACGACGAGTACTCGTGACTTCCAGTCCAGTGGTCGAGGCCGCCTTCGGGACTGCGCTCGGCTCCTTCGCGGATGAAATCGGTTATCATCTGCACCATACGCCGGTAGTCCTGCCTATTCCGCTCTTGGAAAAGAGAAAGCATTACCACGCCGGGAACCCAACGGTTGCAATCACCCACTACTCCTCAAAAGTCAGTGGATGTTACGCTGGTGAGCGAACTGGGCGGCGCCCCGGTGCCGCCGATCACCGCCCGCCCTTGAAGCCAGTAGGGCTCACGTAAATCTGACTCCGCTCCGAGACGATGTCAAGCGTGCTCTGGTATTTGCTGAGAGATTTGTCCAACAGGTTGGAACTCGCGGAATCTGTCACGAACCCAGTACGGTATACTGTGTCCGATATCAACCGCTTTTGCAACTGTCAAGAATGCGCAAAGTCGTTAAAACTCGCAAGGCACCAAAGCCAAGCGGTGTTTATTCGCAAGGGATCGTCTCGGGCGATTTCGTTTTTGTTGCAGGGCAGGGATCCATTAACCCTGAAGACAATCGACTGGAGCTGGGGGATATACGGTCTGAGACTCGAAGAGCGCTAAAGAACATTCGGGCCATTTTGGACGCTGCCGGCAGTTCCCTGCGCAGCGTTGTCCGGGTAGGCGTCTTCCTGGCCGACTTGAAGGATTTTGACGGGATGAACGAAGTCTTCCAGGAGTTCTTTCCCGAGAATCCTCCCGCACGAACAACGGTTGGCTGTGACCTGCCTGAAATTAAAGTGGAAATCGACTGCATCGCGCGGCTGGACTCGACAAGCCGGATGCGTGGCCGGAAGCATAAGAGCATTCGGTAGCGGAGGCCCTGTGGTTGAAGTGTGCGAACATCCCGGCGCGCTAAGAGCTTTAACAGAGCAACGGTGCGTCTCGAATCGCTCTCAACTTTCTTCGTGGCAACGTTTGATCCTGGGTTGATGTGCCCGTTACGCAATGCCAGGCTCTTGCGCTAAGTAACCCAAACGTGACGAAATTCCTCGTGCAACCTGCATCACCATGCGTGCCAAAATCGGAACACGATCGATTGGAATCTGGTTTGTGGTCCCCGCCACGCTGATTGCTGCCACCGCTTTCCCTGTCTCGTCGAATATGGGAGCGCCAATGCACCGCAATCCCGGTTCGTCTTCTTCGTCGTCAAGAGCATAGCCTAATTGTCTAACCGACATAAGCTCCCGTTTCAGGGCGCTTCTTGAAACAATCGTACGGCTATTGTGGCGGGCAAAGCTCCCGGTCCGAATTAGGTTATCGAGTTCGTCGTTAGGAAGAAAAGAGATAAGAGCCTTGCCCACTGCGGTACAGTTGACATCGAGTCTCCGCCCGATCCATGAAGCCAACCTCACCAGACCTGGCGCCTCAACTTTTTCAATGATCACCGCCTCGTTTCTCTCCAGCACTGCCATGTGGGCGGTGAGGCCGCTCTTTTGCACTAACGATTGCAGGAAAGGTGTGGCCTCTTCCCGGAGATCCAGATTCTCAAGTGCGCTCCTGCTCAGGCTAACCAACTGCAGACCAAAACAGTATCGGCCGTTTTGGGTGTGCTTCTGCAGGAACCCCCGCCTTTCGAGAGTTACTACAATCAGGTGCGCTGAGCTTTTGGGGATGCCGAGCCTGCGACTAATTTCCGAAAGTGAGAACCCGTGTTTCGACTGGGCCAAACATTCAAGCAGCGAAAGAGCCCGCTCGATCGACGGCACGGAATATCGCTTAGACGAAACTGGCATAGCCCTACACCAGCGTTAGAAATCCGTCCAACCCAGTGGACGCAGCGGCAAAAGTACCAGAAATCGCTGGACAGATCAATTGAATTGGCGCCTGGGGGCAGACACACTCTGCAATCGACCTGACAGGGCGAAGCCGCGCAGGATGCGGCCGCAGCGCACGGTATTCAGCAGGCGTACACGAGCCAAACGCTTTGTGCTCTTGCCGCGTCGATGGGTTGTCGAGAGAAGCCTTGTCTAGGAAGCGTCCCCGGACACCCGTAATTGTATCCAGCCTATTGAACGTTTTGAATGATGCATCCCAATTTCAGGTTGACATTCGCAGCAGCCTCGAAGCAACCTTATCTCCGTCCTCAGCCAAGGTGTGCGAGCGTGACAAACCTGTGATGGGGGTTATCTCGATGAAAGCAGCTGGGCTGCGTGCGCTGGGTATATCTCGTGGCGGTTGCCTTTTCATGGGATTGGTTCTGGCAGCCGGATTGGGAACGCACGCGTGGGCGCAGTTTACGACAGCTCGGCTCAGTGGCACGGTCGTCGATCCTTCCGGCCTGGCGCTGGTGGGCGCCACGGTAACTGTACAGAATGAGCTGACGGCGTACAAACAGGACACAACGACGAGCAGTTCAGGCGAGTATTTATTTCCGGTTCTGCCGGTGGGCAATTACCAGATTACCGTCACGATGACCGGCTTCGTTTCCTATACCCAGAAGGGGATCACACTGCAGGTGGACAAGGTTGTGACCCTGCCGGTTCAGATGAAACTGGGCACAGTGGCCCAACAGGTTACGGTCACAGCGGATGCTTCGATGGTGACGACAGATTCTGCGACTGTTGGCCAACTCATTACGCAGAAAGAAGTTGCCGAGTTACCTCTGAATGGCCGCTACGCACAGCAGTTGGTATTCCTTGTCCCCGGAGCCGACAACGTCACGGCTAACTATTGCGCCGCGAACTGCGAAGGGGGAGTCTTCCCCAGCGAGCAATATGCCAAGGTCAATGGCGCCGGCGCAAATGGCGTGAGTTATCAGGTAGACGGAGCAGATTTTAACGACACCTATATCAACACCAATCTGCCTTTTCCAAATCCCGATGCCATCCAGGAGCTCAATCTCGTGACCGACAACATGAGCGCCATCTACGGGGATGCGCTAGGCGGTGTGGTGAATGTGACCCTAAAGTCGGGGACCAATTCAATCCACGGCGATGTCTTCGAATTCTTGCGAAACAGTGCACTGGATGCGGCAAACTACTTTTCGATCAGCGGTGTGAGCCCGCTGAAGCAGAATCAATTCGGGGGCGACATTGGCGGGCCGATTCTGAAGAACCGGTTGTTTTATTTCGGAAGCTATCAGGGAACCAGGTTCAATCTGACCAATGCTGGGCAGGGCCAGAACGTGCCGGACGCCGCCGAACGCACCGGCGACTTTTCCGAGTTACTTTTGGGGCCAACTCCCGTTCAGCTATTCAATCCGTTCCCGGTGGTGAACTCAGGAACGGCCCCAGGAGCGGCCTACTTAAACAACCAGATTACGGTCGACCCTGTCGCGAAGTTTATTCTCAACAAGATTCCGCTTCCGAATCCGACTCCGCTCCAAATAAGTCAGGGGCTTACTAATACGTTGAACTTCAGCAGCCTGCCGACGGTTCAAAACACGAATGAGTACATGGTGAAGCTCGATTACAATTTCAGCAAACACCATCTCAGCAGCCACTACTTTCAGCAGAGTTACATCCAGCCGCTCGTCGTCCCAACTACGAACATCCTGCAAATGACGGGTAACGCGGAAACCCTGGTTGACCACAACGTGAGCGTTGTCGATCTCTATACGATCACGCCGCACTTCCTGCTGGGCAGCTATTACGGATACACCAAGATTGATGGCACGACGTACGCGTCGTCTCCATTCACCATGGTCGACGCTGGAGTGATGAATTTTGCTGTACCGCCGAGCAAAGGGAGCGGGGACATAGCATCGCTGAATGTGAGCACCGGCGGCCCCTCCTTCTCGAGCGGCAGTTATGGAGTCTGGAATAGGGGAGATCAATCCTTACGGGAGATTGGCACGCTGACGAAAGGCAAGCACATAATTCAATTTGGCGGTGAGGCGGTGCGCCTTACCCAGCCCATGGGGAATACATTCCAGGAGGGCGGCACATTCAATTTCGGCAGTGCAACCGGCAACCCGTTGGCGGACTTTGAGGCTGGCTATGTCTCCAACTTCATCCAGGGCGGGGGTCTATACCTTAATTTTACCGGGATCAACTGGAGCGCTTTCGTGCAGGACGACTGGAAGGCCACTCGGCGACTTACACTAAGCGCCGGGCTCCGCTGGGATCCGTGGATCCCTTCCAGGGACAGCCTGGGGAGAGTCGCATGTTATGAGGGGACGGCGGTTGAGTCCGTGCGCTATCCCAATGCCCCTCCCGGCTTGCTCTATGGCGGAAAGAACCACGATCCCGGATGCCCGGACGCCGGTATTTTCGCTGACTATATGAATTTCGGGCCCAGATTTGGGTTTGCATATCAGGGCACAAAGAATGGCGATACCAGCATACGGGGAGGCGTGGGTTATTATTACGAGCCGCCCAATTCCCTAATCTATCAACAGATCGTCGGCGTCCCACCCTTCGCGCCGGTTTCCAGCCTCACTTCCGTTGTTTTCGGCCAACTCAATCCACTGGGCATAAGCCTCTCCAATCCCTACGGAAGCTCAGGAGCACCCAACCCTTTCCCCGCAGGCTTTGGTCCGGAGAACCCCGGCCCCGGCGCGATTTTTACTGGTCCCCCTTCCTTTTCACAGATACAGGATCCACATCTTCGCCTTCCAATGATTCTGGCCTATAACCTGACTGTCGAGCACTCTTTCAGAGCGAACTGGATGTTGCGTGTCGCCTATGTGGGCAATAACGGACACCGGCTCTATGGTACTGGCGACCAGGAGAGCGGCCTGCTGCAGTTGAATCCTGAGATTAATGGAGCCCGCGTGAATCCCAATTTCGGATCGGTGGCTTCGATTAATTCCGGAGTGGACAGCAATTACAATGCACTGCAACTAACCCTGGAAAAGCGCCTCGGGCACGGATTCTCCTTTCTGTCCAGCTTCGCATGGGCGAGGGCGTTGGATGATTTCGCCCCGCAACCACAAGGTTCCGCTTTCTCGCAGTACACCAATAGCTGTACCTGCGGGCGTCATTTCGATTACGGTCCGTCGGCGGATGACCTGAACAAGGTTTTAAAAATCAACGGTAATTACGAGATTCCGCATGTCCACTTCCAGAGAGCTGCCGATACGTTGTTGAACGGCTGGCAGCTTACGACGATTGTTGGTTGGCAAACTGGAACCCCATTCACCATCTTCAGCGGTAATGACAATTCCCAGAGTGCAATCGGAGAGGACCGGGCTGACTTCGCGCCGGGAATGAGCATCCGGAATGCCATCCTCCCTGGCCGCTCGCACCAAGCCAGCATCCTTGAGTGGTTCAATCCCGCTGCTTTCGTTCAGAACGCGATTGGAACTTTCGGCGATACGGGAAAGAATATTCTGCGCGGCCCCAGGTTCTTCAATACTGATTTGGCCGCAATTAAGACCACGAAGATGGGCGAGCGACTCGCAATCGAGTTCCGTGCCGAATTTTTCAACGCCTTCAACAATGTCAATTTGGGGTTGCCAGGCAACGACCAAGCTACTGGTCCGGGTGTTGGCGGGTTTGCCCGTATTGGCGGCACTGCGGGATCAGGCGCATACGGCGGCCCAACCTCATACGGGGTGCCCCAGCCCCGAATCATCCAGTTTGCGTTGAAGGCAAGTTTTTGAGGATAGGGTGAGGCATTGGTTTCCCGAGCGTCCTGTAGCATTAACGGATGCCAAACGTATGGCCCAGAATTATTCAGCCTTGCAATTGAAGGCTGTGTTTCAGTAGTCCTCCCAATATTATGATGGGGCACTTATATCCCGCTCGCGCTGTTTCAGCATACCTTGGATTGACGCCTGTAAGATGTGTTCTTCTGGTCGCAGCCCTCACGGCTACGGCTGCCGCGCAGGCACGCGGTCCGGTCGTGTGGACCGCAAGTGGCATGGAGCGCGTCGGCCAAGAAGCGGCGGCGCGCAAAAAAAAGATAGCGGAGTTGTTCGCCGCACGCGGGGAGTACGAGCCTTTTCAGATTGTCGTCAGCGCGCCCGAAAGCGGACTCCAGAACGTGACCTTCTGGATCGGGGACCTGAAGGGGCCACACGGCCACATAATTGCGCGCTCGAACCTGACGGTTTACCGTGAGCATTACGTTCATGTGGAACATGGCAGCCCGGTGCAGAAGAATATGGGACGCCCACCACTCGGCCCGGGCTGGTACGCTGATGCGCTCGTTCCAGAGGTGAGTGACGCAGCAAACGTCCGCTTACGTGCTTTTCCATTTGATTTGGAAGCAGGCAGGAACCAGCCGATCTGGATTGACATATTCGTTCCGCGAGACACCGTCGCAGGAACTTACACCGGCGCTTTCGAAGTGAGGTCATCGCAAGGAAATGATCGCGGCCGGGTGCGGCTGACGGTCTGGAATTTCGAACTGCCGGTTAAGCCGTCGCTCGTTTCGTCGTTCGGACTGCAGCGCGACCGCAGTGCCGCAGCGTACGAAGTAATCCTTCGTCACAAGCTCATGCCCATTCCGGTTTCTACCGATGAAACCCCCATTCCTATTCCGGCTTCTGCTGAGGACGCTGGTCGCTTGGCCAGGGAATTCGGCTTGGAATGGTTCGACGTGGGTTTTCCAAGCGGCGCGTCCTATGATACGTCGAAGATGCGGGAGCCTCCTTCAGTGGACACGATCAAGGCGAGAGTCAAGCATTTTCCGGCCGGAGCAAAGCTGTACAACTACACGGCGGATGAGATTGTGAGGTTCCCCGAGTTATACCCACAAATTCGCGCTTGGGCCAGGAGGCTGCATGCCGCGGGTGTGTTGAACCTGATCACCATGGCCCCCGTCCCCGCCTTGTTCGACGACGGCAATGGCAGGTCGGCAGTGGACATCTGGGTGCTGCAACCGGAGTATTACGAAACCTCACCCGCCAACGTCCGGGCGGTGCAAGCCAACGGAGATCTTGTGTGGTCCTATCTTGCGCTCGTGCAGGACAATCATTCGCCATGGTGGGAGATCGATTTCCCTCCGGTAAATTACCGGGTAATGCAAGGGTTCATCAATCAAAGTCTGGGCTTCACGGGCCTCCTCTACTGGGTGGTCGATTTATGGACGGCCAAACCGTGGGAAGACGTGGACACCTATCCCCAACCCGATGCACATTATCCAGGTGAAGTCATGCTCGTGTATCCCGGCGATGCTGTAGGCATGCCGGGAACGGTCCCGTCGATGCGGCTGAAATGGATCCGGAAGGGAGTGGAGGACTACGAATATGTCGAACTTCTCAAAAAGCGGGGGCACGGCGAGTGGGCCCTCTCGATAGTTCGGGAGGTGGCGACCGACTTCCAGAACTGGTCCGATGATCCAGTTGCGCTCGAACGTGCGCGCCGGAAGATGGGCGAAGCTTTGAACCGGCCTTGATTGGCACGGCTTGCGAATTCTTGCCCTTGCCCGGCCGCCGGCTTGCCGCACGGCTCAATTGCATAAGTGGCATATATCGAGCAAATCATTCGTGAAATGTTCTGACACCGAACCATCCTAGGAAAGCAAGGAATATGAATTCGTTTCGACGAGACTTCTTGAAGCTTGCAGGGGTCGGGCTCGCCGCGGCTGGATCGACTATCAGGCCAGGCGCTCATGCAGAAATTACCTCTCTGCCAAACCCCGATTCAACTGTCACATTCGATGTGAAGTCCTACGGCGCGAAGGGCGATGGCGTGACGATTGATACCCCGGCCATTAACAAAGCTATCGCAGCCGCGAATGCCGATGGCGGCGGTACCGTGCGATTTCCACCCGGTACCTATGCGTGCTACTCAATTCATCTTAAGAGCAATGTGGTGCTCTATCTTGAACCGGGAGTAACTATCCTCGCCGCGAGTGTGCCTGAAGGCGCAACTACCGGCGCCTACGACGCCGCTGAGTCGAATAAGCCCTGGGAAGACTATCAGGACTATGGCCATAACCACTGGCACAACAGCCTCATATGGGGTGAAGATATCCACGACTTCGCGATTGTTGGCACAGGGCTGATTTGGGGTAAGGGATTGAGTCGTGGTGCCGATGACTTACCGCTTGCCGAAACCGCAGGTATGGGGAATAAGGTGATCGGTCTCAAGAACTGCCGCAATGTGATCCTGCGCGATGTCTCCATTCTGCAAGCTGGGCACTTCGCGATATTGGCAACAGGAGTCGATAATCTCACCATCGACAACCTGGTAATCGATACCAACCGGGACGGCATAGATATTGACTGTTGCCGAAATGTGCATATTTTGAACTGCAGTATTAACTCGCCGTGGGACGATGCCATCTGTCCCAAGAGTTCGTTCGCTCTTGGCTATGCCCGCCCGACCGAAAATGTCACGATTAGCAACTGCTATGTCACAGGCGCTTATGAAGTGGGCTCGATGCTGGATGGGACCTGGAAGCGCTGGTCGTCCGACCCGGCCCAACAGGCCAAAGTATTGCCCTATTTCCCGGAGGAATTTAACGGAAGCATCAAGCTCGGGACCGAGTCCAACGGCGGGTTCAGGAACATTGCCATCTCCAATTGCGTATTCGACGGGAGCAAGGGCTTTGCCCTGGAAAGCGCCGATGGCGCAGTTGTGGAAGACATTACCCTTACCGGCATCACCATGCGGGATTGCACCAATACTCCTTTGTTTCTTCGTTTGAGCAGTCGCATGAGAGGGCCGAAAGGCGCCAGAGTGGGCACGATGAAGCGCGTCATCATGAGCGACATCGTATGCAGCAATTCTGCGTCCCGGCTGGGAGGAGGGGGAATTATCGCTGGCTTTCCCGGCCATCCTATCGAAGACATCAAGATCCATGACGTCTATCTTGAGCATCGTGGCTCTGGCACCAAAGCGATGGCTGCACTCAATCCGCCGGAAGCCTCGGACGTCTATCCCGATCCCGACATGTTCGGCGATATTCCCGCCAGCGGATTCTTTTTGCGCGACGTTAACAATGTCGAGTTCACCAATGTTGAGATTGCCTTCAGTCAGCCGGATGCCCGGCCGGTCTTCTGGCTGAGTCAAGTGGATGGAGCCGATTTTTTCCGTATCAAGACCCCAAAATTACCAAGCCCTACTGTATTCGCGCTTCATGATGTCCAGGACTTTCGTGTGATGGCTTCCCGTAATGTCAAGGACATGTACCTGGAGAGGGTAGATCAAAAACAGATTTGAGGGTACACGCGCTGCACAGTTGGCGATGAAATGCTAGGGCCCTTGTGCAGGCAGTTTTATCGGCGCGAAGAGCAAAGGAGAACTTGCGAGCATGAAAAAGGTCTGGCTGAGCGTTCTGTCCCTCACGTGGTGTTTGATCAGCAATTCCGTTCAAGCACAGATCACCAGCCTTTCATCGGTGGAGCAGGCGTTGGAGAAGCCCGTGCAGCCGTTCGCAGTTACGGAGTTTCAGCTGCAGCAATATCTGATGGCTCGCATTCCGCCGCTGCCCTCACCGGCAACGCCCGCCCAGTGGAGAACGGAGGAACAGCGACTGCGAAGGCACATTCTCGATGAGATTGCATATCATGGCTGGCCTCATGAATGGATTGATTCCGCTCCACGTTTTGAGCAGGTCGGAGTGATCGAAACCGATCATGGATACCGGATTCATAAATTGCGCTATGAAATTGTGCCGGGGTTCATGTCTACCGCGCTACTGTATGAACCCGAAAAGATCGCTGGACGAGCCCCTGCCATTCTCAACGTAACCGGTCATGAGCCGGAAGCTATCGCGGTTGAATATGAACAGAAGCGATGTATCAATTTTGCCAAGCGCGGCATAATTGCTCTGAACCTCGGATGGATGGGCTTCGGTGAACTCTCGCAACCGGAAAATGCTCACGATTATGGAGCGCATCTTAGCTTGGTTGGCTCCAATGCGCTGGGGTTGTTTTATCTTGCAATGCGCCGCGGCCTCGATTATCTGGCGGCTTTGCCCGAAGTGGATTCCACGCGTCTTGGAGTTACCGGACTGTCCGGGGGCGGTTGGCAGACAGTTCTGCTGAGCGCTCTCGATGAGCGTGTTGCCGTCTCGGTGGAGGTAGCTGGTGTCGGATCGCGCGAGTCGAACCTTACCCAACCACTGGATACGGATGAAATAGAAGAGAACGCTCCGGATCTTACTCAGGGTGAAGACTACCCTGAATTCATCGCCATGCGTGCGCCTCATCCCACGCTTCTGATACACAATGCTGTCGATAGCTGCTGCTTCCGGGCGTCGCTTGTGAAACCGTACTTATATGATCAGGTAGAGCCTTTTTTTCAGATGTTCGGTGCTTCTGATGCTCTTGCCTGGCATGAGAACTTCGATCCTGGTACGCATAACTATCAATTGGACAATAGGATCCAGGCTTACCGGTTTTTCACTGAGCATTTCCATTTGCCTGTCGCTGAAAACGAGATCTTCAGTGATGATGAGATTCGAACTCCGCAGGAACTTGCTATCGGCGTGCCGGCTGATAATTTGACTATCCTTGGTCTCGCGAGAAAGCTGGTCAGCCAGATCAAGCGGGAACCGATCCCGGCCGAAAGCTCGCAGCGCAGCTCCTGGATCGCGTCTGAGCAAGGGAAACTGAAATCGGTAATTCGCTATACCCCGGTTTCCGCACTGCGCGTCTTGAGAACGAGTAACGGCCTAGGCACCGGGCTTGACGGCAGAGGCGTATCTTTCCAATTTCTGTCTTATCGTTTCGATCTCTCGAACGGACTCAGTGCCACCGGCATATGGTTTAAAGAAAACGCCGCTCCGCAAAATGTTCCGCTCACGATTGTGCTCAATGACAAGGGCTATAAGGCGGCCGGAGAAGCCGTATCCGAGCATGTTGGTCATGGGGAACAAGTGCTCGCGCTAGATCTGCTCTTCAATGGAGCTACGGTACCTGAGTCGCCCGATCCCAGCGATTGGGAAATGCTGGTAGACAGTAGTGGCGAGCGTCCATTAGGTCTGGAAGTAGCTCAGTTGATTACAACAGCAAACTGGCTTCGATCCACTAGCCGTAGTCAGGTTCAGGTGGAGACTGACGGTATTCGCAGTCAGGTAGTTGCGCTTACGGCGGCTGCCATCGAGCCAGGTGCCTTTTCTCGCATAGTGAGCCGGAACGCGATGAAAAGCCTGGCTTATCTGGTAGATACTCCCGTGCTGTATCGCTCTGCTCCGGAACTATTCTGCCTCGACCTATATAAAGACTTCGATCTCGATTCGCTCGGGGCGCTTGCTGCTCCCGCGAAGGTGACCATAGCAACTTTCGCCGATGTCCCTGGCTCATCGAGAGTGAAAACCTATTGACCAGCGGGAATCGCAGGCGCAGCGAACCCAGTTTCTCCACTGCGGTTTTCAACGATCCAGGCGGGTCTCACAGGCCCCCGCCGAAGCCATGAAGGTATGTATAAGACTTCTTCTATGTAACCATGCCGCGGGCTGCAACCTTCCACTGATCGATTACCTGATCTCCGGAAATGAGAAACACTTGATCCTGCAGATTGATGCAGGGGCATATGTGGTTAGGAATGACTCTGAGCCGGTCTCCTACGCGGATCGGGGAATCATCAGGAATCACAAGATGACCGTGCTCCTCCGAAAGGCCCTCCAGGATAATGTCGGGATGATCCTGAACATATCCAAAATGCTTTCGCTCTCCCGAAAGCAGAGCGTCGGACGTGAGTGTCTTGCTCCCCGCATCAATAATGGCTCGGCGGGGGACACTCGTGCTCACCACAGTAGTTAGTACGGTTGCGGCGCAATCGGCATAGCTGGCGGATTCCGCATCGACAGTATTTCGGTCATTGAAGACATATGTTCCGGGCCGAATCTCCGTGATCCCATGAAACCGGTGGCTCTGGAACGCGGCAGGCGTATTGCCTCCGCTGACTAGCGGATAAGGTATGCCGCCACTTTCCAGCAACGCGTAAAGGCGGTCAAGTTGGCCGTTCTCGAGAACAATATCCTGCTCTCGAATCTTGCGGTTGCCCATAATATGCCCCGGATAAACGGAGATGCCTTCCCAGCGAAGGTTCGGCAGCGCGAAGACCCGCTGGGCAATATCTCGCGACTGGCCGTCCAGGGCAAGTCCGCAACGCCGGAACCCAGTATCGAATTCCAGGCGGATCCCGATTTCGACACCTGCCTCCTTCGCGGCCTGCGAGATGCCTTCAGCCACAGGCAACGAATCCATCGTCACGGAGACCCTGACGCGCTTTGCCAGTTCCGTCAGGCGCTTCCATTTGCTTGCCCCCCATATCGGATAAACGACCACGATGTCAGGCATGCCTGCGTTTGCCATGACCTCAGCCTCAGCGAGCTTCGCCACCGTGATGCCGGGTGCGCCATGTTTCATCTGCAGGCGTGCAATCTCCGGAATCTTGTGCGTCTTTGTATGCGGCCGCAGCGCAAGATTGTGTGTCTTGCAGTAACTCGCCATCCCGCGAAGATTGCGATCGAGCGTATCCGCATCGATCAGAACTGCAGGGGTTTCTATCTCGTATATGTTCATAGAAATTCTATGGCTGCGGACTACACCACCACGCCTCCATCCACCACGACCCTGCCATTTCTCCAGACTGACTTGATCCCCTCAGGCGCAACAGCAGGCAGGTCGTAACTTGCATCCGTATGGATCGTTTCTGGATCGAACACGGTGATATCTGCCACATAACCTTCCGCAATCCTGCCTCGACCGTCCAAATGGAATGTCGCTGCCGGCCTGCCTGTGACCTTATGGACAGCTTCTTCAAGGCTTAACCATTTGCGCTCACGGACCACATCCCCAAGCAACAGAGGGAATGTTCCGTATAAACGTGGGTGTGAACGCCCCCTGGTATAAACCCCGTCGGTAATGACAATCGCCAGCGGGTGGGTGAGCAAGGCATGGAGATTCTCCATCGACTGGCAGTGCTCCACAATGTTCACATTTCCTTGTTGCTCCAGCAGAATGTCTAATACCATGTTTTCTGGGTCGCTTCCACGTTCGTCTGCGATGTCCTGGATTGACCTGCCCACGAGCGAGGCTGCATTGTTTGCAACCGACGTTATCACCACGCCATCCCAGCGTGCCTCGGGTTGAATCCGAGTGCGAATGGTTTCACGCTGCACAGGATCACGGAGCCGCGAAAGGAGGTTGGAAATCCCCCCATCCAGCGCGGACTGCGGCAGCACTTGCGTAAGCACCGTGGATCCGGCCAGCCACGGATATGCGTCAAAAGCCACATCGACGCCTCGCGCGAACGCTTGCTCGATCGCTGCGATGGCGCGCTGCTGCAAGGGCCAGTGATCCGGGCCAGCAGCCTGCAGATGAGAGATTTGGAGGCGGCATCCGGAGGCTTCGGCAATGGAAATCTGTTCCTCAACGGCTTCCATCAGTCCGGCAGAATAGCTCCGCATGTGGGTTGCGTACACGCCGTCTTTCCGGGCGACTATGCGGCAAAGAACCGTCAATTCCTGCGCCGATGCACCTGATCCCGGAGCGTACATGAGCCCCGAGGAGAAACCCGTGGCCCCTTCCTGCAACGCCTCATCCAGCAGAGCCGACATCGTGTCGAGTTCCCGGCTGGTGAGCGCTCTGCTAGTATTGCCAGCCACCTTGATTCTCAATGAACCATGCCCCACGAGCGACGCAACCGTTGCAACTTTCGATTTGCTCGCGCTCGTCAGATAATCGGAGGCGGAACTCCATCCCCAACTGTTATCTCCACATAAGATGCCGTTTGCGAAATCCCGTAATGACTGGGAGTTTTCTGGCAATGGATACGCGGAGAAACCACAATTCCCAACAACTTCAGCCGTCACTCCCTGCAATAGCTTTTCGGTTCGATTTTCCAGCACCTGAAGGTCTGAGTGACTGTGCACGTCGATAAACCCTGGCGCAATGATGCAGCCCCTGCAGTCAATGACGTTGTACTCCAAATCACCGTTAACAACAGACCTGCTGCTCTGCGGGTTACCAACAGAAACAATCCGGCCGTCCCGGATCACGACTTCCCCTGCAATCGCAGTGGCGCCCGTGCCATCAACGATGGTGCCTCCCGTCAGAAAGGCACCTGTGGTTCGCGTCATGCTAACTCCTCTGAGGATGAACTGCAGTGTGGACACTGAGTTTTTGTCTGCTCACCAGGTCGATGACCTTACGATTCAGAAAGTCAATATGTGCTCGGTCTATCTCGTGGATCGTGAGTGTGGCGTCGCGAACCTCGGCATGGGAAAGCACTCCACGTGCCACCAACAACGCCTTCTCTGCATGATGGAAGAACTCAAGGTTCTGCAGGCTGAATGTGATCTGGGGCAGGACGCCCCGGAATAACTCATATGCTACATCTTTATTTCCGGCGCGCGCGTTTTGCCATATGATCTGCAGCAGATCCGAAACCGCCAGTCCCGGCATCACTCCGCAAATGCCCGCGTCGATAAGCTCCAGCATGTAGGCGCCGCCCCACCCATCGATAACGCCTACAGCACCATGGGTCGCTTCAAGGATGGACTGCACTTTCCCGGACATCATAGGCTCTTCAAGCTTCAGATATTGAAAGTGCGCATGCTGGCCGTGGAGAGACTTTACAAACTCTAGGCTCACGGTTGCGGCTCCAGGGTTGAAGTCCTGGATGACCAGCGGCACAGTGATCGCTTTCAGAATCCGGTCAAAATAACGGAGCAGGTCGCGTTCCGGCAAACCGAAAACCCGTGGAACGGCGACAGAAATTGCGGCGGCGCCGGCGCGTTCAAGATCACGCGCCGTTTCCGCTGCATAAGCGGTGGAAACATGATTTACCTGCGCCACGATGGGAAGGCGACCGTTCAGAGTGCTAACCGCCCGAAATACGAGGTCGCGGCGCTCAGCATCCCGAAGTTTGTAGAATTCGCTGGCGTATGCAGGAAGTACGACTCCACAGACACGAGCGCTGATTGCAAACTCCAGCAAACCGTCGAGGGCCGCCCAGTCCAAGCTCCCATCGCGAGTAAATGGAGTCGGAATGACAGGTAGAACTCCATCAATCTCAAATGTGGCCATCGCTATCCGCTCTCCGCATGCGCTGTTTTTCCTCGTATACCGTCACTAGAAAATAGCTGACGAAGATCAGCACGCCGCCTGCCATGGGCTGAGAGGCGGCGATTTCCGTTCAAGAAACGATGCTACGGTTGCCCACAGAGGACGTCAATACACAAAGGCTTCGAAAGCGATGTTCATCCTATTGGACAATAACGCACTTCTTCGATCTGCCACTGCAATGGATATGAGCGCATCGGTCGTACAAACTAACAGAGCCGGCGCTCGTCATGAGATTAAGGGAGAAGTCGCTTGTCCGAGCAGTTGCAGGTATTTTGAAGCTCGTCCTTGTCCGCGCAACTCGTTGAAATTACGTTTTTCCACTCACTCATAACCCAAAGATCCGTGGCTCAAATCCGCCTCGTGCACCGACGAAATCATTCGGTCAAGGCTTCGACATGGCTGAATTGTCGGGGCGGCGGACGGAAGACGGCCTACGCACAATAACTATTAATTACGGTACAGCCTCAGGCCACGGTTTGCGCGTCCTTAAGCCGAGTGTTTGGAGCGCGGGCGGGAGCGGGTGGAACCGAGGATTTTGGTATAGCCGGATAAAGAGGGGGACAACCGGGCATAAATATCCGGCTTGCCTGTAATCCAGGGCAATCCCAGAGGCGCCGCTAATCGGCTGCGCAGCA
>JBAUVZ010000209.1:0-6250 GCA_049583505.1 Candidatus Sulfotelmatobacter sp.
CTTCAGGATTGCCACGATCTGCTCCACCGAAAATCGTCTTCGTCTCACGGCAAATCTCCCTTCCTGGTCCTTCGATTTTGCCGGAAACTCACTCTCAGACTGGATCAAAAATCCCGGGGCCGATCAAACCGCGGATCGTTTCGTATCGGGTCGTACATCGGGTCTACTTTGATTTGCACCACTGCGTTCGAGTGCTCCGAGTATGCTTTTTGCAGCAGCTCGATCACTCGCTCTTTCTGGCCTGTGCCCGCATAGGCGACTATCAACGCTGGGGTTCGTTCCGCGCGCGAGCCAGAAACCTGCTCAAGTTTCACCAACGCCTGGCGGGCCTCCTCTGCATGGCCCGAGCGGCCATAAACGGCCGCCTTCCACGCCCAAAACCATGACCCTTCCTCTCGCACCGCCCAGCGATTGATCCCGTCGATTGCCTCGTCATATCTGCCCAGCTGCAAATAGCATGGAATCATCGCATACCGCGCATAATGAAAATTTGGATCCAGTTCGAGCACCGAGCCGTATTGCTTCACCGCGCTCTCATATTGGTGTGAGTTATACAGAATTCTTGCGTGATCGGTGGCAATTATCAGCGATAACGGATCCAGTTGCCGCGCCCGCTCGCTTTCGGCAAACGCTTCCTCGAAGCGGCCCTGCCAGGAAAGAAACTCGGCATACCACTGGTGCGCGGTGGCATATTGCGGATCGAGTTGAATCGCCCGCCGGAATTCCTTCTCCGATCCCGGCCAGTCGTAATCGTAGTTCTCTCTGATCAGGGCGAGGGAAGCGTGCGCCTCGGCGAGACTCTCATTCAGTTCCAGCGCCCGCAAGGCCGCAGTCCGCGCCTTCGGCATCAGCTCGTTTTGCGGACCCACGTACCATGTGCTCATCAAGGTGAAAGTATCCGCCAGCCCGGCGTAGGCGCGGCCGTA
Source organism: Candidatus Sulfotelmatobacter sp. (assembly GCA_049583505.1). Lineage (GTDB taxonomy): Bacteria > Acidobacteriota > Terriglobia > Terriglobales > Acidobacteriaceae > Sulfotelmatobacter. The sequence continues at coordinate 927 of JBAUVZ010000209.1, forward strand.
ATTCGGATCCTCATCGATCACCTGCTGGAAGTAATCGGCTGCCTGTCGAAATCCTTCCGCCGTCCTCTTGTTCCAGAAATAGCGGCCCTTGAGGTACAGGTCATACGCCTCATAGGACTTCGCCCCCGGCACAGGCGCAGCAGCGTCCCGCGCCGCCTCGATCGGCCGACGCCCGATCAGGCTGAATTCGATTTCGTTGGCGACCTCGCGCGCAATCTCCGCCTGCAATTCCAGCAGATGGCCCAGGTCCCGATCGTATTCCCGCGCCCACAGATGGCTCTGGTCTTTGACCTGGATCAGCTGCGCCGTAATCCGCACCCGCTCGGCATCTCGACGGACGCTGCCCTCGATCACATACTGCACTCCCAAATCCTTGTCGATCTGAGGAATTGATACCCGAGAGTCCTTATAGTGCATCACCGACGTCCGGGCAATGACACCAAGATGGGCAGGGTCGAGGTTCCCGAGTTGACTGATCATCTCTTCCGTCAACCCATCGCTGAAGTAATCCTGCCCGGGATCGCCGGTGAAATTCTCAAATGGCAGGACCGCTAGCATGGTTCTGCCTGGCTGTTCAGCCGCGCCGTGCCGCGAACGCCAAAGCCAAATGGAGACCACCACTAGCAGGAGCAGCACGACTGCGGCGGAGGCGATGACGGCCCATCTCCAATCTCTCGCGCGCGGGGGCGAGTGCAATTGAATTTCGGGGACACTTCTCGCATCGGGAGCGGCCATAGGCGCTTCTATCTTCGGCCCGTTCCTGTCGGCTTCTGTAACTGGAACAAGAAACTGGTAACCCTGGCCTTGCACGGTGAGGATGTAGCGCCGATCGGCCGTCTCATCCAATGCTTTCCGCACCATGAAAATCGTCTGCGTCAGGTTCGACTCTTCGACGAAACTGTCTGGCCAGACCGCTTTCATCAATTCGTCTTTGGTCACAATCCTTCCGGCGTTTTGTATCAACAAGAACAGGACATCGAAGGCCTTCGGGGTCAGTGGCACAGTCGTCCCGCCTCTCCTCAACACCCGGCTTTGCGGGTCGAGGCAGAATTCGCCGAACTGGTATAAGTTGCTGCTCAGGCTGGACATAGCACGGTTTTTAGAACTTTTGAGAAGTTTTGAGCGGCGATTTTAGGACTCGGCCAGAGCATTTCGGCTAGTTTTCCCCCGTCTGGGGAAGACGGGAAGCACAGATTGATCGCTATTTTAGCACCGACTTCGAACCACTCTGGTGAATTCCCGACTAACTACACAATTTGGGGTTGCGATGACATTCAGCCGCTATCTGCTCTCGGCCTGTGTGGGAGTTTCGATGTTTTGTTCGTTCTTAAACGCCCAACAACCTGCTGCATCGGCCTCGTCGGCGGTCGTTCCGCGCCTGGTGAATTTTTCAGCCAGAGCAGTCGATAGCCAAGGCAAAGCTGTCTCCGGTGTCGCCGGCGCCACGTTCGCCATTTACAAAGATCAATTTGAAGGCTCGCCATTGTGGATCGAGACTCAGAACGTCCAGGCCGACGCCAAGGGCAATTTCACGGCCCAACTCGGCGCGACTAACGCCGAGGGGTTGCCGCTTGATCTGTTCACCTCGGGCGAAGCACGCTGGCTGGGTGTGACAATCAACGGCGGGCAGGAGCAGCCGCGTGTGCTGCTGCTCAGCGTGCCCTATGCATTGAAGGCCGCCGATGCCCAGACTCTGGGCGGCTTGCCGGCGTCAGCATTTGTGCTTGCGACTCCAGTAGTTGCAGGCGAGGCAAGTTCAAGCAGCCCTGCTGCGGCTGCAAACTCCTCGTCGGCGTCGCCTTCGACCTCGTCCGATGTGACGACCTCTGGCGGCACAACAAATTCGCTGCCGTTGTTCACCACAGCCACCAACGTTCAAAGCTCGATCGTGACACAGGTAGGCACCACCACCGTCAATGTTGCGGGCAAGCTGAACCATCCGGCCACGGGCGCGGCTACCGCGACTGCTGGGAAGAACTCGCAACCGGAGACATTTGTGGCATCGGCATTCAACAAGACCACGAGCGCGCCAGTAACGCAGACATTCCAGTTGCAGGCCGAACCGGCGGGCAATGATACAGCGTCGCCATCCGGCACCCTGACTCCGCTCTACGGCTCGGGAACTGCCGCTCCGAGCGAGACCGGGCTGAAGATCAGCAATAAAGGCCTGATCATCTTTGCGGCTGGACAGACGTTTCCAACCGTAACCGGGAATGAAGCGGTGACCGGCGACCTTACGGCCCGTGAACTGATCTCGACGGTCGCCACGGGAAAGGCCCCGCTCAAATTTACCTCGACTACCGAAGTGGCGAACTTGAACGCGAGCCTTTTAGGCGAGATGCCTGCCGGCGCGTTTGCCACGCTCGGCTCCAACTCGTTCGTGGGCAATCAGGGCATTACAGGAGGGCTGAACGTGTTCAGCCCAACCAACCCCGGCGGCCCCATATCGCGCTTCGGCAGTAACGGTGCGACTGACTCCGATTCAGTGCAGATATACAGCAACGGCGGCGCGTATCTGGCAGAAACTTTCGTGGCCGGTTGTCCCGGATGCTTTGTGCCGGGAGCTCAGATAGGAGATGGAGGCATGCGGGTCGCCCCTGGCCAGAACTTTGTCCTAGGGGATTCAAGCCTGAATCGGATGACCCTCGACAGCGCAGGCAACGCGGCGCAGCCTTCTACCGCCGGTGGCCTGGTCAAGGCAATGGTGCTAGTCGATCAAGCCGGCGTCATAAGGTGTTTCAATTCCGCATTCTCCGGCGCCGCTGCTACAACTGCGCCATGCAACTTCTTGTTTCACGAGTGGGGCGTCGGTGACTACACGATCGACTTCCAGTTCCAGGTAAACGACCGTCTTCTGTCCGCCACAGCAGGGGGCGCAAATCCCAACTCAGACGTTGGGGCCACGGTCGGTGCCTGTGTTCTGGGTTTGGGAGCTGGATGCAACAACACAATCACAAAGACCTAGGTCGAGTTGACGAGCATGTGCAACAGTAGCCGTCTGTCCTGTGCAGGCTTCTACGTCGACAACCAGATCTACCTGATCATCTACTGACAAAATAACAGGCCGCACCCGCGGGGCGCGCGGAAAACTAAGTCAATCGCTAAGGAGAGGATGATGTCTAACAAAATAATGCAGAAGAAAATCGATGTTCGAGGATTCCACGCTCTTGCTATGTGGTTGTGGCCCAATCGTTCCGGCAAACGAATCCTGCGCTGGGTTATCGCGCTTGGGATGCTTGCCAGCGGCGTCGCGATCGCCGACGTTTACCTTCGCAATCTTTTCCCGTTTCTCGACTTCACCGGGTTCTCCGGGACGTACAGCAACACGGGAAGCGTCGATCTGAGTGGCCCCTTTTTTCAGAGTCTCGGCACGAACGGCAGAACATGCGGAACTTGCCACCAACCCAGCAACGCATTCGGATTGAGTGCTGCCGATGCGCAATTCCGGTACTTCATCACCCGAGGCCGAGATCCGCTGTTTGCGCAGATCGATGGTTCGACTTGTCCCACCGGCCCCATAAACAACAGTCTGGTCCTGAACAACGGACTCATTCGCATCGGACTGACCGTTCCGCCGAATAACCCAGATGCATCCGCGCCCCAATACACGATCACTGCCGTGCAGGATCCGTATGGTTGCGCGCTCACCACCGATTCCGAGGGGGTGCAGACAGTTTCCGTTTATCGCCGGCCGTTACCAACGACAAATCTAGGTTTCTTGAGTGCAGTCATGTTTGATGGCCGGGAATCGCTCGCGTTCCCTCTGAACAATGGGCAAACCTTCCCCGCCAACTTGAATACCGACTTGACGCAACAGGCAATTGACGCAACTCTGACCCATGCCCAGGCCGGGCAAGCTCCTACGGCAACGCAACTCAGCAACATCGTGGACTTCGAACTGGCTCTCAATTCTGCGCAATTGTTTGATTTCAACGCCGGAGATCTCTCAAGAAAGGCGCAGGGAGGGGCCCAATTCCTGTCTACCCAACCGTACTATCCGGGAATTAACGATTCTTTGGGCGCCGACCCTCAGGGAAAACCGTTCACGCCCGACGTATTTACGATCTATGCGTCCTTCCAGAACTCCCGGAATCTACAGCAAGCTTCCATTGCGCGCGGCGAGCAGATCTTCAACACCCAACCCCTGACCATCAGCAACGTCCCAGGACTAACCACGGGCAATCAGCAGATTGCGGGAACATGCACTACCTGCCACGATACGTTTAATGTGGGAAATCATTCGTTCCCCCTTCCGTTGGACATTGGAACAAGCCGCTCGCCACTGTATGAAACCGACCCGAACATCCTGGCTGGGCTCAAGGAACTGCAAATTCCGATCTTGCCGGTGTTCGAGTTGGCCTGCATCGAAGGGCCGCTCGCCGGCAATACGTACTACACCTCCGATCCTGGCAAAGCGCTGATCACCGGACAATGCAGCGACATCGGCCGAGGGAAGGGTCTTATTCTGCGAGGTTTGGCGGCACGTGCGCCTTACTTCCATGACGGAGTAGCAGCCAATCTGCAGCAAGTCGTGAATTTCTACAACCAACGCTTCCAAATAGGCCTCACGCCGCAGCAGATGCAGGACCTGGTCAACTTCCTGCAAACGCTATAGCTGGAGAGGTACCGGTCATGTTGGAAGCAGTGCCCATTGGGGAAGGAGTGGCCGTTCTTCGACCTGCCAGCATCATTTGGGAGTCCCAAAGTCCATGTGCAGCTGTTGGTGGCAATGAAAAAGGGTCAGCCCCGGATTGTCGGCAACGAAATCGACTTCTGCTTCCTGATAACCTCCCAGCATGAGCACATCTTTGAGGATTCCAGCCTTGGACTGTCCTGCGACCCGGGTGAGCTCGAAACTGTGCCGGTGAAGATGAACCGGGTGAATGTCATCGCTGGCGTTCCTCGTAGGCTGTTCCAGCCAGGCAAGTGCCTGCTCGTTGTCACCGAGTCCCAAATAAGCGTTCACAAAGGGGGCGGCGGCAACGTAGCCTGCCTGCTGCCGTCGTTTTAATTCATCAACCAGATGTTGTCACGAAATGGACGACTAGGATCTTCCTTGCCACGTTCTTTAAAAAGGTGGCTATCGAGGCTGGTCCAGCCCGACGCGGTGCACCAGATCCACAAAACGCGGATCGCCGCGCAAAGGATCAAAGAAGGGATGGACTTTTATCAATTGCATTATGTTTGACTGCTCCTGGTAGGCCCGCTCCAGCCAGGCAAGTGCCTGCTCGTTGTCACCGAGTCCCAAATAAGCGTTCACAAAGGGGGCAGCGGGAACGTAGCTGGTCTGCTGCCGTCGTTTCAACTCGTCAACCAGGCGAAGG